>JBFWNO010000016.1:0-37972 GCA_050251015.1 Planctomycetota bacterium
GGCACTGTGCCAGTCGCTCTCGGTTCAGATTCGGGTGGCAGTGTCCGTCAGCCTGCGGCCTTTTGCGGTGTGGTGGGCTACAAGCCCAGCTACGGATTGCTTTCGCGATACGGCCTTGTGGCCTTTGCCTCATCTCTCGACCAAATCGGCCTTTTCACCCGCTCCGTCTCGTGCCTGTTCCCGCTGATGGGTTGCATGACAGGGTTGGATCCCCGTGACAGCACATCCATTGAGGGCCCAAGAAATTGGTCTACCCAAAAGGTGGACCCAGGATCCCTACGCATCGGTGTTCTTCCTACAAGATTTCTTGAAGGTGTTCAGACTGAGATACTCCAGGCCTATAACGCAACGTTGTCCTGGTATGTCTCGCAAGGCGCCAAGGTCGTTGAGGTGCCGATGGCCGATTTCGACAGGGGGTTGAGCGTTTATTACATCGTGGCTGTGGCGGAGGCGTCCGCCAACCTGGCTCGCTTCGATGGTGTCAGGTATGGCCTTCGTCATGCGGCACCAACTCTGGAGGCCATGTACGATGAAAGCAGGTCACGTGGCTTTGGCAGCGAAGTCATCAGGCGCATCCTGTTGGGGACCCACGTGTTGAGTGCCGGATATCACGATGCCTACTACACCACAGCCCGTCGAGTTCAAAAGCTCATCCAGGACCAGCACAATGCCTCGTTTGACATCTGTGATGTCTTGTTGACGCCGACGACTGCCAGCACAGCTTTCGAGTTGGGCTCCAAAACGAAAGACCCCATCTCAATGTACCGCAGTGACCAGTTCACTGTCTGTGCCAACCTGGCAGGAATACCGGCCCTCTCGGTGCCCTGTGGTGTTGACGACCGTGGCCTTCCGATGGGATTGCAGTTTGTCGGACGCCAGGGGGACGATGTGCGCCTTCTTTCCATTGCGGCCGCCTGGGAGGCGGCTCATCCCTTCACGTCGAGGCCTCGAGATGTCTGAGCCTCGGTACGAGCTGGTGGTGGGGATTGAGGTGCATCTCCAATTGCGTACGCGCACGAAGATGTTCTGTTCCTGCCCGAATGATTTTCATGCTGAGCCCAACACATTGGTCTGTCCTGTGTGCCTGGCCGAACCTGGCGCCTTGCCAGTCATTAATGCGGAAGCCTACCGCTTGGCCATCCTTGCGGCGCGTTCCCTGGGTGCTGAGGTCAACCGTAACACGTCATTCGACAGGAAAAACTATTTTTATCCCGACCTTCCCAAGGGGTATCAAATCACTCAATTTTTCCACCCGATTGCCAAAGGGGGGGGGATTGAGATCCCCGCCACGGGTGGGGGCATGCGGAACGTCCGTTTGCAAAGGATCCACATTGAGGAAGACTCTGGAAAAATGACCCACCAGGATTCCCTGGGTGAAAGCTGGCTGGATTTCAACAGGGCCGGGGTTCCTTTGATCGAGATTGTCACGGAACCCGACATCCGCAGTGCCGACGAAGCCCATGCTTATCTATCGGAATTGCGCCTCTTGATGAGGCATCTCCGTGTCAGTGATTGCGAGATGCAGGAAGGCAGCTTGCGTTGTGACCTCAATATCAATCTCAGATTCCCCGAACTCAACAAGGCTACGGCCATTTCAGAGGTCAAGAATCTCAATTCCTTCAGCCAGGTCCGCGAGTGCATCAAAGCCGAGGAGTCTCGACAGCTTTCCGATTTTGTCAATAAAGGCGCCACAAAGGACAACACCAAAAAGGCCACGTTCGGCTGGGACGAGGCGGCTGGTAAGACTGTCCTCCAGCGAACCAAGGAGGGGCTTGCAGACTATCGTTATTTCCCGGAGCCTGACCTTCCGCCTTTCCATATCACGGACGCATTGATGAGTCGTATCCCTCTGTATGAGTCTCCGCGTTCGGCTGAACGTCGGTTGCGTGAAGCCCTGGGCTTGGAACCCTACCACGCCTCCGTGCTTGTCCAAGCGGGGCCTGACCTTGTCGGGGCCATCGATGCCCTGGTCCATTTGGGTCATGACCCGGTTTCTGTCGGGAACCTCCTGACCAATGAAGTCCTTGAGATCATGAATTCGAAGCAGGTCGACTTTGCTTCCCTGGGGCTCACGACGCCCAGGCTTTCTGACCTGATGGGGATGATCACACGCAAGGAATTCTCCATGAGGGTGGCGCGCCAGGTTCTAGCGTTGATGGTTGAGGAATCCGCCGATGCTTCCGATGTTATACAGCGCCATGGCTTGAAGCAGGTGGATGACACGTCCGAGTTGGAAGCTCATTGCCATTCGGTGATCCGTGAATTCCCCAAGGCGGCCGCCGACTTCAAGTCGGGCAAGGCCAATGCCCTCAATGGCCTGATGGGGCGGGTCATGCAACGGACCCAGGGTAAGGCCAACCCGCAGATCATCAAGGACAAGTTGATTGAATTCCTGTCGGGCGGGCATGACTGACCTCACGTTGCTGGTGTCGGCCGGCCTTCTTTTGGCGTTTTCGGCTTTCCTCTCGTCAGGGGAAACGGCTCTCTTTTCATTGAGTGCGGTGCATCACAGCAGGCTCCGTCGCGAGCGGCCCGTCTTGGGCCGCAAGGTTCTTCACCTCCTTCAGAATTCCACCACCCTGCTGGGCACCATCATTTTTGTCAATGTGATTGTGAACACCATCTATTTTTCGTTGTCGGCCGAATACATGCGCGATTGGTTGGCGAGTGACAATTTCGGCCAACAAGCTGCGGCGATCTACCTTCCCTTGCTAATGCTCCTTGTCTTTGGCGAGGTCATTCCCAAGATCCTCACACTCCGGACGCCGTTTTTCTGGAGCCACATGGTCGCGTACCCCCTGTCATGGCTCATGGCCATTTTCGGGCCGATAGCGGGAATCCTGACGCGTTTCCTTCCTAAGGAACGCTCCACGCCCTCGATCGGGATGAAAGAACTGGAGAGCCTGGTTGATGAGTCCTCCGGATCTGGCATGCTGCCCCAGGGCGAGGGTCAGATGATCCGAGGTCTTCTACGTTTCGGCTATCTGACACTTGAGGATGTGATGGTGCCAAGGGCTTCCATGATCATGCTCCGGATGGGGGCAACACGCCAGGAGATCTTGTCGACCTTCCGTACTTCCGGCCTATCTCACATTCCTGTCTATACCCATGTCCCTGATGACATCCAGGGGCATGTTCTTTTGAAGGATGTGATCGCCAAGCCTGATACCGAACTTTCCGTCCTTGTGCGTCCCCTGCACTTGTTCCCTGCCCAGTCACGACTTGACACAGTGTTTGCCAGGATGAGGAGGGAAAGCATCACTTCGGCACTGGTCATTGATGAACATGGAGGTGTGTCCGGCCTGATTGCTTACAAGGACCTTCTTGAGGAGATTGTGGGGGAGTTCAGCGAGGATTACGGAGGGGCCTCTGCGCAGGTGATTTGGACAGGAGGGTCCTCATGCCGTGTTCAAGGCCATATGACTTTGCGAGATTTCCAATCCCAGACCGGCCAATCCATTGACGGACGGGGATACCTGACTGTGGGAGGCGCCGTGTTGGCGCATTTGGGCCATATGCCACGCAACCATGAGACGGTGGTCATCGGACCCATGGAGATCACTGTCGATGAAATCCGTTCTAGGCGACTGGAATGGGCCCACATCTCCTGGGGCGAAATCACGGAGGAATCCTGATGGAATTTTTCTGGCTGATGTGGCTCTCGATCCTGCTGGCGGCCCTTTTTGCCGGTTCGGAGATTGGGGTTTATGCCTATAAGCCCAGCATGGAAGACAGGAAGTCCCGTGCGGGGCGTTTCATGGTGGCCTTCCTGGCCAGGAAAGAATCGCTGGTTGCCCTGTGTCTGGTGGCACATAACCTCTTTCTTTATTCGGCGACCCTGAGCTTTGAAAGCATGCTTGATGTCATGGGCCTTCATGGGCAATCACGTTTCATCCTGGATGCCGCTATATTCGCCCCCGTGATGTTTCTTGTGGGGGATGTGTATCCCAAGGGCCTGTTCAAGGTTCACGCCAAGACCTTGATGCCAAAATTGGTGGGTGTCTTCGTGATTTTCAAGACACTGCTACTGCCGATTTATCTTGCCATCCAACTGCTCATCAGAGTTCTTCATATGCTGTTCAAAGGCGGCAACGATGATCTGGGGATTACCCCTCAACACATCCATTGGCTGATCCAGGACCAGGTGACGGCCTCGTCCGATACGTCGAGAATCGTGTCGCGGATCATGGGACTGAGTCACCTGCCCATCTCGGCGCTCATGGAGCCATTGAGTCGTGTCAAAAGCATTGTGTCCACCACGCCCCACCATGAAGTGCGGTCCTTGTTTCTGGAGGGGGGGGATGAAAGGATTTTAGTCCGGGATGCCCAGGATGGCGGACTCATCGTGGGTGTGGTCAGTCTCAATGACGCCCTCCTGGCGGAGTCCGGCACGGCTGGGAGTTTGGCTAGGCAAATCCCGACACTTCAGCACAAGGCTAATGTGCATGATGCCTTGAGAACCCTGAGGGATGCGGGAAGCCCCCTATGCAGGGTCCAGGCCAGCACTGGGGCGACCTTGGGCGTACTTTACACCCGGAGAATTGTTTCGGAAATTGTGGGTGATGGAGGGCATTGGTGAGGCAGTATTTGGTAGACTCTCCGGTGATGCAACGCCATATGCCATGGATGTCTTTTTCAGCGCTCGTTTGCGGCGTCTTGATTTGGTTGATGGGTGTTGGACGCCCAGTCCAGGCTGGTGTCGATGTGCTGTTTGATGGGAAGAACACGACAACGGTTTACCTGCTCAACGGGGATCATGTCATAGTTGTGGACGCCGATAAACACAACATCCTGGTCTATTCCAGAGGCAGTGGTGCCTTGAAGCTCATTGGCGTCCGCAATTACACGTATGACCTGCTCTTGGCTGAGCATCCTTCTGAGGCCACAACGACTCTCCAAGACACAAGAGTGGGCGCCGTCGCGTCCTATGTGAAGTCCCTGTATGAGAATGACAAAGACTGGATCTCCCACAAAAAGACGCTCAAGAACATGAGCAAAAGTGAGATAGATAAGGAGCTCAGCACCTTTGTTAAGGGCAAGGTAAAGGGCTCGGGCGGTAAGACCACAGTGTTGACCTTGCAATCCAACAGTGCCCAAATTCCGCATGCTTTTCTCATCATGGATGCGGCCAACGAAATGTTCCTCCTGTATGACATCAATCCTGCGGGCCCCTCGGCATGCAAGCTGCTTTCCGCTCGCAACATCTCCCATGATTTCCAAATTTCCAAGTACTTCGATTCAGTGGACCAATGCTTTGGTGAAAATGGCACTGTGTCTGCCGTAAAGAAGATCATTGAAGACGCCAAGAAGGCCGAGGAAGAGAAGAACGCGAAGTAACCATGGATCTGCAAGGAGCCTGACGTGCCTGATGACATGATTGATTTCAACGAATGCCTTGCCCTTCTGAACATTGATAAGAAGGATTTGAGGGAGTTGATCTCCAAAGGTCAGATCAAGGCTTACAGTGCTGGTGGATCCTTCACATTCAAACGCCGTGAGATCGAAGCCTATGCTGCGGCACACAAAGATGAAATTCCGACCGTGATTGTTGATGACGACATCGATGTGGATGATCTTGAGATCGACGCCGCTCCGGCCGAGACCACTTCGGATGATTACGATGGGCTTGATATTGGTGGTCTGGATGTTGAAGCCGAGCCTTCTGATGCTGTTTCCCTCGAAGGTGGTGATATTGCCATGGATGATGAGGTCACCACCGCTGGTTCCGACACTCAGGATGATTCAGACAAGACTCTCGATGTGGAGGGTGAAATCGAGGATGTGGACCTTGAAGATGTTTCTCTCGATGACATCGATCTCTCTGACCTGGAGGATGATGCCAAAACAGAAACCACGCTCAGTGAGATTTCACTCGATTCCGCGACTGATAGTGGGATCACAGATGCTGCTGACGCCACTCACACTGTAGCCCTTGATTCAGACACCGGGGCCACTGAAGAGCTCGACTTGGGTAATGAAACATTGGATATCGGCGACGACAATTTGTTCCCCGATTCTGCTCCGACAGGTGAAGTGACTTCAGATTTCGAACTTGAAAATGATGTGACAGGTGAAATTGCCATCACTGACCCCATTGATGTCACTGCAGACATGGGCGATGGGATGTTGTCGGCATCAGCTGCAGCGCCAGTTGGTCGCATCGCGGTTCGCAAGGAAAATGATGTGATCTGGATGATCATGATGATCGTGGCGCTGATCAGCGTTCTCTACACAGGATTCCCTGTTTCTGGATTAATGAAGGATTATGTTCCGGAATATCTCAAGAGTACGGCTAAGAATGACTCTTGGATTCCCAAGGGTGGTGGGATTGCTTCCGAGTCGAGCCCCGGCAACGGAAGATTTGATAAGATCATGGTGAAGTAGTTATAGACATCTGCTTAGGTGTCTGACGCTTCAACAAGAGAGAAGAAAAAAAAGGGGCACTCATGAAGTCGCGAATCATTCTGGCGGCCGTGTGTTCATTCACATCGGCATGTATCTCACAAGGGCAATACGACAAGGTTTCAGGTGAGAACCTGTACCTCGGTCGTCAAGTTCAATCTCAACAGCAGGAGATTGACCGCTTGCGCAATGAGCTTAACCTCATGCGCTCGATCTCCGACACGCACCAGGAGGTTGAATCGATCAACAGCCGTTGGATCAATGATCTTGAGGCCAAAGTCAAAGACCTTGAAGGGCTGAAGTTCAGTGTTAATGAACGTGGAGAGGGCACATTGCAGATTGCCAACACGCTCCTGTTCAACCCTGGAGAGATCACCGTGTCACCCCAAGGCCGCAAGAGTCTTTCCGACCTTGCTGTGCAGTTGAAGACAGCTCCGGGAACTCTTCGTATTGATGGTCATACCGACAACCAACCCATCAAGAATCCTGCCACCTTGTCCCATTCAAAAGACAACTGGCAACTCAGTTGTAACCGATCATTGGCCGTACTCCGTGTTCTTCTGGACAACGGCGTTCCTCCAGAAAAGATTTCAGTGGCCGGATATGCGATGTACAGGCCTGTGGCAGACAATGGCAAGAAGGGCAGCAATGCCAATCGCAGGGTGGACATTGTGTTCCTCCCTGAGTCCAAGGCCGTGGCTCCTGCTGCGGTAGCACAACCCAAAGCCTCCGAGAAGGCTATGGAGCAGGCTCCCGTAAAGACCGAAGAAGAATCCTCTGCCAAACCATCGGATGATGGCCAGCCATCTTCTTCTTCCGGTGAAGAAGGAGTTGAGGATTCGGGCCAGACAGATTCATCTGACGATTCCAAAGACACGACACCGACCGAGTGATAAGACTTGTATCCGAAAAGCCACAGCCGCCTCGTGCGGTTGTGGCTTTTTTTGTCATTCCATGAACAATTGGGTTTCCGGGTTGTCGGTCAAGGGAGTCAATTCACTCCTTTCATTGGCTTCTCTTTTCGTTGTATCAAGGCACTTTGGCGCGGCTGGAAAGGGGCATATTGCCGAAGCTCTTTTGCCGGCAACCACATTGATGTTGTTCATCAAACTTGGCATCGACACAGCATCAGCAATCGGTTCGCGTCGTGATGCGCACATTCGCCAAGGATTCCTTGGCGCCCTTCTCCTGTATGTCTGTATTTGTCTGTCGATTGTCTTGTTGTTGTCAACGGACAGGGCTTTCGCCATGTGGGATGCGATTTTGCCGAATGTACCCATGGCCTATATCGTCCCGGCTCTCTGGCTCATCCCCTTTCAAGTGGGTCATGATGCCTTGATGAATGCGGTTCTTGGGGTCTCCTCCTTTGTCCGCTTCAACTTAGTGAAGGTGCTGCAGCCTCTGATTTTTTGTGTGTCACTTTTTGGCATGCTATGGGGAGGGATGCTCCCCCTGGATGATTCCGTGGGCCTCATTCGAGTGATTTGGCTCTATCCCCTATCGTATGCCTTGGCAGGCATCCTGATGGTCCTGATGATCCGCGGCCTTCTTCCCTTTTCGATGAAGGGTTCATTCACTGTGTGTCTTTCACTCTTGCGCATGGGGGGGCCCATCCATCTGGCCTTTCTTCTGCTGTATCTCAACCGAAGGATCGATACGTGGATCATCCAACGATTCCTCGATCCTGAAGACAATGGCATTTATTCCGTTGTCGTCGCATACCTGGAGGCGGCGTGGTTTGTCAGCAGGCCGATGAGCTCTCTTGTTCTTCAGCAAAGCATTTCCGGTCGTGGAGCCGAGACCGCTGGACGAGTCTTGCGTATTTCGATGGCTTTCTCGACGGTCTACCTAGTGGTCTTGGCCCTGGCGGGTTCTTGGGTCCTCTCACTGGCCGGAGCGGTCTTTTCGCGGGAGGGTTACGTCCCCATGCTCTGGCTCATGCCCGGTATCCTGATGTTCAACCTTTTGCAGGTTCTTTCCCAGGTCTTGTATGCCTACGGATCCCCCAGGCATGTTGTGCGACTGGCCCTCTTGTCCCTCCTTTTGAATATCGCCGTCAACTTGGTTTGCGTAGAGTCCATCGGATTGGCTGGGGTGGCCTTGGCCAGCACGCTGTCTTATTCGCTCCTTGGATGGGGAATCCTGGCATTGGTGAGTCGCCACTTTCAGGTTCCCGTTCTTTCCTTGGCGATGCCAAGACTTTCGGACTTTTCTTATGTCTATGGACTCCTACGATTTGGGAGCTCAGGTAAAATCCAACCATGAGGTCGTTGGACAAGCTGTCACAGGGCCGTTGGACACAGGGCCCCCTGGTCTTGGCCATCATGGATGGCATTGGAGTTGCTCCTCATGCCGATTCCAATGCGGTCACGCTTTCGAAGACTCCGGTTCTTGATTCCCTGAGACAGGACCATCCCTGGACTCTCCTGCGGGCCCATGGCACCGCTGTCGGGATGCCCTCCGACGAGGACATGGGCAACAGTGAGGTGGGCCACAATGCCCTGGGTGCGGGGCGCGTGGTGTCACAGGGCGCCAAGCTTGTCGATGAGGCCATCATCTCGGGGAATCTCTTCAAGAGCCAGGCTTGGAAAGAGGCCCTTGCAGCCTGCAAAGGTGGCACCCTGCATTTCATCGGGTTGGTCAGCGATGGCAATGTGCATTCACACATACGGCACCTTGATGCCATGCTCGAGGCTTGCCATAAGTCTGCGGTGCCGAAAGTCAGGGTCCATGCCCTTCTTGACGGGCGTGATGTGGGCGCCAGAAGTGCGTTGGACTATATCACCCCTCTGGAGTCTCGTTTGAAAATGATGGGGGACTACGCCATTGCCAGTGGGGGGGGGCGCATGCTGGTAACCATGGATCGATATCAAGCCGACTGGGCGATGGTGGAAAGAGGCTGGAAGACCCATGTCCTTGGACAGGCCCCCTGCTTTGCAAGTGCCACCGAAGCCATCACGGCATTCAGGAAGACACATCCCGATTTGACGGACCAATACATCGAACCGTTTGTGGTTGGCTCCAAGAGTGGCGGGCCACTGATAGCGCCGGGTGACAGCGTGATCCTCTTCAACTTCCGCGGTGACAGGGCGATCGAGGTTTCCATGGCCTTTGAGGGCCGCGCCCCCTTTCACACGGAGGTCCAAGGCATCCACTTCGCGGGCATGATGAGCTATGACGGAGATCTGCACATCCCGCGACGCTATCTGGTGGATCCCCCCAAAATCGAGGGGTGCCTGTCGCAATGGCTGGCGGCCTCCGGCGTGCGTAGTTTCGCCTGCAGTGAAACCCAAAAATTCGGGCATGTCACCTATTTCTGGAATGGCAACCGTAGCACCTTGTTTGATGAACGCCTGGAACGTTATGTGGAGATCCCTTCCGACAATATTCCATTCGACCAGAAGCCGCAGATGAAGGCGGCCGAGATCACGGACAAGGTGATCGAGGAGCTGGGAAGGGGTTGGGATTTCATGCGGCTGAACTACGCCAATGGTGACATGGTAGGGCACACGGGCAACCTTGAGGCCACCATCAAGGCTGTTGAAGCGGTGGATTTCAACCTCGGTCGTTTGTGGCAGGCGGTCCAGAATGTTCACGGCACCCTTTTGGTTACGGCTGATCATGGCAACGCCGATGTCATGTTCAAGGTTGAAAATGGCGTGAGGCAGGTCGTCACATCCCATACACTCAACCCCGTGCCCTTCATCATGGCTTCGACACGTCCGGGTCTTCGTGTGAATCAAATGGACCATCCTGGACTTGGCAATGTGGCGGCCACGGTCTGCGCCTTGCTGGGTTACAAGGCCCCCGAAAACTATCTGGAGGGGCTTGCCAGCTTCTGACGCGCATCCTGGAGCGCGTTCCTGAGGGTCAGTTGGGCTTCCGTCAGGTAATGAGCTCGAGCGGGGGGAAAGCCTTCGATCCCCTTCTCCACCTGTTCCTTGGGGATGTTCTCGGCCTCATCCAGGGTTTTGCCAATGGCTTCACGAAGGGTCAGTTCAAGGGCGGCCAGCCCAAATCCACACCCTGTGGTCTTGAACTTGGCATCGTGGATTTTGCCATCCTTGATTTTGAGGTAGATTTCGTAATTGTCGCCACAACCCTCAACTTTCAGGGTTCCCAAGCCGTCATAGGTTTCCATGATCCCGAGGTGGGTGGGGTTGGCGTTGAGGGCCTTGTATTTTTCCATGTTCATATTCATACTCATTATAGTCCATATCAAGATGATTCATTGGCAAATATTTCCATTTAAACATCATTATTGTTCGAAATTGCGATAAAAATCATTATGAATTACTTAATATGAGAATTTAAACTTGCCAAATAGAACTAAATTGATACTATATGAATAGATGTTACGACTCTCTAAAAAGCAAGACTATGCCGTACTGATCCTCACCTATGTGAGCACGCGCCAAGGTCTTGAGACAACGGCTCGACACATTTCCGAGCATTTCAACCTATCGTTACCTTACATCGCCCTCATCCTCAAGCAATTGACCAAACACCGCATTCTGCGCAGTGAGCGTGGGGCCCATGGAGGTTACACATTGGCGGGGGCACCCTCGGAAACCTCATTAGGCCGCATCCTCGAGGCCCTCGATGATCCAGTGGCCCTGACGGAGTGTTCGATGGATGGCGAAAACCGTTGTGCGACACGCGATGGTTGCAACATCATCGAACCCATCCGTCGCATCAACGGACGCATTCGCAAAGTCCTTCATGAAACCACGCTTGCCGACCTTCTATCGGAGGTGACCCAGTGATTTATCTCGACAACCATGCAACAACACCCGTTGACCCACGCGTCGTGGAAGCCATGTTGCCAACGTTCTCTGTCCATTTCGGCAATGCGGCCAGCAGGAACCATGCCTATGGGTGGACAGCCGAAAAGCTCGTCGAGGATGCTCGTGCCAAGGTGGCCTCCCTGGTCAATGCCGACCCCCGAGAAATCGTGTTCACCAGCGGAGCCACGGAAAGTGACAACCTCGCTGTGATCGGGGCGGCGCTAATGAACGCCGAGCGCGGCAAGCACATCATCACCTGCCAGACAGAGCACAAGGCGGTGCTCGACAGTTGCAAGCATTTGGAAACCCGTGGTTTTGAGGTCACCTACCTCGGGGTGGACCGCACGGGTTCAATCAGGATCGAGGATCTCCAGGCTGCAATCAAGCCTGAGACCACACTCGTATCCATCATGGCTGTAAACAATGAAGTGGGAACAGTCCATGACATTCAGGCCATTTCCAAGATCTGCCAAGACAAAGGCATCCTCTTTCATACGGATGCCACTCAGGCGGCCGGCAAGATACCCCTGGATTTTGAGGGTTGGGGCATCAGCCTTATGAGCCTGAGCGCTCACAAGATGTACGGCCCTAAGGGCGTGGGGGCCCTGGTGGTCAGGCGCCGGAAGCCACGTGTCCGTTTGGAGCCCCTGATTCATGGTGGGGGTCACGAACGGGGTCTTCGCTCTGGAACGCTGAATGTCAGCGGCATTGTCGGACTGGGGGCGGCCGCCGACATTGCTCGGCGTGAAATGAACGACGAAAACAAGCGCATCCGTGCCATGCGCGACAGGTTGCATAAGGCCATCGTGGACGAGCTGGATTATGTCGAGCTCAATGGTCATCCTGAATACAGACATCCCGGCAACCTCAATCTTTCTTTTGCCTATGTGGAAGGCGAGAGTCTGATGATGGGGATTGACGACATTGCCGTTTCAAGTGGAAGCGCCTGCACGAGCGCATCCCTCGAACCGAGCTATGTTCTGAGGGCCATGAATGTGGGCGAGGAATTGGCTCACAGCTCTATCCGTTTCGGCATCGGACGATTCAATACCGAGGCCGATATCGACGTCACCATCGAGCGGGTGATCCACACGGTGCGGCGCCTTCGGGAGCTCAGTCCGCTGTACGAGATGGTTAAAGAAGGTATCGATCTGTCTACGGTCAACTGGAAAGCGCACTAGGAGGTTCCCATGGCATACAGCGACAAGGTGATCGACCATTACAACAATCCCCGTAATGTGGGTTCCCTGGACAAGGCCTCGACTGAAGTGGGCACAGGCATCGTGGGGGCGCCGGAATGTGGTGATGTGATGAAGCTGCAGATCAAGATCGTCGACAATAAGGTGGTGGATGCCAAGTTCAAAACCTTTGGATGCGGATCGGCCATCGCCTCGAGCTCCCTGGCCACCGAATGGGTCAAGGGCAAGAGTGTGGATGAGGTCCTAACCATCAAGAACACCGATATTGTCGAGGAGCTCAATCTCCCCCCTGTGAAAATCCACTGCAGCGTGCTGGCCGAGGATGCCATCCGGGCCGCTGTGAAGGATTACAAGGACAAACAGTCGGTAACATCCAACGCCCATTCCTGATGATGGCCTTCTGCTCCCATGAGCCCGCGGCCTCTGGGGTATCGTGCCCCGTATGTGGGAGGTTGTCAGAGCACTCTCTGAAACTTCCATCCTTCGATCTTTTCGGGTTGCCCCGAAGCGTGCCTGTCGATGGTGCCGCTCTGAAGAGCGCCCATCTCAAGCTGGCCCGCGCCTGTCATCCCGATTTCAATCTCGAAGACCAGGCCCTGGCCGTGAAGATTTCCTCTCACGTCAACCGTTCCATGAAATCCTTGGCCGACAGGCTGGGGGCGCTCAGAGAACTCTCCCAAGTGGCTAGTCCGGGAACCCCCGAGCCCAAGGTTGATGCCGTCTTCCTTGCCGACATGATGGATTCCTCAGAATCCCCTGATGCCGCCCGCATCCTTGCGGCAAAACTTGAAGCTGAACTGGCCTCTGCTGAGCAACAGGCCCGCCAATCGAACTGGCCCCAGGCCCTTCAACACATGGCTCGGGCAGGGTATTGCCGTTCTCTTTCCGCCCGCGCCATGGAAAGCCAACCATGACAGATATCATTGTCGGAATCGACCTGGGAACGACAAATTCCCTTGTCGCCTATGTTCCCCATGCGGTTCCAGAGGTGATCCCGGGGGTGCCCAGGGCTGTTGTGCCTAGTGTGGTGGCCCTCAGAAACGGTCAATGGCAGGTGGGGGATTCCG
The DNA here is from genome assembly GCA_050251015.1 of Planctomycetota bacterium. Taxonomy (GTDB): domain Bacteria; phylum Planctomycetota; class JBFWNO01; order JBFWNO01; family JBFWNO01; genus JBFWNO01. Next base: position 13,456 of record JBFWNO010000016.1, read on the forward strand.
CTCGATCCGGTGCCACCGAGAATCCTGCGAACACAGTCCACTCGGTCAAGCGCCTGATGGGACGTTCCTATGAAGAGGTGGAAGCCCTGAAGCACCGTCTTCCGTATGCCCTCCAACCCGGGGAGGGGGGGTCGGTGAAAATTTCGCTGGAGGGCCTACCCTTTGCCCCCGAGAAGATCTCTTCACTCATCCTGGCGGAACTCAAGCAACGTGCCGAAGCCCACTTGGGCCAAACGGTCAGCAAGGCTGTGATTACGGTTCCGGCTTACTTTGATGATGTTCAAAGAGAGGCCACCAGGGTGGCAGGTGAAGTCGCCGGGTTGGAGGTTGTCCGGATCATCAACGAACCCACGGCAGCGGCACTGGCCTATGGACTGCAGGATCGTAACCGTGGCCGTGTCGTCATCTACGACCTTGGTGGCGGCACATTCGACGTCTCCATCCTGTCCATTGAAAACGGTGTGTTCCAGGTCTTGTCGACCGCTGGAGACACCTCGCTGGGTGGAGATGATTTTGACGCCCTGATCATGTCCTCCCTCTGCCATGCGTCGGGCAATCCAGGTGACAGCCGGTTGATCCAATCCCTGAAGCGTGTCGCTGAGAGGGGCAAGATCATCCTGTCCAGTACGCAGACTGTCGACCTAGAGGTGACAAGACCCGACGGAGAGGTCATCAAGAGACGTCTCACAAGGGGGGAGTTCGAGCATTCGATCGCCTCGTTGGTGGAGCGAAGTCTGGAATGCTGCCGCAGGGCCCTCAAGGATGCCGGCCTGGCAGTCTCCGACATCGATGAGGTCATTCTCGTCGGGGGTTCTACGCGGATTCCCTATGTGAAAGCCAAGGTGGCGGAATTTTTCGGGCGTCGAGCGCATTGTGACCTCAATCCCGAGGAGGTGGTGGCCTTGGGTGCGGCTGTCCAGGGGCACATCCTCTCGGGGGCCTCAAGAGAACTCCTCTTGCTGGATGTCATCCCCCTGAGCCTTGGCCTTGAAACCGTGGGCGGGGCCGTTTCCCGCATGATTCATCGCAACACGGCGATCCCCACGTCGGCCAAGGAGTCCTTCACCACGGCAGTCGACAACCAGACGGGGCTCGACCTTCACATTCTCCAGGGTGAGCGAGAACTAGCGCGCCATTGCCGATCTTTAGGCCAATACAGGCTTACGGGATTCCCTCCGATGCCGGCAGGGATCCCTGTCTTCGAGGTGGACTTCACCATTGATGCCAATGGCATCCTAACCGTTACCGCCATCGAAAAGCGCAGTGGTGTGGACTTGCAGGTTGTCCTCCAGCCCAATCGCGGACTCCAGAAGGACGAGGTCGAAAAGCTCAAGAAGGAAGCCGTCATTTATTCCAAAGACGATATCCAGGAAAAGCGAAGAATCCAGATCGAAACAGAGGCTCGTCTTGTCCTTGTTGCAGCGCGTAAGGCCATTGCAGGAGCCCGTGGTGGATCTGCGGTTCCTGCAGAAGACCTGGATGCCATGGCCCTGGCCGCTGATCAATTGGAACACTTCCTGGGCCTGCATGACACGGTGATGGTTGAGTTTTCGCTTGAGGAGCTCAACAGGATCACTTCGCCTTTGGCTGATTCCCTCATCACGGGGGCCCTGGCCAAACTGAAGGGCTGAGACGCAAGACATCCAGTGGCGCTCAAGCCTTCTCCATGGATAATGGGGGGGTGAGATATCTCCCAATCCTGTGGCTCTTGGTCTCCTGTATGGGGGACCCACCTATTCAACAACCCCCCAAGGATTGGCCTGGGTTGGCTGAAAAGGCGGTTCTGTACCAAATCTCGTTAGAGAAGGAATTCCTGTCCAAGGAAGGGTGGGTCTGTTACGCCAAGCCTTCCGGCATAGCGGGGCCCTATTACGACGACCTCCCTCGTCAGGGAGAAATCACAGGGTACCAGTTATGCGCTGAAGTCTCCCGCTACCAAGCCACCCGTTCACCCGATGCCGTCTACAACATCCACAGGATCCTGCAGGGGATTGAATGGTATTTCCGGATCACGGCCGTTGTCGGGCTTCCTGCCAGGGCCATGGCCCCTTCCATATCGGTGGATCCTTCCTGGAAGTGGTCGAGTGCCTCCCATCTTCTTCAAGAATCGGATCCCATGGTTAAATACCACTACCGCAGTGACACGCCCAAGGAACAGATTGCCGTCTTTCTTGTGGGTTTGAGCCAAGTGTGCAGGCACCTCAAGGAGTATCCCGCCCTGACACGCCGGTCGGCCGTCTTGTTGGGAGCCATGGCCGACCACCTGTATAGGCATTATCAATCACTGGTGGGGCGCTATGGCCAGAAAACCGAGGGAGGGGATTTCCCCATGTGGGTGATCATGCTTCCGGGATATGGGGAACTACCCCTTGCCCACAATGCCCTGGCATGCCTTTCCGCTCAAATCCTGGCCCATGATGCTACGGGGGAAAGTCGCTACAAACTCAGAGCCTTGGAGCTTCTTTCCAACGATTTGATGGAACGCCTTAAACCCATGAGGTGGTCCACCGGCAACCATGATAATGATGCCCTGTGCTTTTTAAGCGCTTACAGCCTGTTGCAAAGCCCGAATTTTTCGGAAAGAGAACTATTGCGCCAGGCGATGAGAAGGCTGTATCGTGCGGTGGAAGGGGAACGCAATGTCCTGTGGGCCCTGATGACCTATGAGCATTTGCCCTCCACGGATATCAGCTGGGTTCGGGACGCCCTGAAACGGTTTCCGCCCTCCAAGCATGGTCGATCCGTATGGCCAACGGACCAGATCCCGCGCCGCTGGTTCACCTGTCACGGAGCGGCGAGTGCGGAAGATCCACTTGAGCTTGATCAAAGGATCATGCGTGATTTTGTTTGGACATCCTGCCCTTTGGAGTTGGCGGACGACAATTCTGAGATCAAGGATCAGGACATTGCAGGAACAGACTACCTCTATGCCTATTGGCTAGCCTTGCGACTGGGTGTCATTACTTCTGAGGATTAAATGACCCCTATGGGGTTGTCAGTACAGCTGATTTTGCCTGTTTTTAAGTGATGGATATGACCCATAGGATTGGCACGAATTTTTCATGCATCTTTTTGGACTCTGAAGCGTCTTATCCAAAGAGGTCAGCATGAGCCACTCACAGGATCAGAATTCAGTAAAAATATGCGGGATAACCCCTTGTATGACTGAAAATTTGCCCCATTGCGCCTATCTGCAATCCATCAGTCTAATAAAACAGGTGCAATTTACCCTTGGAAACATGGGTTTGGGTATGAGTTCCATCAAGGCCATTGCTCTCTACGTCCAGGACATCACCCATGGCCAAGATTTTTTCATGGCCCTCCAGGATATTGCTTCACATATCAGCATTGATGTCGCGCTAGTCCCCATTCAGGAAGCCATGGATTCCCGTTGTCTGGTCTCTTGTGATGTGCTTGCCTTGGATCCAATGGATCAAGTCAGTGGCCCCCGGTTCACCAAGCGCGATCCCTCGATTCCTGTAGGATGGTGGAAATGGGCTTGATCGCACTTCTATTGTTGTGCCTCCTACCAGAACCGGAGGTTACTAGCGCTCCTCAACAGGTGCAGAAAACCGAGGAGGCCCCGGCCACGCTGGTGAGGTCAGCTGTCGATTTCAATTGGCGCACCAGTCGTGAGCCCTATGCCCTATGCGTACTCAAGCCTGATGGCGGTGCCATGCCCACACCGGTGTTGCAGGAGCTGAAACAGCTCGGTTTCAAGGTCTTGGTGGGTCCCGCTTCGGAATTCCCCATCGATGCGAGGGCTAAACTGAGCAAAAACATTGATATTGTCCTCATGAATCATGATGGACTCCATGTGAAGGCGCTTGGATCCCTGGAAATGAATGAGGGAACCCGCACCATGCTCAAGGAATATTCCCTTGATAACACTCGCCGCAGGAATGAGCGCCTTATTCTCCGGATCAGGCATAACCTGCAAGTCCTAGGAATGCTGGACACCTCTCAGGGAGCCGTCAACAGGGCTTTGGGAGAGCTCAGTGATATTTCGAAGGGCGAGCAGCTCCCCGCACTCGACAAGTTGGTTGAAAAAGTCTATTTGGAACGCCAGAGGGTGATCATGGATATTCGGGCCACGTCGACCAGCCAGCCTGGACTGCGTTCGGTCAGAGTCCCATCGCAAACGTCCGGGTCAGCCAGCATTGAAATCCCGGAGGTGACCATGCAGTCGCTCCGGACCACAGTGTCTGTCACGGTTCGCTAAACGGTTGCCGGCGCATTCAGCCTTGGGGTAGAATGGCAGGCATGAAGGAACCCCATGGCGACAGCCTGACCCACGAAGAAATGGCCATCATCATGATGATGCGCCGCAATCCCAAGTTTTGTGAATTCTTTTCGAAGTTGATGCAAGAGTACCAGACGGCATCGGGGCCATCCTCATGACGATGCACCTGTCTCAACTTTCACCGGTGGAATCTTCGGTGGTGCGCTTGATGCGCCAGGACAAGAAATTTCAGGCTTTGGCGCTCCAGGTTTTCGAGAACTACAGGCACACAAAACCCGGTGAGCCTTCTGTGGATGCGCTGCTTGAGTCCGTCACAGGCGTCGACATGACCCCATTTGAAGACGAGGGGAATGACGGCGAGGTCTGAGGGCGATCAGCCCATATTATCCAGCAGTCCTGAGTGGTGGGTCATTGTCAACGGGGCCCGCGTCAGTCAGGCAACGTTGAGGCATTTGGCTGACACATGCGAAAAGTTGGATCTCAAGGTTAGGATCAAAAAGACGGAATTCCACGGGCATGCCGCCAGCCTTGTACAGCAAGCTTTGCAGTTGGGACTCAGGAATATCGCCGTTGCAGGAGGCGATGGGACCCTACATTCGTCAGTCCAAGGCCTCATGGCATGGGGTGGGAATAGTCTGGATGTCCGAATGGGGATCATCCCCATGGGAACCGGTAATGATGTGGCCAGGGGGCTGGGACTGCCGCGGGAGCTGGATGCCAGCCTCCGTGTCTTGCAAGGTGATTCTGACCGAGTCGTCGATACCGCCCATGTCCGATGGGATGGGGGGACTGCCACCATGATCAACAGCTTGGGGCTGGGTTTTGATGTCACCGTGCTCAGCCATCTCAACAGATCGTGGGGGAAGTTGAGCTATCTCAAGGCGTTTGTGAAGGCCATGGGCGAGGTCAGGCCCCTGGATGTCTTGATTCGGAGTGCAGAAAGAGACTGGACTGGAAATTGCATGGGCTTGGTCCTGATGCTGGGTTCCCATACTGGGGGCGGGATGAGACCTGTAGCGGGATCGACATTGGGGTCAGGCCAGATCCATCTGTCAGCCATTGCTCCGCTTGGATTTGTCGGTATCCTCAAGCGACTGCCATCCTTGTTGGGAGGGGGAATGCGGGCCGACAAGGCTGTGACACAATGGACATCCTCACACATCAATTTTGAATGCAGTCCAGAGGCCCCATTTCACATTGACGGTGAGATCAAGGGTTCCTCACCCGTTGATGTCACGTTGAAACAGCGGACCCTGCGATTCGCTGTCAGTCGTGAATGGCGTTGAACGAAAAAGGGCTGAATGTGTCAGAAAAACAGGGGTATTCGTCGGAGCCGTTGTAATGCCCGTCTGAAACAAATCCACTGTCCGCCAAAAAACCCTTATATATTCCGAGGAAAGGCCCCATAAAAAGACCGTAGGTTCCATACAGGGCTGTCCAGCCCACTGTGGATCCTGTTCCTTCGTTGTATTTGTTGCATAAACCCTTTGTTTCCGCACCAAGTTCGTAAGCTCCAGTGAAGGGCCCCGTCACGAGTCCCAGAATCGTTGCGCAACCCGAGAGGCTCAAGGCAAACATGATGGGCAGGATGTATTTCATGGGTTTCATGAAAGTATCATCGTCTTTTCAGCCCCAGTTTTTGAGCTACTTTTTTCATCAAGATTCTCGACTCGGCCACGCCAAAAAGGCTGCATGCTGAAAAGTAAACAAGGCCTCCACCCATCAAATAAATCATGACGCCGATGATGTTGAGTAAAGATTGATGTGTGCCAAAAGTGACGTTCCACTTGTTCTGCATCCACATTCCAAAGGTTGCCATAATGGCGCTAGACGCCGCTATCTTGGCTAAGGCAATCCCAATTTCGCCCGTGGCAATGCGCCATAGGCGCCCTTGCCCACAAAAAATCAAAACGAAAAGATTTGCCATGGCAGCCCAAGAGGTTGCCATTGCCAGATCGGCGTGACTTCCGCTTTGATAGGCGATAGAGCAGCCGATGAGATTGACACCGATGGCCACGGTCGTTCCAATCACGGGAATTCGGGTCTTGCCCATCGCGTAATAGGCCGGGACAAAGATCTTGACCATAGCATAGGCCACCAGTCCGACGGCATAGGCCCTCAAGGCGGATGCGGTCATGGTCACATCGTGATCCATGAAGGACCCATAACGGTATATGGCCCGGATGATGGACTCTGAGTGGATCCAAAGTCCTGTCGAGGCCGGAAGCGTCAAAAGCAAGCCAAGGATGGCAGAGTGGGTGAGGGATTCGTTGAATTTCTTCGTATCCTGTTCGGCATTCATCTGGGACAGCCTGGGAAGGGAGACCGTGGCGATGGCGACCCCGAAGACCCCAATGGGCAGCTGCATGAAACGGAAGGCATACCCAAGCCAGGAGATGGCCCCTTCCTCCAGGCCAGAGGCGAAGTTTGTGGTGATGACAATGTTGATCTGCACGGCCGAGAGTCCCAGTAATGAGGGCAGCATCAGCCGCATCATGTCCTTGACGTCGGGATCCCCCAACGGGTTGGAAGGAGCCATCCGGAAACCCGCCTTGAGGCAGGGGGGGACCAGGAGGCCCCATTGGAGAAACCCTCCGGCCACGGTGCCAACGGCCATCCCGTAGATGGGGTTGATGCCCTTGAGATGGCAACCATAGGCTGCCAAACCCCCGATGACCAGATTCCCGACGTTGAACAGGGATGGCGCCAGGGCCGGCAAACCGAACCTGCCAAAGGCGTTCAACACGCCCATGAGGACGGCGCTCAGCGAAACGAGCCAGAGGAAGGGAAACATGATGGCCATCAAGACAGCCGTCATTTCGGACTTACCCTCGATCCTGGAAAAATCAGGGGCAAAGGCGGAGGAGATGCCAGGGCTGAAGACAATGCCCGCGATCACCACCAGGCCCACAACGAGGCCGAGCAACGTGATGACTTTGCGTCCAATAGCGAAGGCTCGTTCGGGACCGTGGAGGCTCTTGGCCCGGCTGAACACCGTGACAAAGGCACTGCTCATGGCACCCTCGGCGAAGAGGTCCCGTAGCAAATTGGGCACACGGAAGGCGACGTTGTAGGCGTCCATGGCTGTCCCAGCGCCGAAAAACATGGCGAAGACCTGCTCCCGGACCAACCCCAGTATCCTGCTGAGCATGATGGCCATGCCAACCTTGGCCGTGTTCTTATGCAGGGCGTCCGCCATGGGGTTTCATCCTATACAATCAGGGCATGAATGGCCCCGACAGGTTCCATCCGTGAGACGTGTTGTCATCGCGTTGTTGCTGGTGGTGGGGACCATCTGGGCGGCTTCCATGGCCATGGCCAATCCTCCGGCTCCTGTTCAGGTGCATTCCGTCGGCAAAGGTCTGGTGGAGAGGCTGGTGACCAACAGCCGGGCCGGAATCATCAAGGCCCGTCGCCAATCCCAGATGGCCTCCCAGGTGGCCGGTGTCATTCAATCGATCCAATGTCGAGAGGGCACCATGGTGAAGGAGGGAGCCCTTCTGTTCCAGCTGGACCCTTCTCGCCATGGCCATGCAGTGGACAGGCAGATGGCTGCGTTGGAGCTGGCCAGGGGCCGTCTGGCGGAAGCCCAGGCCAATGCCTCCCTCGCCCGCAGGAGCGCCGAGCGTTCGGAAAAATTGAAGGTGTCGGACCAGATTTCCCAACAGGAACTGGACGCCAGCCTCCTGGCTGCCACTGCCGCCGAGGCGGCCATGGCGGCGGCGACGGCCGCCGTGAAGGAAGCGGAGGCCCTTTTGGCCAATGCCCGCTATGAGCTGACCTGCTGTTCCATCACCAGTCCCTACGCCGCTGTGGTCAGCAACCGTTTCCGCGAAGTGGGCGAGCATGTCATTCCTGGGGCACCCGTGCTTGAAATCATCGCCATGGATTCCCTCTATGTCAGTGTGGACATTGATGAAACGGACATGGGTGCCATGAAAACGGGACTGCCGGCCAGGGTCCGGCTGGACCCCTACAAGAATACGGTGTTCCAGGGCCGTGTCACCCGTGTGTCGCCCAGCCTGACCACCCTCGAAAAACAGAACCGCACACTGGAGGTGGAAATCACCCTGGATGCCTGGGATGACACCCAAACCCCCTTGCGTCCGGGTGTTTCCGCTGACTGCGAGATCATCCTGGATACGAGGGAGTCCGTGCTCAGGATCCCTTCCCATTCCATCCTGGATGGCCAGCGGGTCTTTGCCGTCGAGGGGAATGTCATTGTGGAGAGACCCGTGACCCTAGGCACCCGCAATTGGGAATGGTCCGAGGTGCTGGAGGGGCTAAAGGCCGAGGACAAGATTGTCATGACCCTAGACCGCGACGACATCAAGCCTGGAGCCACCGTCACTGTCGCCACTCCATGATCAAGCTGGAGAACATCCGCCGGGAATTCATGATGGCCGGCACGCCCTTGAGGGTCCTGCATGACATCAACTTGGAAATCGGGTCAGGGGAGTACGTTTCGATCATGGGACCCAGCGGGTCCGGGAAAAGCTCCCTCCTGAACATCCTGGGTTGCCTCGACAGGCCCACAGCGGGGCGCTACACCCTGAATGGCTCCGATACATCCACCATGGATGAAACGGAATTGGCCAGGATCCGCAACGCCGAATTGGGTTTCATCTTTCAGCGGTTCCACCTCATCCCGAGGCTTAACATTGTGGAAAATGTCTGCCTTCCGCTGATGTTCCGGGGTCTGGAGCCCCGTGAGCGGGAGGCCTTGGCTGTGGCCGCCCTGGAGAAGCTGGGTCTGGGTCACCGCCTGGGGCACCGCACCAACGAGATCTCGGGAGGCGAATGCCAACGGGTCGCCATTGCGCGTGCCATCGTCACCCGCCCCAAGGTCCTCTTGGCCGACGAGCCCACGGGCAATCTCGACACCCGATCGGGGCGCGTGATCCTTGACAGGCTCGCCGAGCTGCACGCGGAGGGTCTGGTGGTGGTGCTGGTCACCCATGATCCATCGGCCGCCACGGAAGCCAGGCGTCGTATCCGCCTGGTGGACGGACGCATTGAAAGCGACACCGTGACATGAGGCTGGGGGACTCCTGGCGCCTGGCCAAGAGGGCCCTGTTATCCCACCGTGTCCGATCCTCATTGACCATCCTGGGGATTTCGGTGGGGGTCACGGCCGTCTTGCTCCTGACCGCCCTTGGCGAGGGGGCCCGGGAGTACATCCGTCAGGAGTTCGACACCCTGGGATCAAACCTTGTGGCGGTGCTTCCCGGCAGGACGGAGACTGCCGGTGCCGGCATGATGTTCGGCAACACCACTCGCGACCTGACCCTGGAGGATGCCCGTGCGCTTGAGCACCGTTGCACCGCCTTGCAGGAGGTGGTCCCGGTGGTTATCGGAACCGTGCCCGTGGAAAACGGTTCCCTGTCGATCAATGGCACCCTGATCGGTTCCAACCGCAATTACTTCAAGCTCCACAACCTCATGCTCCGCTCCGGAGAATTCCTCCCGGCCGGTTTCGATGATGGCAAGCTCACCTGTGTCCTGGGCCTGGAGGTCAAACGCAAGCTCTTCGGCAACAGCAATGCCGTGGGGGCCCTGATCGAGGCGGGCACCTGGAGGCTCCGGGTGATCGGCGTCACCGAAAGCGATGGTGTCTTCGCCGGTCTAGACCTTGATGAGTTGATCTTCGTGCCCACCCTCACTGCCATGCGGATGTTCAACCAGACCAGTCTTTTCCGCATCATGACCCGGTCCTCGAATGTGGAGTCCAATGCCGAAGCCCGGCGACAGATCCGCGAGATCCTGCTCGACAGGCATGAAGGAGACGAAGATTTCAGCCTGCTGGAGCCCAGCTCGATGCAGGAATCCGTCCTCGACATCATCAACAAGCTCACCAGTTTCCTTGCGGGTGTCGCCACCATCAGCCTTCTCGTGGCCGGCATCGGTGTCATGAACATCATGCTGGTGACCGTGAGCGAACGCCATGCCGAGGTCGGCCTCTTCAAGGCCCTGGGGGCCCGCAAAAACCAGATCCTGAATGTGTTCCTGACGGAGTCCGCCCTGATCACCTGCCTGGGGGGGGCTGTCGGGTTGCTCATCGGATGGGGGGGCGTGAAGGCCCTGGCCTTGTATTTCCCCTCCTTCCCACTCTCGGCCCCTTGGTGGGCTGTGGTGGGGAGCCTTCTTCTATCCATTGCCGTCGGTGTCGTGTTTGGGGTGTATCCCGCCGCGAAGGCGGCCCGCCTCGATCCTGTGGAGGCCCTGTCCCAATGATGCGGCCCGATGATGTCATGGCCTTTTCCCTCGCCAGCTTGCGGGCTGAAAAACTGCGCAGTTTCTTGACCATCATTGGCATTGTGATCGGCATCGCGTCCGTCATCCTTCTGACGGGTCTTGGGGACGGTGTGAAGGGTTACATCAACAATTCCTTCACGCAGTTCGGAACCGGTCTCATCATCATGACTCCCGGCAAGTCGGATGTGTTCGGACTGCCGGGGAACATCGGCGGCAGTTACCGTGATGTGACCTTTGGCGACCTCAGGGTCATTGCCCAGTTGCCGGGCATCAAGGCGCTGGCTCCCGTGGTTGTCGGTCAGGCCCTGGTCAAACATGGCACCCGGACCCGCAATGTCTTGGTCTATGGCACCACCTCGAATGCCCTGCATGTCTGGGATGTCGGCGTGCTTCAGGGCAGTTATATCCCCACAACCTTCAATGGCGAGGGTCCGGCCTCGGTGATCATCGGGCCTAAGGTGAAGACTGAACTTTTTGGCGATGAAAACCCCCTGGGCCAACGCCTCCGGGTGGGCGACTTCGTCTTCCGCATTGTGGGAGTGACCGAGCCCAAGGGACAGCTCATGGGCATCGACGTGAACGATTCTGTGACCATCCCGGCCGCCAGGGCCATGCAACTGTTCAACAAGGAGACCATCAAGGAGGTCGACATCAAACTCACCAATCCCCAGATGGCCGAATCCACCATCGAGAGGATCCGCGAGATCATCATCGAACGGCACGACGCCGACGATGTCACCCTCATCAACCAGAAGGACCTGCTGAAATCCCTCGGCAAGATCATGGATGTGATGAAGGTGTCGGTATCGGCCATCGCGGCGATTTCCCTGCTTGTGGGGGCCATCGGCATCCTCACCATCATGTGGATCGGGGTGAATGAGCGTCGCCATGAGATCGGCCTTTTCAAGGCCTTGGGCGCCACATCCCAGGCCGTGGCCCTGCATTTTCTTGTGGAATCGGCCCTGATCAGCCTTGTAGGGGGTGTGTTGGGGGTGGCTCTAGGGTTGGGGGGGGCCTGGGGTATTCACTGGTTGGTTCCGGGATTGCCGGTGACCACCGATTTCAGCGTCACCCTCATGGCCCTCGTGGTGTCCGTTCTGGTTGGCATTCTGTCAGGACTGGCTCCGGCCCTCAGGGCCGCCCGACTGGATCCCGTGGAAGCCCTGCGCGCCCTTTGATGCGTTCGATAGAATTTGAAGATGCATAAACGGGGATGGAAGGGTCGCCGGGGTTCCGTGATCTGGCTGGAGCATGATTCCAGGGTGCTCAAAGGCAATCCCTGGGGTGATCCCACAAGGCGCATGGTGGGGGTGTACACCTCGGCAGGCTACGACCCCTGCAGGCTCCAACCCTATCCCTTGCTCATGGCCCTGGCGGGCTATTTTGGTTCGGCTCCATCCCATGCGTCATTCAAGGTGGGATCAGAAAACATTCCCGAGCGCATCGACCGCCTGGTCCATTCAGGGGCCATGCAGGATTGTGTTGTGGTGTTCGCCGATGCCTTCACCAGCCTGGGCGGCAACCAGTATGTGAACAGCCAAGCTGTCGGCCGCTATGAAGACTGGATCATCGATGAGATCCTGCCCTTTGTCGAAGCCAAGTTCAACGCAGGTGGCCGGAAAATCTACCGAGGAATCTTTGGGAAAAGTTCCGGGGGTTTTGGCGCTCTGCATCACGGCCTTTCCCGTCCGGATGTCTGGGGTGCCTTGGCCTGCCATAGCGGTGACATGGGATTCGATGCCTGCTACAAACCCGATCTGTATCTGCTGGCGGATTTTCTCAATGCGCACAAGGGAGATCCTGTGCGGGCCGTTCGCAAATACTGGGATCAAAACAAACCTTCGCAATCCGACGGCATGGCCATGATGATGCTCGGGATGGCGGCAACGTATGATGCCCGGCCAGGAAGATCAGGAAAATTCAATCTGCCTTTTTCGCATTTACCCCGGGGGGAAATCGATGAAAAATCCTGGGCCCGCTGGAAGCGGTGGGATCCTCTGGAAAGGGTGAAGACCAAGAAGGGCCAGGCGGCCCTGAAGTCGATGGCATTGTGTTTTATCGATGTTGGCCGCCGGGACCAGTTCAGGATGTTGTATGGCACTCGCCAGATGGTGCACGAACTCAACAAGCGGGGGATCCGCCATAGTTATGAGGAGTTTGATGACAACCATTCCGGTATTGATTACCGCCTGGATCTCAGTCTTCCCAAACTCGTTCAGGCACTTCAGGGCCCTCAATGAGATTTGGCGAAGATCGCTATTTCTTGCGAAATTCAGTTCAGGTCTTCGGTAGAATTGTTTATTCTACCGATGTTTATATGGGGATCCCCCAGGTGGACCTTTGACTCCAAAATCCGTCAAGGACTTGGCCCAGGATCAACTGGAAGCCTATAACAAGGGTGATATCACCGCCTTCCTCAAGCCCTATGCCCCTGAGGTCGAAGCCTACGATCTCGGAAAGAACGAACTCCTGTTCAAGGGTTTGGAGGCTATGGCCCAACGCTATGCACCCTATTTCCAAGCCAATCCGAACCTTCATTGCGAACTTGTGGGTCGACTGGTCATGGAGCCTTACTGCATCGATCAGGAATTGGTGACGGGATTTGCCAAAGGTGGCAGTATTCGCGCGGTGGCTATCTATCTCGCGGATGCCGGTCTGATCCGCAAAATATGGTTTCTTAAGGGGTGACCCCCCCGTTAAATCAGACCTTGAATCGTTCGTCGAGTTGGTGAGGGTCGACAATTCTGTTGATCTCAACCAAGTCGCCATCCCGGATATTCGCGGCGTTCTTGAAGATGTCGACGGGTTCATAGCGGTGTGAAGGTTTCGGATGGGTTCCCGAGGCGTAATAGTGCAATTCAATCGCATCCTTGCGCCCGAAATTGGCGACAGCGTGGATGAAAGTATCGCCCGTGGGCACATGGTAGATGCGGTTTTTCTCAAAGTGCACTCGGCCCAGGCTCTGCAGCAGCTTGTCGCTCTTGATGAGAAAGCCGAGACTTGTGACCCCCCCCTCCACCACCCTGGTGAGAGCGAAGTGGCTGTGATCGTGGATGGGTGTGTAGGCCCCCTCCGACCACAAAACGGCAGCCAGGATCCCTCCGTAGCGTCCCTTCCACAATTCCAGGCGGCGGTTCGGGGGTGCTTCATGGTGGGGTTCGCGAATCAATCCTTCGCGGATTTCCGGGCCGTAAGTGAGGGAGCGAAGGATGGACTCGGCTGCAGATTCATCCAGTCGCGAAATCGATTCCAGGTAGGTCAACAGCGATCGGGCTTGCGCCAGGCTCAGTTCCTGGGGTTGGCGGGAAAAGGCCTTCCACAGGGCTTCAGAATCGTTTTCCCGCTGGGCGCTGGCATTCATCAGGCCTCCCTGAGATCATTATCGTCAGAATTGGAGTCGAGATGGACCCCCTTATCACCCTGGATCTGCATGGTGTCGGTTATGACGAGGCCCTGCGTCGAGTGAATGCGATATTGGGCAAGGATTGGAGTCGAAAACCCACCATCTGTGACATTGTGACGGGCCATGGAGTCCTGCAAAAACCCGTGAAAGAATTGGTTCAGCGTATGGGTTTCCGGCATGGTCATGAACCGCTGAACAATCCGGGTTGTCTGAGGGTTTATTTGGAGTGACCTTCGATCCCCTCGATGAGGATGCGGCCAAGCTCCCTGGGATGAAGGTGTTTCAGCATGAACTCGGCTCCTGAACGCCCCAACGTTCGGCGTCGGGTCTCGTCAGACCTCAGTTCCAGGATGGATGTCGCGAGAGTGGAGGGCTCCACCTGCAGACAGGCCTCCCGTGGGATCCATTCGTTCATGGCGGGGCTTCTCATGCTCACACAGGGAACACCCATGGCCAACGCTTCATAGACCTTGTGCGGCACCACTCGGGACGCCTTGGGTGTGCTGCCAAAGATCCCCAATGCAAGGTCAGCTGCTTTGATATGACTCCTCAATTTTTCAGGATCGATCCTGTCTACAAAGCGGACGTTGCCTGGTTTGAGCCTTTGCTCTAGGTCCCTCATGGCGGCATAGGTCTGGCCCTGTTTGCCGATCAGGTGGAACACAATCCCCGGTTCATTCCTGAGTGCATGGGCCGCATGGATGATATGTTCAATGCCCTGCAGAGGGATGTAACTGCCCCAAAACAAAACATTGAACCCCCCCCATCCATCCAAGGGTTTTGGCGTCTGTTCCTCAAAGAAGGCCATGGGGCAGCCGATAGGCACCACGAAGCCACGTCGCAGGGCTCCCGGGAAAGCATTCAGGGCATACCTCAGGTGCTCCCGGGTATCGAAGAAACAGGCATCGCTGAGTTTCAAGGTGTCGAGGTCGGCCTTGTGGGCCCGTCGAGCCTGAAAGGAATCCTCCCCCACCACTGCCCTGTCATGCACCAGGGCCTCATGCATGGAAAAGAAGAAATCGCTGAAGAGCGGAGCTCCCAAACGCTGGGCGGCACGCCAGGCCGGATGGAAGACCTCCTGCCCGAGATCGGCCAGGATCACGGCATCCACCGGCTCCTTGAATTGGTCGAGGCGTCGTTCCAGTTTCCAACCCCAGGGGCGTGATGTCTTGTGGTCGATCGTGACTTCAGAGACCTTGACCCCTTGCAGTCGCAGGCCTTCCCGAAGGGCCAGCCCTCTTGGGGCGGTGGGATAGGTCCGCCCCGTCACTAGAACATGTTTGAGGCGCTTCACACGGCAATTATAGAATGGACCCATGAACCAATGGATCGTGGGTGATGCCCAGGATGGCAGGCGATTGGATGCCATCCTGAAGGACCTGGGTGCCGCCCCCGACGTCCGCAGGGCCAGGCGCATGATCGAAGGGGGTCGTTGCCGTGTGAACGGCCGGCGACTGACCCGCAGTTCCCATCGTTGCCAGGCCGGGGATCGCATCCAGACTGAGGACAGTGCCACACCCTCATTGGAAGTGCTTTGGAAACATGGGGGACTAGCTGCCGTCTCGAAACCGCGAGGGATGGAGTGCGCCGAGGGTCGGGGTTCACCCCTGACGGAGGCCCTGGGTCAGGCTGGGCTTCCAGGGTATGTCCTAGCCCACCGCCTTGATGCCGAGACCACGGGACTCCTCCTGGTGGCGGATGACAGGCATGTGTCGTTGGCCCAGGACTTGTTCCGCAACCGCGCTTGTACCAAGACCTATGCCGCCCTGGTGCGGGGAACACCCGCCAACGACAGTGGCCGGCTGGAAGGGCGACTTTCAAGACTGGGCATTGTGAAGGGCCGTCCGAGATTCGCCCTTGGCTCAAGAGGCCAGGAGGCCATCACCGATTTCCATGTGCTGGAGCGGTCCCGCCAATCCCGATGTTCCTTGGTGGCCTTTGCCCCCCGTACCGGTCGCACCCACCAAATCAGGGTGCAGTCCGCGGGTTGGGGCCACCCCTTGGTGGGAGACACCCTCTATGGAACACCGGCCCCAGAACCATGGGTCCCTGGTCTGCTTCTCCATGCCTGGATCCTGGAGTTCCGACTCCCCGGGTCCGCGGAACCTCTGACGTTGAAAGCCCCCCTCCCCACCGATTTCCGTACTGCCCTTGGGGCGGCAGGTTTGGACCCCTCTCCTCAGGAACCGACGTTCCAGAGTTCCTGAAAGCGGGTGCCATCCGTTTCCGCAAGCCGCTCGGGCTTGTACAGTCGCTTGATCACGGGATCGGCATTGCGCTCGATCTGGGCCGTCCCAGTGATGAACGTGAGGGTCCTCAGGACGGTCATGGTGTCATCGCATTCATAATGCATCTCGGCCTGGCCTTTGCCGGGGACGATCTGTGATCCCATAAAGTATTTCACCGGGTGACCTTCTCTTTCCAGGCGGTCAGGACCTCCACGCCGAAGGGCCCCACCGCCAGGGTGTGCTCAAATTGCGCGCTATCCTTACCGTCGGCGGTCACGGCCGTCCATCCATCATTGAGCATCCGGTGCTGGTGGGTGCCCACATTGATCATGGGTTCGATGGTGAAGACCATGCCCGGGACAATGGGATCACCCTTGCCTGGCTTCCCGAAGTGCAGAACCGAGGGATCCTCATGAAAGTTTCTACCGATCCCGTGTCCGCAAAAGTCCCTCACCACACTGTAGCCTCTGGATTCGGCCAGGGACTGGATGGCATGGCCGATGTCGCCAAGGGTTCCGCCGGGACGCACCGCCTTGATGCCGGCCTTGAGGCACTCCAGGGTGGTGTCGACAAGTTTGCGGCGTTCTTCTGAGATAGCGCCGACACCATAAGTCTTGCTGGTGTCCCCGTGGAATCCGTTTTTGTACACCGTGATGTCGACGTTCACGATATCGCCTTCCTTGAGGACCCTGTTGCCGGGGATCCCGTGGCAGATCACCTCGTTGATGCTGGTGCAAATCGATTTGGGGAAGCCCCTGTAATTCAAGGGTGACGGCGTGGCGTTGTGCGAAACGATGTAGTCATGGCAGAGCCTGTCGAGCTGGTCCGTGGTCACACCGGGCTTCACATGCTGTTCGATCATGGTCAGCACATCGGAGGCCAGCCGGCAGCTCTCGCGCATGAGCATGATTTCCTCGGGGGATTTGAGGATAACTCCCTTGGGTGGCTTCTTCACTGAGTGGTCGAGCTGTTGCCCCAGTTGCCGCAGGGATTGATGAAAATGTCGTAAGACCCCAGTTCGGCGAGCAGTTTGGCGGCCATCGTGGCCCAGGGGGTCTTGGGATGGTTCTTCATGACCACCAACAGGGCGATTTCAGCCTGCTTGCGGCGCTCTTCATGGGTGGAAGCATTGGTGTTCGGGACATAGGTCAGCATGCTGACCATGTCACCGGCCTGTTCGGTGTCGCCCTGGCCTTCAGGAGTGTTCGAAACACTGTAAATCTCCAGCTTGGGCAATTCAGTGGCGGATTTGCCATCGGCCACAATCTTGATGTTCCACTGGCAGACATCCTTCTGGGGGTCCGGCCAGAACGTCGAACCTTTGAAGCGTTCCACATCCAACTTGAATTGGTGTAAGTGATAGCGCGCTACAAGGGCGCTGGCGAATGCCAGTTCGATGTTGGCCCTCCAACGCAGGTTTTCTTCTCCACCCTGGTAATTGGCCTTGGGTTTGCGTCCCAGACCATCATGCAGAAGGGCCAGGGCCTTGTTGGTCACTGTGATGTTGCCATCGACGATGGGAAGTTGGGCCTGAACACCCTGGATCAGGTCGGTCTTGGATTGACCCGGAAATTCCCTGGCGATGGTCCTGAAACCCTTCCAGGCATCGGCAGCCTTGGAGACGGCCAGGCGCCAGGGATGGGCCGGCACCGTGTTGCCCAGCTTTGAAAGGGGAACAATTTCGGGCTTGTACAGCTTCTTTCTTTCAAAAGTTCCTTGAAGCTTGTGGGACTCGGTCTTGAGTGCGAAAACCTTCCCTCCCGTTGTTTCCGCCATCAGTTGGAGGAAGTAGGGCGCCCACCCCCCATTGGTGGCCCACACCCTCTGGTCCATGGGATTGATGGTCCCCGACCAATCGGATCTCTGGATGAAGTTGAAGTCGTAAAGACCCTCGGGCGTGCCATTTTCAGGGCCGTTGTGCGCGAAGAAAAATTCAGTGCGGGCCTCGTCATAATGCACGATGTCCCAATTCCATACGGGAGGCCCGAAGGCGGCATGGGGTGACAGCACCAGCACCTTGACTTTGGAGGAGCGCAGGGCATCGATGGTCTTGTCAAATTGCTTGTCGTCGTCACCCGCCTCGTCTGTCACAACGACAAGAACGGCATTCTCACCACGGCCACGATTTGCGAGCGCCATGTTCACAGCCTGACAGATGTTCTCGACCCCACTGCCCTCCTTGCCCTCAAAAGGAATCTTGGTCAGGGACTCCTTGACGGCCTTGATGTCCACGGTGGGCTTGAGATGGACCCGGGGTTTGTCCGACCAGATCACGATGCTGTTGAGCACCGCACCTTTCTTGTTGAGCCCCCCCAGCAAGGCCTCGATGCGCGAGGTGATTTCCTTGACGTCATCGGCCATCGAGGGGCTGTGGTCGAGAACCCAGCAGATGTTGTCGGCGTTCTTGGCCTCGTAGGCGATGTTGTCGATGATCTTTCCGTAATTGCCCACTTCCTCAAACTGGGACTCATCCAGGGCCTTCTTGGGCGGTGCGATGTTTTCAGCTGAAGAGGGGCTTTCCTCGCCCTGTTCCTCCTCATCGGAAGCTTGGAGGGCCAACACCGTTGACAATGGCGCACACACCAGGCAGACGAGGGGCAGTAACCAAGTCATCCGCATTTCTATATTATACCCCTTGCCCATGGGACTGCCCGCGGTTTCCCGGGATAGAATCGGGTCATGTGTGGCATAGCGGGCGCTTTTCAACTGGATCTGACCTCCTTGGGGACCCTGCCCCTCCGTGAGGCGATGCAAAGCATGGGCCACCGCGGACCCGACGATGAGGGTGCCTGGTGCGAAGGTCCCGTAGCCTTGGTGCATAAAAGGCTTTCCATCATCGATCTGTCACCTGGTGGGCGGCAACCCATGACCAGCCCCTGCGGTTCCGTCATGCTGACCTTTAACGGGGAGATCTACAACTTCAAACGGTTGAGGCCCGAGCTGGAGGCTCTTGGCCACCGGTTCAGGACCCAGACCGACAGCGAGGTGCTGGCCGCTGCCCTGGCTCAATGGGGAGAAGCCGCCCTGGCGCGACTTGAGGGGATGTTTGCCTTCGCGGCTTGGTTCGTGAAAGACCGACGCCTTCTTCTGGCCCGCGACCGCACCGGCATCAAGCCCTTGGTGTATGCCTACGACAATCAACGTCTGGTGTTTGCCAGCGAACTGGGACCCCTGCGCGCCTTGCTCAAGAACCCCCCCTCCCTCGATACCACGGCCCTGCACCATTACCTCGCTTTTGGCCATGCCAGCGATTCTCGTACGCTGCTTCAGGGTGTCCAGCGGCTTCCGTCAGGGCACCTCCTGTGGGCCGATGAATGCACACCCCGCAGGTATTGGAAATTGGAATTCCGCCAGGATGTTTCCGGACCCGACACAGTGCAGAGGATCCGACATCAGCTCGAAGGGACTGTGCGCGACCAGATGATCAGCGACAGGCCTGTGGCTTTAATGCTCAGCGGAGGCCTCGATTCCTCGGTCTTGGCAGGTCTTATGGCTTCTACGGGGACCCAGGTCACAGCCTGCACAGTGCATTACCCCTTCTCAGGGGAAAGCGAACAGTACAACGAGTCCCACTTTGCCTCCATCACCGCAAGGCGCTGGGGCATCAACATGGAAAAAGTGCTGGTCTCCGAGGACGATGTGCTCAGCCATTTCGGTGATCTGGGTCAATTCATGGATGAGCCCAACGGTGGGCCAGGACTGTTGCCCATGTACTGCGCCTTTGGGCAGATCCGATCCCTGGCCACAGTGGTGATTGATGGAGGTGGTGCTGACGAATGTTTTGGGGGTTACCGCAAGTACCTCGTGGCCCGGGCCTGGGAAGCCACCAGAAACTGGCCTGCCCCGCTCCGTAAAGCACTCACTTCTGCGGGTATCTATGGTGAATCGGGGGCCCGCTGGGACCGCCTCGGGCAGGATGAGATTGTGGCGGATCCCCAGCGCATGTTCGATGAGCAGGGACTCAGCCGCCTTTTGGGCGGACGCCATGATGCCGACTGGTTCGGTCAGACCGTGGCCCCCCATCTGTTGCCTGCGTCGATGCCGCTGATGAGCCGCATGCAATGGCTGGATTTGAACAACCATCTTGTGGGCTGGGGTAATTCTCTACTCGACAGGGCCGCCATGGCCCATGGCATGGAGTGCCGTGAACCCTATCAGGACCATCGACTTTTGGATTTCGTGCTGAACCTGCGTGAAAGTGACCGCAGCTCATGGCCCAAGGAAAAGCCCCTCCTCAAACAAGCTTGCGGGGATTTGGTGGCACCCGAGATCTTGAGCCGGCGCAAGCGG
Source organism: Planctomycetota bacterium (assembly GCA_050251015.1). Taxonomy (GTDB): domain Bacteria; phylum Planctomycetota; class JBFWNO01; order JBFWNO01; family JBFWNO01; genus JBFWNO01. The sequence continues at coordinate 33,875 of JBFWNO010000016.1, forward strand.
GGCTTCGGGGTGCCACTCAAGCACTTCTTGAGGTTCGGCCTCAAGGATGCGATGACCGACCTCCTGGCGCCCACCCTACTCAAGCGGCAGGGTCTCTTTGAAGTTGCCGAGGTCACGCGCCTGGTGGACGAGCACCTGAACCTCGTCGAGAACCATGCTCCCCGACTCTGGCCCCTGCTGATGTTCCAGATGTGGCACGGGAAAACCTTCCCGTCCTAACCCCTAATCACCCCGCAAAGGGTTTTGATTTGCTCCGGAGTATGGTGGATGTTGAGGCTGATCCGGATGCGCGAGCGGCCCTTGGGAACCGTGGGATAGCGCAGGAAACCCGTTCTCAGTCCCTTATCGAGAAGAGCCCGGTGTAGAGCCCTACCCTCGTCATGGTTGGCGAAATCAAGCGTGATGATGTGCGAACCCCGGTGGCTGAGGAGTTCGAGTCCCATCGACGACAGCCTGTCGTGCAGGTCGCGCGCCATCGATAGCAAGGCGTCTGCCCCCGTAGCGGAGGCGCGGATCCTGTCGATCTGGGACGACACCAGGGTCGCCAGCAGGGGGGAAACCCCGGTCGAATAAATAAACCCCCGGCAGACATTGACCAAGACCTCGCGGCAACGTCGACTGCAGAGGACGAACCCGCCTTGGGCGCCAAGGGTCTTGGAGGCTGTCACGATCTTGAGGTCCTCCTCGCGTTCCTGCGGCCCCATCAGTCCCCTGCCCCCTTCGCCGTGCACGCCAACAGCATGCGCCTCATCGACGATCAGGAGAGTGTGTGTGTTGCGGAGACCATCCCTCAGTTTCTTGAGGGGATAAAAATCGCCGTCGACACTGAAGAGGCTCTCGACCACCACAGCCTTGGCCCCGCGACGGGAGGCATCCAAAGCCGCCTCCGCAGAGCCATGGGGCAGGATCTCCCGTTGGCAACGAGACAACTTGAGCCCGTCGACAATGCTGGCATGGTTGAGGGCGTCCGAGGCCACCCTGTCCCCCTCGATGAAGACCCCCCCCATCAACGAGACATTGGCCTGCCATCCGGATGGGAAAAAGAGGGCCGACTCAAAGCCCATCCAATGCGCCATCTTTTGTTCGGCCTCCAGGATGGCATGGTGGTTTCCGGTGATCAGTCGAGAAGCCCCGGCCCCACCCTCGGCGTGGATGTGGGCCACGTTTTGGCCAAGCCCCAGGGAGTCGTTGCTGGCAAAATCGACATAGGACTTCCCATCGATGCCGATAAGAGCCCCGCGCCTCCACTGCACGTCGGACAGATCCCGCCACAGATCCTGGCGCTTGCGCTCCTCCCGAAGATCGTCCCAGAGGCTCATGGGGTCTGGACGTAGCGTTCCACTAGGATGCGCCGCAAGGCTTCCTCCAGCACAGCCCAGGGATCCACGTGCAGCGCGATATCAGCCTTGGCCCGCACAAGGGAAAGGGTGGCCGATTCCATGTGGGCATAGGTCATCCGCCGCGACAGGGAATCCACTTCCTCCTTATAGGAAGGCAATCTCCGGAGGGGAAGGCCGGCTCGGAGGCGCAGCCCCTCATCCAGCATCAGGACGAGGATGTCGAGCATCCATTCCACAAAACCGGCGTCGGATGCAAGATCCCCCTCGGCGGGGTGTTTGGCGCGGAATTCCCTGAGACCTACAGCGATGTCGGCGCAATCCTGGGCTGAGGAAATTGCCAAATGCCCCAGAACGTGGCGGACAAAAGACCCGACATCCACGTCGGCCAGGAAGCGGAGGATCCCCGCACTGCCAGCCGATAGGGCCAGGGCGGAGGGGTCCTTCAGGGTCCACCCTTGCCGGGAGGCGATGACGGTCAGTTCCTGATCTGCCAGGGGCTGCAGTCTGAGGAGATGGCATCGGGAAAGCAGCGTGGGCAGGATGCCTCCCAATCTGGAGGCTGTCAGGATGAAAAGAACCCCCTGGCTGGGTTCCTCGATCATCTTGAGCAGGGCATTCTGGGCGGGTTCCTGCATCAGGTCGAGATCCAGGATGCGCAGGACCTTGCCCGAGGAGGAGGTGCTTCCGAGGGGTTCCCACTCAGCGATGGCCCTGACCTGCTCGATGGAGATCGTGGCTTTGCTCTCCTCACGTTCAACAAGAAGCGCATCGGGGTGCATGCCGGAAGCTACAGCGTGGCAGTCACGGCACTCCCCACAGGCGCTCCTTGTCTTGCACAGCCAGTGTTGGGTCAGGCGGAGGGCGAAGAGGGATTTGCCGCAACCCCGGATTCCGTGCAGCAGCACGGGCGGCGGAAAACGGTGCGACGCCGTGAGACGGAGGGCTTGACGCCATGCCTCGGCATGGCCCACCAAGGGTTCAGGCACGAAAAATCCCCTCGAGACGGAGGGTCACATCACCCACAGGCTGACTGCCGTCCACCACCGGCCAACCCTCACGGCGGGCCAGGTTCAGGAACCCGTCCCTGACGCGGGACAGGTAGTCAGGTCCGCGGCTCTCAATCCTGTCGGCTTTTCCTCCCAGGCGCGCCATCGTGGTCGCCAGGGGGACATCCAGCACGGCAATGGCATCGGGCTGGGCACCGGCGGAAGCCAGAGCGCAGAGCTTTCTCACATCATCCTCGCGTTCCCCACCGGCCAGGCATTGATACACCACGGTGCTGGGCCAGAAGCGGTCGCAGACCACGATATCGCCACGTTGAAGAGCCGGGAGGATCTGCTCCTCGACCAATTGACGACGTGCGGCGTTGAAAAGGAAGGCCTCGGCCATGGGACTGATGGTGAGGTCCGACGACAGGAGAATCTGGCGCAGGGCGTCTCCCAGGCAGGTCCCCCCCGGTTCACGCAGGGAGGTGACCCGGCGCCCCCGGCTTTCCCACAACTCTTTGAGGGCCCGGACCTGGGTGCTTTTGCCCGAGCCGTCCGGACCCTCCAGGACGAAGAAGGGCATGTCAGCGCGCAGGAATCCGGTCGAAGCCGGTGTACGCGGCCAGGGCCTTGGGGATACGTACCGACCCATCCTTCTGCTGGTGGCACTCCAGCAGTGGGATGAGCACGCGGGGTGTGGCGATCAGGGTGTTGTTGAGTGTGTGGCAGAAACGCAAGGTGCCGTCGGCATCGCGGTACCTGAGGTTCAGGCGCCGGGACTGGAACTCGTGGAACCTCGAGGCACTGTGGGTTTCGCCATACCCCCCCCGGCTGGGCATCCAGGTTTCGATGTCGAATTTCTGGATCTGACCCTGTCCCAGGTCACCCCCGCACACGTTGACCACGCGGTAGGGCAGCTCCAGCAACTGGAGCAGGTCTTCGGAGTTCTTGAGGATCTCCTGGTGGTATTGTTTCGAGGCCTCGTCATCATTCTTGCCGATGATGACCTGCTCGATCTTATTGAACTGGTGGATGCGGTAGAGGCCGCGGGTGTCCTTGCCGGCCGCCCCGGCCTCCCTGCGGAAGCACGAGGAGATGCCCGCCATCCGGATGGGAAGGTCTCGTTCCTCCAGGATCTCGCCGCTGTGGTAGCTGGTGACAGGAACCTCGCTGGTACCGATCAGCCAGCTTTCATCCTTTTCCATGGCATAGGCCTGTTCCTCCCCGCCGGGGAAATAGGCCGTGCCGTACATGGCTTCCCGACGCACGATCATCGGCGCCACCATCGGGGTGAATCCGCGGGCACGGGCCAGATCAAGGGCCATGCGCTGGATACTGATGTCGAGGATGGCCGCCTCGTTCTTGAGGAAGTAGGTGCGCGAGCCGGCGATGCGACTGGCCCTCTCGAAGTCGACAAGGTTGTGCTTGAGGCCGTAGTTGACGTGGTCCAGGACCTCGAAATCATGCACCGGAGGCTTGCCGACGCGGTAGAGCTCGACGTTCTCGGTGTCGTCCTTGCCCTCGGGCACCTCGGGGGCCGGGGGGTTGGGCAGCAGGTCGGCCATCTCGTCGCGCTTTTTTTCCAGCGCGGGGAGTTCCTCCTCGAGAGCCTTGATCTCGTTCTTGATTCCCGCCAGGGCCGCCAGGGCGGTTTCCTTCTTGTCGGCTGGCAGTTTGTGGGCCTCCCCCCCCACCATCGTCTGGCGGGCCCTCAGGGCCACCCAACGCGTCCGCAATTCACGGCTTCGTTCATCAATGGCCAGGAACGCATC
>JBFWNO010000017.1:0-37928 GCA_050251015.1 Planctomycetota bacterium
GCCAAGCCGAGCTGCGATCCAAGGGGCAGAGGGTCTCGCTTGGCAAGCTCTGCGTGGAGGCGGGGCTGGTGACCCGCGAAGTTCTCCAGGAGATCCTGAAACAGCAGTCGGCCAACCTGAGCATCCCCGGCTACGAGATCCTCTCGAAGCTCGGCGAGGGTGGCATGGGGGCCGTCTACAGGGCCCGTCAAATCTCGATGAACCGCCTTGTGGCCCTGAAGATCCTCCCCCGCAAGCTGGCCTCCAATGCGATGTTCATCAAGCGCTTCATTCGCGAGGCCCGCACGGCAGCCAGGCTCAACCATCCCAACGTGATCACCGCGATCGATGTCGGCGAAGCCGGCGGGATCCACTACTTTGCCATGGAGTTCGTGCCCGGATGCACCCTCAAGAGTCTCATGGAATCCAAGGGACCCCTCGACGAGCTTTATGCCGTGCACATCATCGAACAGATCTGCCAGGGTTTGGAACACGCCACCCGCGAGGGCATCATCCACCGCGACATCAAGCCCGACAACATCCTTTTGACATCCCCCATCAGGCCCAAGGATGACGAGACACCCGAGACGGGATTGATGGAAGATGTGGCCAAAATCGTCGACATGGGACTTGCCAAATACAACGACGAGGACCAAACGATGATCACCCAGGCCGGGGCCACCCTGGGAACTCCCCACTACATCTCCCCTGAGCAGGCGCTGGGGGAACAAGACATCGATTTCCGGGCCGACATCTATTCCTTGGGCGCCACCTTCTACCACATGGTCACCGGAAAAACCCCCTTTCAGGGCAACACCGTAGGTCAGATCGTCACCGCCCATATCTCGAAGCCACTGGTGGACCCGCGAGAGATCAGGCCGGACCTGAGCGAGGGTTGCTCGCGTGTCATCCAGCGCATGATGCAGAAGAAAAAAGACAATCGATACGCCAACCACCAAGACCTGCTGACCGACCTCAGGAGCCTGGCGGCAGGCCGCAAGATTTCAGCCCGCCCGGTGATCCCCACGGCCGACACACTGATCGTCCTACCCGGAGCCACCCAGGTACAAAGGCCGCGTGGTCGTTCGGGGAAATGGTTTGTTCTTCCCCTCCTGCTTGCAGCCGGCTATGCCGCCTATCAAACCTGGGGTGTGCCCGCACCCGAGCCCACCCCAAAGCCGGAAACTGAGGACCCCAAGGTGGCGATTGAAACTCCCGCCCCCCCGGCCACCAACCTGGCTCAGGATCTCTTTGAGTCATTGGCCGCACAGGAACCCCCCTCGCCACCCCATACACCTCGCATCCTTCATTGGAGAAGGGCCATCGAGGAACTGGGATCCTGCGGCGGGCCCGCGGAGGACCAGATCGCGGAAGCCCAAGCCAGGGAGGACAAAGCTAAGAAGGACCTCGATCTTGATGTCGCGAAGGTCCAGGGCATCCTTGAGGCCGAAGTCCGTGACCATGCCGGGGCCGGCCAATGGCTTGAGGGTGGAAAAAAGCTGGCGTCCTGGACCGAGGCCTTGCGCGAAAAGCTACCGGATGAGAACCTCGACTTGGTTGATGTTTCGGTTCATCTCCCCCCTGAACGACCCTTCTGGAACATCCTGCGCAACTCCTTCGATGCCGACATGGCCAGAGCCCTCCAATCCTCGTCCGATGAACCCCTTAAGAAGTGGAAGCAGTCCCAACTCCCGGATCTGGTGTACGACGAACAACCCATTCCGCTGGCCTCCATGATCCGTTCGCGCATCAAGGCCGTGGAAGCCTCCCTGTCCCAGGACACCATACGAATCGTGCAACTGAGGGAGGCTGGGGCCAAAGACCTCTCCCGGTGGAACCCCCTAGACAGTCTCGAAAACCAGTTGGATGTCCTCCATTCACTGATCATCTCGGGGGGATCCCTGAAGGAAAGCCTGTCCATGGTCAAGGACATCTTGGAGGAAGCCCGGCTCTGTGAGGAAGCTCTGCTGGAGGCCGGCTCCATCCTCAAGGGTGTCACTCTCTATACAGGGAAGGCCCCCTCCAGGAAGACCTGGAAGATCAATGGCATCGACAGGACCCTGAGAAAGATCCGTGTCGAGAGCGATGATGAGGCCTTCATGGCCGTGGGTCGTCTGCCCCTGGAGCTGATGAGACGCATGGTGAACCAGGCCAAGCTTCCAACTCACCATGTGGCCCATGCCCGTCCCGACTCTATTTTTCAACTGCTCCTGGTCCAGGGAAGACTCGATGAAGCCGCCAACTGGCTTGCGGGACCGGAAGGAAGCTCCGGCATCGTGGATGAGGCGGCAGCCCAAACCGCCTGGCGCCTGTGCTCATCGCTCCAGCGATGGGGCTCCCCGTGCCTCCCATTGCCCGATGGCGCCCTTCATTTCAAGGTGGACTGTGGATCCTCCACGCGTTTTCGCACCTTGCTGTGGGAAGGACCACCCGGAACCCCCCTGGAAACCGATGCGCAGGGCCAGGTGCACCTGAAGGGGCACACTCTATCCTTCATCCCGACCATTGATATCGGCTCTCCTTGGATGCTCGGCCTCAATACCCTCCCTGCCAAGGGTTCCAGCCTGGATGTCATCCTGGAATGTGGCATGGAAAGCACCCGCATCTCCCTCGGCCAGGAGGAGGGCCGACTGGAAGTCGCCAGCCGGACCCAGGTGCTGGAGACACGCCGGTTCGAAGCCCCGCTCTCCATCGCCCAAGTCCCCCTTGATCTCCAGGTGGCCATGGAGATTCGCGATGGCCACCCCCATGCCATCCTCAAGCTGCAGGGGCAGGAAACCGTGGCCATCCGACTGGCTTCGGCACAGGGCCCCCTCAGGGTGAGAATCCATTCGAAGGGTTGGTCCATGGGTGCCATGGAGCTGTGCGGGGTGCCGAGGATCCGATGAAGGCCAGGCGGAATTTTGAGCTCATGGCCGTCCTGGCCAGGGAGGTCACCGATGCCAATGACGGAGAACAGGCCGTGCACCGGGCCCTCTCTATCCTCAGGGAAGGTCTGGGTGCCGAGGGCACCTCGGTATTCCTCCTCAATCCGGACCGGGGAGACGTGGAACTGTATGCCCTGGGCAACGAGGCGAGCCGCCTGGAAAGCCTCCGGCTTCAAAGGGCAGAAGGAATTGCCGGCTGGGTCATCGAGAACAACCGGTCGGCCCTGGTTCCCGACTGCAACAGGGACCCGCGATTTTCCCGCAAGGCCGATACCCTCAGCGGTTACGTGACCCGCAGTGTGTTGGCAGTTCCCCTGAGGTACGGGGGTGCCGTGATGGGTGTTCTTGAGGCCATCAACCCTCTCCGTGGCGAATTCGATGACCGTGACCTGGAGCTTCTGGAGGCCTCGGCGGGACTGCTCGCCGTGTCCATCCATTCGCAGATCCTTCACCGCCAGCGCGAGGAAGCCCTGGAAGGGGCGCGGCGCCTGGAATCCATGAAGTCCAGTTTCATCACCATGGCGGCCCACGAGATCTTCACCCCCCTCACCAGGATTCGGCTCCAGGCCCAGCTCCTCGAGGAGGGCATCCTTGGAACACCCTCCCCTCCCCAGGTTGAAGGCCTGGCCAAGATCACCCAAAGCGTCGATGACCTCGCCCGCATCGTGCGGGACCTGACCAACATGACCCTGCTGGAAAGCGGCGGGGAGGCCCTCTCCAGGAAACAGTTGATCCTGGCCGACACCCTGGCTCCCGTTGTGGAGGAGATCCAAGGCTTATGCCTCAAGCGATCCCTGACATTCGAAGCGGAAGTCTCACCCGACCTCCCCGACCTGTGGGCCGATCCCCGTCTCCTGCAGGTCCTGGTCAGGAACTTGTTGATGAATGCCGTACGATTCACGCCCGATGGGGGCAGGGTGGGGCTTCAACTGTCGGTGAAGGGTCCTGACCATGAAATCTTGGTCAGCGACACGGGCATCGGGATATCCAGGGAGAACCACGAAACCATCTTCCAACCCATTTTCGAGGTGGCAGATGCAGGGCATCACCACAGCGGAGGAAGCGAGTTCGGATCGGGTGGTCTTGGCCTTGGGCTCAGCATCGCCAAATCCATCACCCAGGCCCATGGAGGCCGCATCTGGGTCGAAAGCGAACCGGGCCGGGGCTCCCGCTTTTATGTGCGGCTGCCGATCTCCCCTGTCGTTTAGTTCCGAGGGTCCTCCATGCGACCCATGAACAACACGAGACCTGAAGGCTTGTGGATGATGGCCCAAAGGAAGGGCCTGTCGGCCCTGAAACTGGCCGACTCCTCAACATCTTCCATTGTGTGAACAATGGCTGTGGCGGCCGCGGCTTCGGCGCCATCCTCCTTGACCTCGATGAACATCTTGTGTTCGATGGGGCCCATGCCGGTCTTACCGGCATCCGACATGCGGGAGAAATCAGCCTCTGTCGGTGACAACGCGCTCTTCATCCCCATGGATGCGAGGATCGATCGTCCTCTATTCGCATCCACCCCCGCGTGAAGCTTGAATCGTGGAATCTGCACTTCCACATGGTCATCCTTGAGCGACCCCATGAGACGGTCCCAGCTTGCCGCATCAAGAGCGCCTTCCCGATCCCGAAGGTCTCCCTTGTCTGAGAGCAATGCAACAAACGACAGCGATCCAGACTTGCCATTGAAGACAAAGGGAAGTTCCAGAATCTGCCATCCATCGGCCTTTCCAAGTCGCGCGGGCATGGACGGCTCCACCATCATCCGTACGGGAAATTCCTTGGCGGCGGTTTTCTCTGTCATCCCCCCTGGGGCATCCCCACGAAACATCATCTCCCTGCTCTTGGTAGGGTCAAAGGCCCTGGCCCAGGGACCCTGAAAGTGGACGGCATTCACCATCACGCTGGAGGTCTGCCCCGATAGGGAGACCTGTGGTAAGAGGTCCAAGATGCGCCCCTGCGTCTGTTTCTCCACCCATCCATTGATCTCGGTCCGCACCGCCTCGGAAGCACCGAAGTCGGCCTTCCGCACATGGGCCCGAAAATTCTCCTCCAGAGTCTTCTGGAAACCCGGGAGCAAGGGAAACCCCTCGGCGTGCCAGATCCCATTTGCACTGTGCAGGGAAAAATCCTTGCTGGATTCTAGGGTCTTCATGAGGTCACCCATGTCGCTGGCATGAACCCCTGCTCCAAGGTGCAACACCTTGTTCAGCTCCTCCAGCGTCTTGCCTTCGGCTCCCTCGCGGCACATCCCCAGGGCCATGGCGTAGGAGTAGGGAGACCAGGCGATGTTGCCCTCCACTTCCCGTGACAAGTGCCCGTGAAAATCGAAGGCGAATTGGTTCAAAGAGGCGGCCACCTTCATCTGGGTGACATCGATCTCGGCTTCATAGGCACGGGTCCGCCCGGTGGAGCCGAGCATCGCTGCAGTCACCAATCCCAAGGTCATGATGGATTTCATGATGTCAACCTTTCAGCGTGAATGCCGATGACCGGGGATCCGCAACCCTGCCCATGAACAAAATGGTGCCAAGGCCATGGTCAGGTTGTTCATCATCATCTCCTTGATACCCTTAAGATGCAGGGGAGATCCCTAAAGTTTCAAATTTCTCTTAACACCCCAACACCCCTATTTTTTGGCGAATAACAAAGGATGGTACCTGAGGATTTGCGGACGATGGCCCAAATAATGGACCTATCTGTGGGTATCTCATGGTTGGCTCAGCTCCGCTTCAAAATGGTACCGACATCAACAAGGCGAAGGAAAGGAATCCCAACATCACGAAGGGTATCAGTGCCAGTGAAAGACTGCTCATATCCAGCTCCTTGGTGTCTTTGAGACGCCAAAGAAGGAATCAAAGTTTCAGATTTCTGAAAACCTCAATAAGGCCATTTTTTAGAAGAAAAGGCCTATTGGGGGAGGATTTTGGCGGATTTGATCAAATCCAGCTTGGGGAATTCCTTGGAAAGATATTCGGCCCCTTGGCTGGTGATCAGGTCTTGGCGGGGTTTTTCGCCATATTCCTTGTTGATCTTGTCCACCACGTCCATCCCCTCCACCACTTCTCCAAAGGGGGAGAAGCCCATGCCATCAAGGGCCTCATTGTTCCCCAGGTTGATGAAGAGCTGGGTGGTGCGGGTGTTGGGGCCAGCCGTGGCGAAGGTCAGACGACCACGACTGTTGGTTTGCTTGACGGGATCGTCCTTGAGTCTGGCTTCCACCCACTTGGCCGTGACCTTGGGATCCGCCGCCAGGCCGAATTGGACCACAAAGCCGGTGACCACGCGGAAGAATCCGCTTCCGTTGAAATAGCCCGCCGTGACCAACTCATGGAACCTGTCGGCTCCCAAAGGGGCCCAGGCCCTGGTGACCTGCACCGTGAAGTTCCCGCAGGAAGTCTCAAACAACACCTTATAGGTTTCCGGTACACTCGATTCCTTTTTGGGAGCCTCTTGGGCGGAATCGGCCACAGGGTCGGCCTGGACTACGGCCCACAAGGCAACCAAGGCTAGAAGCATCACGAGTGTGGAGCGGATCAGGGTGTTGTTCATCGGCATAACCTCCTTGGGACTCAGGGCAGGATCTTGGCTGATTGGATGATGTCGAGCTTGGGAAAGGATTTGGAGAGGTAGGCCTCTCCTTGGGTCTGGATCAAGGCCTGATTGGGCCTTTCACCGTATTCCTTGTTGATCTTGTCCACCACATCCATGCCTTCCACCACCTCGCCAAAGGGCGAGAAACCCATGGAATCAAGACGCGGGTTGTTGGCCAGGTTGATGAAGAGCTGGGTCGTCCGAGTGTTCGGTCCTGCCGTGGCAAAAGTGAGCCGGCCCCGATTGTTGGTCTGGGTGACAGGATCGTCATGGATGTTGGCGGCCCGCCATGCGGCGGTGATCTTGGGATCGCCGTTCAAACCAAACTGCACCACAAATCCTGGCACCACGCGAAAAAAGGCGCAACCGTCAAAATACCCGCTAGTCACCAAGGCATAAAAACGGTCGGCACCCAGGGGAGACCACGAACGGTTGACCTGCACCGTGATATCCCCGCAGGATGTCTCGAATCGAACGCGGAACGTGGCGGGGGCATTCCGGAGATTGTCGGCATGAATGGGATCAAGGAGAGCTGGGTTCATGACGGGTCCTTTGTCGACTGGGGTTACTTGGGTCGACGGGGTTGTGCCACCACACGAAGAGAGCGCAAAGAGTGCAGCGAAGAGGAGTTTGCCAGACCCATGTGCCATGGTACCCCCGTTGGAATGAGGGGCATTATAGTGGTTCAGCCGGGCCGGGTTGAGGAATCGGCGCGCCCGTAATCATCCTTGAGGCGCACCACATCATCCAGCTCCGTCGTGGAGGCCTCAAGAAGCTCGCAGTCCTCCTCAGCGCTCATGCGATGCAACAGGCCCGCGGGGATGTGCCGGGCCTGGCCTGGAGTCAATCTTTCCTCCTTAAGGGCATCCTCGGAAGGGCCACTCTGGAAACGGAGAACGCCCTTGAGAACATAGATCGTCTCATCTTTGAGACGGTGGTACTGGAGGGAGAGGCTGGCACCCTGGCGGATGGCGATGATTTTGCCCACATAGCGCTCGGAGCGTGCCCAGAGGATTTCGTGACCCCAGGGTTTGTCGATCTTGACCGGTTGAAATTCTCCCATGCCGTTATTCTCCCATAGTCCGGAAAACCCGCCTAGGGCCCCACTCCTTGAGGAATCCTCCGAAAACACTTGAAGATTCCTCAAGTTCCTTCCGAAGTGACAGGTGAGGAGACCCGGAGACGAGAGAGATCATGAGAGACGGCGGTCCTTTCCTTGTGGACCGCGGTTGAGGGCCCCGAGTGTCTCCACCTTCCCGGGGAGCCGCGTGCAGCCGCGGCTCCCTATTTTTTGACGATCCCCCACTCCCCCAGCCTATCGATGGCGAGTTTCATACGGACATCCCAGGTGTGCCGGGCCAAAACTCTGTCACGGCCTCGTCGGGCCATTTCCCTGAGCTGGGGTTCCCTCGAGGCCCAGTGCCTGGAAAGTTCCAGGGCCTCTTCAGCCGACCGGAACACCAGGATCTCCTTGCCTTCCTCGAATTCCTCCAACAGTTCCTCCCTGGCATCGGTGAGCACCATGGATCCCGAGGCCAGCACATCCCAGACGCGGTTGTTGACCCCCGTCATGATCTGCGGGGCCGTCAAGTTGAGATGCAAGGGAGTGGAAGCGTAAAGACGGGGGAGGTGACCGTGGTAATCGATCCCTCCTTTGTAGACCTGGCCGATGAAACCCCAGGTGTCGCCTCCATAAACCCCCACATCACCGGCCCCCGCTACAGCACCCACCACCTGCGATCGCCAATGCCTGTTGGCCGTCTGGTTGAGGGCGTTTACCAAATGCCAGAAACCCTTCGAAGCCTCGAACAGCTTCCAGCGTTCGCGGTTCACATTGTCCAACGCTGTGGAGAGTTCCCTGAGGATGGTGGCAAAGGGCCGGGCCCTGCCTCCATCCCACAAACCAAGAGCCCGCCGGAACAGATCCTGGATCACCGGGTCGGCATCGGCCAGGGCTTTCTGGAAGGCATCCTCCTTGGCCAATGAACCCACAAAAGCCAGGGCATGCTGGTAACGGGACTGGGGTTTTTGCAAGGGCTTGAAGACATGGGGATCCGTCCCGAGTGGGAGATGCTGAAGACGCGTGAAGCCTGCCGCACCCATGGCCGCCAGATGGCCTCTGTCCCAGACAAAGATCGGGGTGTCCTTGGGCAAGCCAAAATCATTCTGGATCCCCAACACAAAAAGGGGGTCGTCAAAAAAACAGGGGACCACGGGAATGTCGAGATCGGCCAACAGGTGCCCGCCCGCCTTGTGCCTGTCGCTGAAGATGACAATCCCTGATGTGCCATAAAAAAGTGCCGCCTGCGGAGCGAAGTCACGGATCCTGGCAATCCAGGGCTCCCAGGCCTTCAGGCCCCCCACCTTGGCTGCATCCTGGTGAATCTGCTGGGTCTTGATCACCAGCACTTCATGACCCAAGCGTTGAAGTGCCCTGTTCATGTCATCACTGACGTGGGGCGCAATGGTGCCGTCGGGCCGGAATCCCAGGAAACGTGTCATGGACTTCCCGAAGTAAGGTCCCTCACCCTGTCCATCAGCTCACCGGGGGCCCAAAGGATCTTGCCATCGGTGTGAAGGGTCACGAGCCTGTCGGCTCCCAATCGACCCAACCCCACCTCTTCCCAATGTCCTCCCATCTTCCACCGCAGGGTGCGAACCTGCGGATGGGGCTGATCCACGGGCACCAAGTCGTTGCGAAGACTGGAAAGCTCCCACAGAACCCAGAACACGGATTCCTCCGCGATGCCTCCGGACAGCCAGCCGTCGTCGGGTCTCAAAAAGACATGGGATCGTCCATCCTCTTCCAGAACCAGCTCCTCCACTTCGTCAGGAGACAGGTGGAAAAGCCTGGGCACCCCCTGCGTGGCATGGTGCTCGGGAGCCAGCCACACGAGCAGGGCAAAGAGTCCGGCCAGCAAGAGCGTCTCGAGGCGTTGGCCGCTCATCCAAACCTCCTCAGGAGACCGACAGTGACCCCAATCAAGGCCACCATACCGGGGATCAGGCCGAGCATCCAGAGCACCACTCTCGAACGATCTTCATCCCCCAACGACTCCACCTGCACATCGAGCGATACACTGCGCGTGTAATGATCGGCATTGCGACCGAGTACGGTTTCCACCAACAAGACAAGCACGGCCCTGTTGGGAGCTTCCTGCTGGAGAAAGGAACGAAGCCAATCCGTGTCCCCCACCATGGCCATCGAACCATGGATCACCGCCACGGGAACTCCCCGCGCGCTCATGAGCTCGCGCCCACCGGTCCCGACCTCCATGGCCAGGGGCTCCATCAGGATGGCCCGCATGTCTCCATAACTGCGCTTCAAATGCTCGGGAAGCGAAGCCCCCACATGACCCTGGCGGCGCCGGTCAAGACCCCTCAGGATGTGGGTCGAAGGATCCATCGGACCCTCCGGGAGCTGGCTTCCGGGTTCCAGGGTCAGGATCAGCTTTCCTCCCGCCCCAAGGTATTGATCCAAGATGGTTTTCAACTGTCCCCAAGGTTCCCTTGGATTGCAAAGGAATGCCAAGGGGTGGCGTGCCGGATCCAAGGCCTGCGGCTCAACCTCCTCGATCTCGAATCCCGCCGCCCTCAGGGCGTTCCACTGCAGCCCACCCTGCCCCTCCGATTCTCCCTCTGAACCGCAGGCCTTGATCACCGCCAGCCGGTCGGCCCCCACCCGGGAGAGGGCCAGGGCCTGGCGCACCAGAAGGGGTTCCGCAGCCCAGCGGCGGAAAGGCGTGCGTCCCGGGCTGGCGACACGTTCCACCAGGAGGCGAGACGACAGGAAGCGGGCTCTCCCCTCCTTGATCACGAAGATGCCACCCGGGGAGGAGACCAATCCAGGATCGATCCCGTAGTCTCTCAGGAGGGCTTCCACATCCTTGTAGCGTTCCTCGAGATTCCAGAATTCAGCGGTCACGCCCCGGGTGCGCCCGGCGAGATTGTTGAGATAGGAGCGCGCCAGGGGAGCGAGCTCGTCTTGGGCGGCCCATACGCCGACAAAACGGACAGGTCCACGTCCCTCCAAGGCCGACACGGCCTCATCACTGGGCCTGGTTGCCGCATGACGGGTGAGATCCCACGATGTCTCACACGTGGCCATGTTCTTCTGAAGGATGAGCCAGGCCAATATCCACAGCGGGATCTTCCACAGCCCCTTCGAACGGCGCACCTCCAGCCACACACTTCTCGTCGCCAGCACCAACCCAAGAAGGATGGCACTGAGAAAATAGACCAGATCCTGGAGACGCAGGATGCCCAAACGGAAGGACGACAGATGGGGGTCCACCGCCACAAGCCCCACCCAGCCATGACCGGGACCGTCGCCCGCTCCCCCGAGGAGGATGAATCCCAGGGCAATCACAAAGGCTCCCATGAAGGCGCCCAATGTTGTCCGGGCATGGGCACTGGCGCAGAGACCCAATGACAGATGCCACCCCGCGAGCAAAAGATGGGCCAGAAAGGCTGAGAGCTGGCGGCCCATGTCGAAATCTCCGCCGCGCGATGAAATAAACAGAAGGGCCGAGACCGAGATGAGCGTGGCCAGCAGGGAATAGAACGCAAACACCACGATGAACTTTGACCCGACCAGGGCCACGGACCCCACCGGATCGCTGCGCAAGATGGACCAGCAACCGCTCTCGCGCTCCTGGGCAAATCGTTGCATCGATAGCGCAGGACCGGCAAACAAGAGCAACAGGCTGAGCGTTCCCAGAAGCCCGCCCAGATCCCATTCCCAGCTTTGGTCAAGGTTCATGAGGAAGACAAAGCCACTCGCAAAAGCCAGGGCGGTGGCTGCGATCCAGGTCGAGGCTGAACCTGCGAGATGGCGCCACTCCCTGAGCATCAGCCATTTCATCCCACCACCTCGCGAAAACGCTGTTCCAGGCCGGCGGACGGTGCATCGCTGAGGATGCGGCCCCCTCCAAGGATGAGAGCCCGGCTGCAGATGGCTTCGGCATCCCCCATCAGGTGGGTGGACAACAGGAGGGTGCGATCCTTGAGACCCGCCAGATACGTCCTCACAGCCCGGATCTGCACCGGGTCCAGGGCGCTGGTGGGTTCGTCCAGAAGCAACAGGTCCTTACCCGATAGTAGGGCGGCGGCCAATCCCAGGCGGCGGCGGGTCCCCAGGGAAAGGGCCCTCACACTGCGGCGCAGGTGATCGGCGAGATCAAGGGCCGACACCACGGCATCCATGTCCGCCTGGCCGCGGCCGTAAACCCGGCATCGTTCCCCGAGGATCTCACCGGCCCTGAGGAAATCGGGCAAGGGGTTGGTTTCGGGCAGGTAACCTGTGCGGGCCCTGGCCTCCAACGACCAAGGCCGGCGACGCAGGACGCTCAAGTGTCCTTCCCCTTCCTGCAGGCCGGCCAGGCACCTCAGGAGGGTGGTCTTGCCGGATCCGTTGGAACCGACCAACGCCACCTTTTCGCCAGCCATGATCTCAAAATCCAGGGAATCCAGGGCTGGGGTGTCCCTCCTCCCGGGAAACCGGAACGTGAACCCGCGGGCCCGGACAGCTACAACAGGTGCATCAGCCATCGGGCCACCTGCAAGTAGACAAGAACACCGGTGATGTCGTTGATCGTGGTCACAAAGGGTCCGGCGGCCAGGGCGGGATCCACACCCAGCTTGGCGCATGAGAGGGGGATGAAGGTGCCCGAGATCGCGGCCATCAGAATACCGCTGGCCATGCCCAGGCCGACCACCCACGAGAATTCCGCGGCAACATGCAGGCGGTCATGCAATCCGTATACGGCCACCATGCTCACTGTGCAGAAGGCCAGGGCCAGCCAGAGCGCCACCGAAAGCTCATGCCCCATGACCTTGAGGAATCTCCTGTCCGTGATTTCTCCGGTGGCCAATCCGCGCACCACCACCGTGGAGCTTTGCACGCCCACATTGCCGGCCATGCCGATCACCATCGGAATGAAGAAGGACAGTTGGGCCAGCGAGGTCAGCTGGTCTTGGTACTGGCTGAGGATCCACGCGCTGGCCGATCCCCCCCCCAGTGTGATAGCCAGAAACGGCAGGCGCTTCATCACGCGGGCAAGGGAGGGCTCCAACGTCGGATTCCCCATCCCTGTGCCGGCAAGCCTGAACATGTCTTCGCTGGCCTCCTCCTCCATGACGTCAAGGATGTCGTCCACCGTGATGATCCCCTTGAGGCGGCCCATCCCGTCGACCACAGGCAGGGCCACGAAGTTGTAGCGCCGGGCCATCTCGGTGACCTTCTCCCTGTCGTCATCCACATGGGCGGCGATGAAATCACGGGTCATGATTTGACTGAGCGTCTCATGGGGGCGGGCCATCAGCAAACCCCGGAGTGAGACCACGCCCTGCAGGCAACCTTGGGCATCAAGAACATAGATGTAACTGACCATCTCGGCGTCCAGGGAATTGCGCACGGCACCCAGGGCTTCCTCGGCAGTGAAGCCCTGGGGAAGCCTGATACAGTCCGGGGTCATCATCCCCCCAGCGCTGTCGCTGGGGTGGCTCATCAACTCCTCGACCTCGCGGGCCTGGGCCGGCCCGACATGATCAAGGACCTCACGGCTATGGTCCTCGTCGAGCTTCTCCAGCAAATCGGCCCCGTCATCCAGCGGGAGGTGGGGCACGAGGGCGGCCACATCCGAGGGTTCCCATCGCTCGAGGATGGTGCGTCTGACGGAGACATCGGCCTCGCTCAACACCTCAGCCTGAAGCTCACGACCCAGACGTGCCAACAGGGCATCCTGTTCCTCCGTGCTCAGGTCAGGCAGGTGCAGGGCCAGTTCCACCGGCGCGAACCTCTCCACTTCCTCCCAGCGGCCCTGGCGGACCAGCTCCACGAAATCGGCTTCGGGAGCCGCGTCGGGGCTCACGATGCCGATTCCGGCAGGTGCTTTTTCAGGATGGCAGATACCTTGTCAGCCGTGACAGGCTTGATCAGGAAGTCGGAAGCGCCCGCCTGCAGGGCCCTGAGGACCTCGGCCTTGGAGGCATCCGCTCCACAAAAGATCAGGGGTGTGGCCTTCGTGGGTGTCCTTTGGCGTATCCAACGGGCCAGCGTCAGGGCTTCCTGCCCTTGAAGGGCCGCATCGCAGAACACGAGGTCGGGTACCTTGGTTTCGACAAGCTGCATGGCCTCGGCCGCCGCCGTGGTGGCCTTCACCGCCACGCCATTGGCCGTCAGCGCCTCCTCCACCAGGCGCGTGGAGGTGGCGGAACCGTCCACAACAACAGCCTGGAGCGATGCATTGCGCCGGGGCATCCAGGTTGCCCGTTGCTCGGGGGAAAACGTGGTGGACGCCCAGGAATTGAGCGACGCCAGCAACGGGGCCGACCAGATCGTGATGAGCGAGGAGGACCCATGTCCGAAAATTTCAAAATGGCTCCTGACCACACGGGGAAGGCCCTCGGGAACAAGGGAAGACAGGCTGGTGCGTTGGTCGGGATGAAAGAAATGAACTCGGGCTCCTGCAACGGAAGCCTCCAGGTTGTCCTGTTGGGCCAGTGTCCGGAGCACGGCGCGGGCGCCCTGCAGAGCCAGGCCTTCCAGGGCCTGGAGCTCGAGGGGTTTGAGGTTCGATGGATCCTGGGCCTCCGACCATGAATCGCGCATCAGACGGGCCAGCATCAGCCGGACTTGCTGGAAATCCAGGATCCAGAGCAGAGTACCCCGAGCCTGACCGGTGACTTCAAGGGAAAAGACACCCAGTGTCCTGTCGATGTCCTCGAGCAAGCGATCCACGGTGACAGCGCGCACCTCGGCACCCTTGACGAACACGGGACCACCAAGAAACGCCGACCAGGAACGCACCAGGGCCCGCTCCATGGCTTCGGTGAGGTGGTGCACCAATCCCAACAGGGCGTCAGTGCGTAGCATGGGAACTCCAGGCGACAACAGCCTTGACCAATCGGCGTGCGGCCTCCTCTTTCTCTAGAGAAGGCCAGGGCTCCACTGTTCCCCGGGCGGTGACCAGGGTGCCCTGGATCATCCCTGAGCCCAGGGTCTCGACACTGTTGGCCAGAATGAGGTCGCAACGCTTGGCAGAAAGTTTATTCCGGGCCTGGGGCACGGGGTCCCCTGTATCGAGGCAGAATCCGGCCAGCACCTGACCGATTTTTCGAGTGTGTCCCAGATGGGCAAGGATGTCGGGTGTGGGCACCAACTCAAGTGTCAGTGGAGCTGACGATTTGCGAACCTTGACGGCGCTGGCTTGTCGGGGCCTGTAATCCGCAACAGCGGCGGCCAGGATGAAGGCATCCTGGTCCTCCTGCCTCATCATCACAGCCTCGAGCATCTCTTGCGCCGATTCCACTCGTACCCCCTGGACCCCCCCCGGCCAAGGAAGATCGACCGGACCGGAGACCAGGGTGACCTGGTGGCCGGCGGCAAGGGCCTCTTTGGCAAGGGCATAACCCATTTTACCGCTCGATCTGTTGCCGAGGTACCTTACGGGATCGATGGCTTCCCGCGTCGGGCCCGCGGTCACCAGGATTCTCACCGGAAGATCCCGCTAGACCTCACCGCCTCAACAATGGTAGCGACAGCCATCATCCGTCCCGAGCCCACCGTGCCACAGGCCAGTCGGCCACTCTCGGGTTCGAGGATCCTCACACCCCGGTCTGTCAATCTCGAGATATGTTCACGTGTCACGGCTTGCTCCCACATTTTGGTGTTCATGGCCGGGGCCACCCAAAGTGGGCAGGAGATTGTGAGGGCGGTGGTGGCCAGGAGGTCGTCGGCAAGGCCCAGGGAAAGGCGGGCCAGGGCATCGGCACTAGCCGGAGCCACCAGCATGAGCTTGGCGGCATCGGTCAGGCGGATGTGGGCCATGGGTTCGTTGAACGGCATGTCATCGGTATGAACCGGCCGTCCGGTGAGCGCCTTGAAAGTGAGAGGGCCCACGAAATCGCAGGCCCTCTCCGTCATCACAGTCTCGACCTCAAGCCCCTCCTGGGTTAGGGCGCTCGCAAGCTCCGCCGCCCGGAAGGCCGCGATCGAGCCCGACACACCCAGGATGAGCTGGCCCTTCATCCGTACCGCTTGCGCGCCTTGATGAGCTTGGCCATCTGGAGACGCTCCTTCATGCGCATGTCCTCCAGCTCCTCGGGCGAGGCCTTGTCGAGATAGATCTTCCCTTCCTTCACTTCATGAAGGGCGATGTCGAACATGTCGCCTTCAATCTGCACAAGGGGAGGAGCCCCGTCCATGAGCTCGCGGATCCTCTTTTGCAGGAGAACGCTCAGCTCAAGCCTCCCGCCAACCTTGTCCTTCAAATCCTCATAGGACAGACGCATCTTAGACATGATGTTCCTTTCGCGTTGAGATAACCAGTT
Source organism: Planctomycetota bacterium (assembly GCA_050251015.1). Lineage (GTDB taxonomy): Bacteria > Planctomycetota > JBFWNO01 > JBFWNO01 > JBFWNO01 > JBFWNO01. Next base: position 15,828 of record JBFWNO010000017.1, read on the forward strand.
TTTCAAGTTCCCCGACGCACGCTGCCAGATCATCGTTCGTGACGGCGTGGTCGAATTCGGTTTTCCTGCCCCGTTCCCTGTGGGCCTCCTCGAGCCTCTTTTGCACCGTGCCGGGGCTGTCCTTGGCCCGGGCGTTGAGCCGGGTGGAGAGCGCCTGGTCGGGGGCATCGACAAAAATGGTGAGGGCGTCGGGGAAAAGCTTGCGCACGGTGGAGGCCCCCTGGACATCGATGTTCAGCAGAAGGGTCTCACCCCGGCCCAAGGCCTCATCCACTGTGGAGCGGCGGATCCCGTAGCTCTGGCCGTGGACGGTGGCATGCTCGATGAAATCACCATGGGACAGGGCCTCGGCGAACTGCCCGGGGGACAGGAAATGGTAATCCACTCCATCCCGCTCTCCCTGGCGCATGGCTCTCGTGGTGCACGTGATGGCACAGCGGCCGATCCCCCGCGAGGCCAGGCTTCGGCACAGGGTCGTTTTACCCACCCCGCTAGGACCCGAAATCACCACCAGTCGTCCCTTTTTCATTCGATGTTTTGCACCTGTTCACGGAGTTGCTCCGCCAGAACTTTCATCTCGACCACGGCATGCGTCAACGCGGTGTCGGTGCTCTTGGATCCCACCGTGTTCACCTCGCGGCCCACTTCCTGGAGAAGGAAGTCAAGGCGCTTGCCCGCGGCCCCCCCCTGGTCAAGACACTGTCGAATCTGCGCAAGGTGACTTTGAAGCCGCGTGAGTTCCTCGCTGACATCGGCCCTTTCGGCGATCAGGGCCATTTCACGGGCCAGATCCTCCTCAGGTATTTCACGGCCATCCAGGAGCCGCGTCACCCTCTCCCTCATCTTGTGGAATTGGGATTTCGCCAATGTCGTGGTCATCGCCAACGCCTTGGCTTGCAAGGCTTCCAGCTTGCCCACCAATGCGGAAAGGGCCATGCCCAGAGTTTCACCCTCGCGACGGCGCATCTGGTCGAGGGAATCCAGGGCCCCCGTGAGTGCTGAGCGTAGGCCCTCCTCCACAACTGATTCCTCATCCCCCGACAACGCGTCGACGGCATGAGACGCCGGCAGGGACATCAGCAGTTGCAGGTCCACAGTGCCGGGGATTCCGTGGGTGCGGGCAAAACCCTCAAGGGCCTGGCGTTCACGGAGCAGGCGGGCGGGATCCATCAGGGCTCCCTCGCGATTGCGGCGCCTGACAACCTGGCACGTGACACTGCCGCGCTGGACACGCCGGCGCACCTCGCCCTCAATGAGGGGTTCAAATCGGAGAAGGTCGTCTGGCAGACGGGTCTTCAGGCCGAGAAAACGGTTGTTGACCGACCGGAGCTCCACCTGCAGGCTCTCCTCCCCGCGGTTCCAAGAGCCGCGGCCATACCCTGTCATGCTCACTAGACGTGTCACGGCCCGGGGATGTCCGAGGGCAACTCGATGGACTTGATCTTCAAGGGCTGGCCGGCCTTCTCCCCGAACCTGTTGTCAATCACAGCCAGTCCGAGGCCTGTGGCAGCCCAAAGGGCAAAGAGAACCCAGGTGGCCTTGGCCACCACATCAGTGGTCTTGACCCCGAAGGTGGCGATAGAACCGGAGCCACCGAACGCGCCGGTGAGTCCGCCACCCTTTTCCTTCTGGGGAATGACAATGAGGATCAACAGGATGCTGAGGACAAAGTTGGCAAACCGCCCCACATTGAGCAGCACATTGACCCAGTTGATCTCCGCAAGCATGTCCATGATCAGCCTTTCTGCAATTGAAGTTGGGCGGCATCCAGGATGGCCGCGAATGATGCGGCCTTCAGGCTGGCCCCACCTACAAGGAGTCCATCGATATCGGGGCAGGCCATCAGGGCCGCTGTTGTTTCAGGCTTCACGCTTCCGCCATAGAGGATGCGTTGCGTTTCGGGCGATCCACCCCACCCTTCGACGAGGCTGCGGATGTGCTGGTGCATCTCCTGAGCCTGGTCCGGCGTGGCATTCACACCTGTTCCGATGGCCCACACCGGTTCATAAGCCACAACCACGGGTTTGAGGCCCGCCAGGCTCTCGCGAATTTGCTGGGTCACGACCTCCAGGGCCCGGCCCGCCTTGCGTTCCTCCAACGTCTCCCCCACACAGATGATCGGGGACAGCCCCAGCGAAAGAGCCTTGGCCGCCTTCCTGTTGACCAAGGAAGAGGATTCGTGATGGTTGCTACGGCGCTCACTGTGCCCCGCCAACACATGCAGGATCCCCAGATCCTTCAGTTGGGCGGCTGACACATCGCCGGTATGTGCCCCGTTGTCCGCTTCATGGCAATCCTGGGCCCCGATCCACAGGGGCAAGTTCCCTTTCAATCGAAGGGCCTCGGCCAGGTGAGGAAACGCGGGACAGATCCCGGCATCCAAGGCCTCCGACCAGCGCCAGGCGCCAAGCTCCTTGAAAAAAGAATGAAGTTCGCGAAGCGACTGGTTCATCTTCCAGTTGCCCACGATGAGGGGCTTGCGCAAGGGGGCTCCTACTGTTTTTTTGGGGGGTGGGAATTATAAGTTCTAGGAAAGGCAAAACGAAGATCAATACCAAAAGCCCATTATCCGCTCTATTGTGTGGATATTTTCAACGATCTGAAGTCGAGGCCTATAGGCCCTTTCTGTCAGGACCCAAAACCCGCCGCCAGGGCCTCACGGCGTTCCTTTTCTTCCTGGATGAGTTTGTCCACAGCTTCGTCCATGGTCTTCATGGTTTCCTCATCCCAATCAAAAAAGCCACGGTACTCCACCTTCACCACCGAGCATCGTCCCCCCGACCTTTCGATCCAGACTTCCCTGCGGGTCCTGATCCCCGCCAGATCAGCCTCCATTTCCAGGATGAATTGGTTGGAAGACAGGGAGAAAAGATCGCCCAGCTTGACCTTGTCCGGGTTGCCGGCGGCACGTTGGGCTTCCTCCATGTTGCGGTAAGGCTTGTTGCGGCGCCCATCCACCAAGGATGAGGCCATGGATGTCTCGATGTCCTTATGGGCTCCCATGATCACGCAACCCGGCGCCGTGTTGAGATTGATCTTTCCCGAGGCAAACAGCGTCAGGTTGGGAATGAGTCCGGATGTCTTGTCTTCCTTGTTCCCCCATAGCACATCCTTGGTATAGCCCTTCACCATCGCCAATTCCTCTAGACTCAGGAAGGGTGCGTTGCGGGCATCCTCTTCAAAACCCCCCCTGTCGACAGGGGAAGGCCGGCCCTCGACCTGGGGCCCGGCGCTGTCGATCCAGTCGCAGAGGCTTTCCACAAGAGCATCGCATTCCGGGATGCGCAGATCCATGAGCATGGCAAGAAAACGGGCCCTGTCCTCCTCGGACACCTGGTTGTCTTTCAGAAGGAGGTTGGGATTCAGGCGCGAGGAAGCGTCGACGATCCTCCAACGCACGACCAGGTCGCCTTCCAGATAGGGATGCTCCGGGGCCAGGGCCCACTCATCGAGCAACGAATCCACCATCTGTTTCTCGTCCTCGTCCTTATTGGCTCTTTCATCGGCCTCGAGGAGCCAAAAGGCCTGCTGACAGACATTCTTGAAGGCGTTGTCGGCCAACAAATCCAGCCTGTCACGTTCGGCAATACTCTCCTCGATTTCCAATGTACGGGTGCCTGTGACCACGATCATGAAGAGGATGGCCGTGACAGCCAGGACCATGAGCAGGGGAGCCGCCCCGCGGCGGTTCATGAACAGGCGCGCTGAAGGCGCCGGAGGGCTTCCTCGAGTTCGGCGTCGGCCGCCGCATAGCTCAAGCGCATGTGGCCGGGGGCCCCAAAGGCCGAACCGGGCACCAGGGCCACCCCCACCTTCTCGAGGATGTGATGACTCAATGCGACATCATCCTTGAAGCCAAGGTTGGCCATGGCACCTGTCACGTCGGGGAAGGCGTAAAAGGCGCCCTGGGGTTCAGGGCAGGAAAATCCACGCACGGCATTGAGGCCCTTGTGGATCAATTGCCGGCGACGGGCAAAGACGGCGCGCATCGATTCCACTTCGGCGTCGGATCCCTTCAGGGCTCCCAGAGCGGCATACTGCGCAAGGGAATTGGCATTCGAGGTGATGTGGCTCTGGTAGGCCTCAATGGCCCTGGCCACGGGCTCGGGGGTCACGGAATAACCGAGCCTCCAGCCCGTCATGGCAAAACACTTCGAGAACCCCCCCACGGTGCAGGTGCGCTCCGCCAGTTTTGGGAGAGCGGCGGGGGAAAGATGCCGATGGGGAGAATAGACCAGCTCGGCATAGAGTTCGTCGCTGATCACGGTCAGGTTGCGGCGCTCGCAGAGATCGGCAAGATCCTCGAGCTCCCGGGCCGAGACAACCAGGCCCGAGGGATTGTTCGGTGAATTGAGGATGATGGCGGTGGTCTTGGACGTGCAGGCCTTCTCAAGGGCCGGGACATCGAGAATAGCACCCTTGGGTGACGGCACGGTCACACAGCGTCCACCGGAAATTTCAACAAGAGGGGGATAACTCACCCACCAAGGTGAGGGCAGCAGCACCTCGTCACCGGGGGCCACCACGGCGGCGATCACATTGTGCAGGGCCTGCTTGCCGCCGGTGGACAGCACCACCTGGGCCGTGCGGGCCTTGATGCCAAAACGTCCGAGATACTCGGCCACACCCTGGCGTAGTTCCGGGATGCCCGGGGTGGGAGTGTATTTGCAGCGCCCCTCGTCGAGGGCGCGGCGTACGGCCTCCATCGCCCCCTTGGGAGGCAGGAAGTCGGGTTCGCCGGCGGCCAGGGCGATCACGCTCACCCCGCGGGCGGCCATGGCCTTGGCCTTGGCGTTGAGCTCCAGCGTGACGGAGGGTTCGACCTTGGAAACAAGAGGGGAGAGGCGCATGGCCCTATTGTAGGGCAAGCTCCCCTCCCCCCCAAGATGCCGGCAATCAGTTCTCGATGACGCGGGCCTTCACCAGGATGACATACTCGCTCTTGGCGACCCTGTCGACCCCCGTGGCTACTGGGATCCACTTTTGGGTCGGGATTCTGTAGCTACCCCTGGCACTGACAAGATCCACAGCAGGGAGCCCCACCTTGCGGTGTGTGGCACCCTCCGTCACACCTTTGTCATGACTTTCCTTGTGGCTATCACTCAGATCCTCCTCCGACATCCCCTGCAGGTAGGAGAATGTCACTCGCGCATCAAGAAGGACACGGCTTCCATCCTCAGATGGGTTGGCGCGAATGTCGGAGGTGATACCCAGCTGTAAGTAGCCAATATCGGGATCCATCATTCCCACATCCGCGTTCACAACCGCCGTGTAATCCCTGATATAGGCCTGTTGCTTGAGACTGGTTCCATTGACACGCTGAGTGGAAAATCCCAGATTGCGGACGGAATCGACCACCTCAAGCTGTGACAATTGGGTCTCGCCATCGGCATTGAGGGCCAAGCCATCCACCTTAGTCTGCAGGGTATTGATGTCGTCGATGGTTCCCCGATAGACACGCGTGATCACCTCCACCATGCGGAATCGACCTTGGCGCATTTCCTTGAAAAGCTGGGCGATCTTGTCGTGTTCCTCGGGAACCGTTCTGACATGAATACTGCCATTGCGAATTTCAACGAAGAACCCGTCAACATCATCAAGACGATTCAAATAGACCTTAATAAATTCGACAATCCCATCACCTGTGAAAGGCGCATCCGACTCGTTATCGGCCTCTTCAATGGCGATGCCACCTCCCTCTTCGCCCCCGGAAAGGGAAATATCAGGTCCCCTAAAATCCCTGAGTTCCCCTATCAAATCAACCACGTTGTAGATTTTCACGACACTCCTGGTCATGAAGTCCCTTTTGATGATGTCATCCTTCGTGCTCTTGCTGGTCAGCAGGATGATGCCATTCTGGAATGTGTAGTCCATGTCAAGTTGCTCGCAAAGCATCGCGATGATGTCTCGTGCCGGAGCCAGCTTGACAACCAGATTCACCTTCTGGTTCAAGTCCAGGCTGGAATGGATATTCATAGGGGCCCCGGTGTCATCACGGAGTTCTTCCAGCGCCTTTCTTAGGGGAATTCCTTCATAGTCAGCCTCCACCTGCTTTTGAAAGGCTTCAGGCCATTCCGCCCGCAGGGGAACATGAATCAACAGGGACAGTGTGAGGGCAAGGGCAAGCGTGCGCTGGAACATAAAACAACCTCCGTTTGCAGGGAAGGGGCAAAAACCGTGCCACATGAAAGGGAGGGACTAAGTTGTCAGACAGCCGGGGTCCCCACTGGCAGCTCAACAACAATGGCCAATCCCTGGGGCCTGATGTTTTCGGCCCTGATGGAGCCTCCATGGCGGCTGATGATGCCGAAAGCGATGAACAGCCCCATCCCCATCCCCTTGCCCACATCCTTGGTGCTGAAGAAGGGATCAAAGAGGCGAGGGAGCTTTTCGGCATCGACTCCAGGGCCGTTGTCTTCAATTCGGATGACAGCCTTGGGCGCCACCAGGCGTGTGGACATGACGATCTTGGGGTCGATTTCGTCTTTCACCGCCAGGATGGCGTTGTCGACGATGCGGGTGAAGACATCCAAGAGCTGGTTGGGATCGGCCTGTATGGACACACCCCCCATCACCGGGTCGCCCTTGAACACCAAACGGTGCGATTCCAAGCGGCCGCTCATCAACTTCACGAGGCGGGTTAAGAGGGCATTGAGATCCACGGCCTCCTTTTTCATGTCGCGGCCCCTTGAAAAGTCCATCAACTGCCGGATAAGGGCACCACAGCGGGTGGCCTCGGCGTGGATGGCTTCCAGTTTCTCCTTGTGCTGGGGAGGGAAGTCCTCCGCGAGGAGCATCTCGGCGTATCCCTGCACCACCGCGAGGGGGTTGTTGAGCTCGTGGGCGATCCCTGCCACCAAGGTTCCCAACGTGCTCATTTTCTCCCCACGGGCAATCTTCTCACGCAGAGTCGCCACTTCGCTTTCATGCTTCTTGCGTTCGATGGAGTAGAGGATCACCCTCGCCAGGGACTTCTGGGTCATCTGATCCTTCATCAAGTAATCCTGGGCACCCTGGGACAGAAAACTCCGTGCCCGAGCCTCATCCTCCGAGCTCGTCAGAGGGAGGATCGGTACCGATTCAGGCAATGATTGAACAACCGCATTGATCACATCGATACCTTGGGCATCGATCAGTTGCAGATCCAAAAGCACGACATCAGGAGCCTCCTTCTGGATCTCCTCTAGCCCCTTTGCCAAGGTGGGAGCGTTGCGATAGGTCATGCCTTCTTTATGGAGGAAAGAACCGATTAAGGCCGAGTAATCGGGACTGTCCTCAAAGTGGAGGACCCGAAGGCCCTGGGGATTCATGAACTCAGGCGACGGCCGACGCCTGGTCGGCATCGAGGCTTCGGCTTTCCCTGAACAGGCTCACCACAATCGACAAACCGATGGCCACTTCGCAGGCCGCCACCGCGAACAACACGATCAGGAGGAGCCCCGCCTCGTCGGCGTGCGCCGGGCGGGCCCTGGCCATGGTCAAAAGGGCGATGTTCGAACCATTGAGCATCAACTCCATGCACATCAACATGGAAATCAAGTTCCTTCGGGTCATGATCCCGTAGAAGCCCAGGAAAAGAAGAAAAGCAGCCGTGGCCAAGGGCAGACTCATGAGCGCTTCCTCTTGGCAATCTGTACGCACCCCACAAGGGTGGAGAGCAGAAGGAGGGTGGCATACTCAAAGGGGAAGATCCCCGCCGGCCTGAATAGGAGGTCGCCGATATGGTGCATCCCACCCCAACCTTCGGACAGGGCCGGGAAATCCGCTGCGGGATTTTCAGCCATCCAGCGTAGGAGCAAGGCCAGCGAGGCGGCAAAGCTGGCGCCTGACATCACCCTGAGCCCGAAGGAACGGAGGGGAGGACCCTGGTCCTCCCGGAGGTCCATGAGCATGAGGGTGAAGAGCACAAGAACCAGGATGGCCCCGGCATAGGTCAGCACCTGCATGAATCCCAGGAAGACACTACCCTGGACCACATACAGCACCCCGGTGCAAAGGAAGCAGGCAATCAGCCAGAGAGCGCTGTGGATGGGCGTCTTGCCCCGGAGCATCAGCACTCCCGTGGCCGCAATGCCGCCGCAGGAAGCCGCCTCGGCAGCGAATGTCAACGAATCCATGCCAGGGCCTCCTTCGCCATGAGGGTGATGAAGAGCATTCCGAGTGAGGCTGGAAGGAGTCTTGTCCATCCCAGACGCATCAGCTGGTCATAGCGGAAGCGGGGAATCGACCACCGCACCACAATGAACACCAGGATCACGAACATGAGCTTGGCCAGGAACACCCCCACGGAAAGGGGCACAGCCAGGGCCGGTGGCAGGAGCATGATCCCGGGGACATGCCACCCCCCCAGGGTCAGCGACACGATCAGGGCGCTGGCGGTGAGCATGGCGGCCGCCTCGCCGATCATGAACATGGCGAACTTCATGCCGCTATGCTCGATGTGGTAACCGGCGATGAGTTCCGGTTCGGCTTCGGGAAAATCGAAGGGCAGGCGGTTGGTTTCGGCGAACCAGGCGATGATCAAGATCATGCTGGTGATGGGGTTCAGGATGATGTTCCAGTGCGGGATTCCGAAGGTGGTGTCGGCCTGGGCTTCCACCATCTGACTGAGCGTGGCGCTGGAGCTCATCAGGATCAAGGTCACCAAGGCCACGCCGAGGCTCAGTTCATAGCTGATCATCTGGGCACTGGCGCGCACGCCGCCCATGGTGGCGTACTTGTTGTTGGCGCTCCAGGCACCCAAGGCCAGTCCGTAGACGGCCAGGGAGCTGACTGCCAGCAGGAACAGAAGTCCGGACGGAACGTTGCTCACCGCCAGCGACACATCCCCCACAGCGGCGATGGCCTCGGGGGTCACCCACACCATGCCCGTGAGGGCGTGGAGTTGCTCGCAGGGAATCTCGATGAGCCTCTGAGGGATGCTCATGCCAATGGGCACCACTGAAAAGACGATCAGGGCCGGCAGGGCCACCATCGCAGGGGCCAGAATGTAGAGCCACTTCTGGACATGGGAGGGAATCAGGTCTTCCTTCTGGATCAGCTTGATAGCATCAGCCACGGGCTGCAGAAGCCCGGCGGGCCCGACCCGGTTCGGGCCGGAACGATCCTGGAGGATGGCGCAGACCCGGCGCTCCAGCCAGCTCATCCAGGTGAGGATCACCATGAACAGGGAAAACACGCCCACCACCTTGGCGATGGAGATCACCACGATCAAGCCCGTTTCATGGAGGGGAAGGATGTTCATGCACGTGCTCCGGCAAGGGCCCTGAGCTCCGTGAGCCAATCCAGGTCCATGCGTCCGGGTCCGGGGACACAGAAAGTCAACCGGCGCTCCAATCCCTTGTCATTGACGAAAGTGCCCTCTTTTTCCGTGGGTGCAGCACCGGGCAGGGTGGCTGAGGCCAGATCCCCCACCGGAGAGGCCCAAGCCTCGATAACCACAAGGCGGGGAACCGCCTTCAGGGCTGCCAGCAGGGTCTCATCGGGCCTCCACTGCGGGATGGCATTGATCAAGAGAACGCTTGTGGCTCCCTTGAGATTGTGGATCAAGCGTGTGGAGTCGAACACATCCCCATCTCCGCCCAACACAGCCTTGACCCCGGCGCGGTTGGGGTTCTTGTCGGCCGGGATGGTGAAGCCGGGAAACTTTTCCTCAAGCCCGAGAGGGCGGGCGATGGCGCCAGCCGAACGTCCGCCGGTGACAGCCAGGGCGGCAGTGACCTCCTCGCGGGTGGAGAAAGCGCTGGCCACCAAGGTGGCACCCTCGGCCAAGGCGGCGCGAGCCGCCTCCAGCGCAGAGGCCTCCGAGACGGCCTTGCCGGAAACCAGGGCCCGGGTCCTGCGACCCTCCTTGAGGGTGTTGCTGAGGTCGCGCCCATGGTCGCACATCCAGAAGCCATTCACCTGAGCATCCTCGCGAGCCTTGAATCGCTTGACCTCGCCATCCTCGGTGTCGGCCTCCACGGCGCAACCCTTGCTGCAACCGGAGCAGATGGTGGAGACGGGCTTCATCAACCACTGCCTTGTGGTGTATTGAAAATCCCTGTCGATCAGGGCCCCCACCGGGCAGATGTCGACGATGTTCTTGGCCAGGGAATTGTGGATGGGCTTGCCCGGGAAAATATCGAGTTCAGTGTGGTTGCCGCGTTCGTGGAAAGCAAGCTCGGAGGTGCCGGAGACTTGGTCCAGGAACTGGGTGCAACGGCGGCAGGCGATGCAACGCTGGGGATACAGGCGGATCTTGTCACCGAGGTCCTTGCGGGGCTTGACAAGCTTGTCGGCAAAATCCATCCGGCTGTGGGCCTTGCCATGGTCGAAGCTGTTGTCCTGGAGCATGCATTCGCCGGCCTTGTCGCAGGTGGGGCAATCGAGCGGGTGGTTCAGGAGGAGGAATTCCAGCACAGCTGCCCGGCCCTCGAGGGACTTCGGACTGTGCGTGTCGACCACCAGCCCTTCGCTCACGGGCGTGTTGCAGGACGTGATCAGGCGCTTGCCACGGGGGGAATCGACCTCCACCAGGCACATGCGGCAGTAGCCGCTGGTCTCAAGGCCCTTGTGATAGCAGAAGATCGGCACATCCAGACCCCGCTCGTGGGCGGCGTTCAGGATGGTCTGGTTCTTGGGGACCTCCACGGGCTTGCCGTTGAGGGTGATCTTGACGACGTCAGCCATGAACCGCGCTCCTTGCCTTGACCCGGCCCGCCTTGAAGGGACAGGCCTTCCCCTTAATGTGGGCCTCGAACTCCGGCCTGAAATGCTTGATGTAACTGCGCACCGGCATGGCAATCGAGTCGCTGAGCACGCAGATGGTGGTGCCGCACATGTTGCGCGAGACCTCGTCGAGAAGGTCGAGGTCGGCGGGGCGTCCCTGACCGCGCTCGATGCGTTCGAGCACGGTGGACAGCCAGCCCGTCCCCTCCCTGCAGGGGGTGCACTGGCCACAACTTTCGTGGGCATAGAAGCGGGCCAGGTTCCACAGCGCATCCACCAGGCACACGCTGGTATCCAGGGCGATCAGGCCGCCACTCCCGAGCATGGATCCGGCACCGGCGATGGCCTCGTAATCGAAGGTGAGCTTGAGGGCCTGCTCGATGGGAATGATGGGCGCTGAGGAACCGCCGGGAATGATGGCCTTGAAGGGCCGGTCCGGCTTCATGGGCCCCCCTGCGATGGTGTTGAGCAACTCATTGAGCGGAAGTCCCAGGGGAATTTCGTAAGTACCGGGCCTCTTCACATGGCCACTGACACAAACCATCTTGGTCCCGGGGCTCTTTTCCGTGCCCACGGCCTTGTACTTGGCCGCTCCATGGCGGAACACCAGGGTGGCGGCTGCCAGGGTCTCCACATTGTTGATCACGGTGGGGCAACCAAAGAGGCCGACCACGGCGGGGAATGGGGGCTTGATCCGGGGATGCCCGCGCTTACCCTCCAAGCTTTCCAACAGGCCCGTTTCCTCACCGCAGATGTAGGCGCCGGCCCCGCGGTGCACGTGGATCTCAAGATCCATGGCACTGCCCAGCACGCCCTGGCCCAGGAACTTCTTGGCCTTGGCCTCGGCGATAGCTTGATTGAGCACCTTGGCCGCATGGGGGTATTCCCCACGGATGTAGATGTACGCCGTTTTGATGCCCACGGCGTGGCAGCAGATGGCCATCCCCTCGAGGAGGAGATGGGGATCCTTTTCCATGATGATGCGGTCCTTGAAGGTGCCGGGTTCGCTTTCATCGGCGTTGCAGCAGAGGTAGCGCGGCTTGGGAATGTTCTTGGGAACAAAGCTCCACTTCATGCCCGCAGGGAATCCGGCGCCACCGCGGCCTCTGACGCCCGAGGCCTTCATCTCCTCGATCACCTGTTCCGGAGTCATGGAAAGGGCCTTTCGCAGGGCGGCATAGTCGCCGTAATCGGCCAGGGTCCGGGGCTTGGCCTCTCCTGTGTGTTCCATCAACCATTTGAGCTCAGGCACGGGCATTCTCCTTGCGCCAAGCCGCGTGGAGGGCATCGAACTTCTTCTCGTCCACCTCCACCTCAAGGTCCTCGTTGACCAGCATCACGGGGGCCTTGTCGCAGGCACCCAGGCATTCAACCTTGCGCACCGTCACCAGGCCGTCGGCGCTGGTGCCGCCGTTCTTGATCCCGAGGCACTGGGCAATGTGGTCATAGACCTGTTCACTGCCCCTGAGGGCGCAGGGAAGCGTGGAGCACCATTGGATGCTCTTGGGCCCGTGCGGAGACCTTTTGTACATCGTGTAGAAGGTCACCACACCCGCGACATGCGAGGCGGGCAACTTCAGGAGCCCGGCCACATAGTGCTGAACCTCCTCGGAAAGCCAACCGAACTCCCGCTCGGCGATATGGAGCACCATCAGGAGCGGGGCTTGCGTGTCGGGATAGCGCGTCAGGAGCTCGTTGAACTCCTTCATGGCCGCTTCGGAGAACTTGGGATTTTTGGCGTCACCTTTCATCGGTCGAGCTCTCCGGCAATGATGTTGAGGGAACTCAGAGTGGCCACGGCATCGGCCACCAGCTTGCCCTCCACCATGTGGGGGAAAGCCTGGTAATGGTACAGCGAAGGGGGTCTGACACGGATCCTCAGCGGCTTGGCCGTGCCATCGGCCACGATGTAGTAGCCGAGCTCGCCGTTGGGTGCTTCGCTGGAGTTGTAGACCTCGCCCGTGGGCTTGTGCCCGTGACCATCCATGATCAGCTTGAAGTGGTGGATGAGTCCCTCGATGCTGCCGAAGACCTCGACCTTGTCGGGCAGGGTGATCTTGCCCTTGAGGGCGTTGATGTCGCCCACGGGCATGGAGTCGATGGCCTGTTCGATGATGCGGAGGCTTTGGGCCACTTCGCCTTTGCGGACCATGTAACGGGCCCAGACGTCGCCTCCCTCGTGGGTCACCACATCCCACTGGTACTTGTCGTAGCCCAAGTAGGGCTTGGCGCGCCGGACATCGTAGGGAATGCCGCAGGCCCTGATGATGGGCCCGGTACAGCCGAATTTGAGGGCGTTCTCGGCCGTGATCACGCCGACTCCCTGGGTGCGCTGTTGCCAGATCCTGTTGCCCGTGAGAAGCTCTTCAAGCTCGTTGAGGGCCTTGGAAATGTCGTGCAGGGCCTTGCGCACCCGACGGTCGAATCCCTCAGGCAAATCATTGGCCAGTCCCCCCACACGGGTGTAGCTGGTGGTGAGGCGGCCCCCCGTCACTTCCTCGAACACGTCATAGAGGCGCTCGCGATTGGCGAACGAATACAGGAAGGCCGAAAAGGCCCCGAGGTCCATGGCGCTCAGTCCGAGGCAGACGATGTGGTCGCTGATGCGGCTGAGCTCCGAGAGGATCACGCGGATCACACGGGTGCGCTCGGGGATCTCGATATGCAGGAGCTCCTCCACCGCCTGGGAATAGGCGATGTTGTTGCTCAGGGCCGAGAGGTAGTTCATGCGGTCGGTGACCACCACAAATTGGTTGTAGGTGCGGGCCTCGCCGATCTTCTCCATCCCCGTGTGCAGGTAGCCCAGGTTCGGTGTGACCTTTACGATGGTCTCCCCATCGAGCTGCATCTCGAAGTGCAGGGTGCCATGGGTGGCCGGGTGCTGGGGGCCGAAGTTGAGGGTGACGGGTTCGACAGCTGGTTCGATCATGATTCAGCCGTCTTTTCCAGGAGGTCGCGGTGGTAATTCGGGAAATCATCGCGGTAGCCACGACCCTTGAGAGGAAAGTCCTTGCGCAAGGGAAAACCCTCGAAGTCGTCGGGGCAGAGGAAGCGTTTGAGATTGGGATGGCCGTCGAACCGGATCCCGAACATGTCATACACCTCGCGCTCGGCAAAATTGGCCGCCTCGAAGACTCCTGTCACCGTGGGATGACGGGTGTCTGCGGGGACGCGGCTCTTGAGCCTGAGTCGGCGCCACGTGGGCACGTGCATCAGTTGGTAGACCACGGTGAATCGGCTGGGAGCCCCCCGTCCCAGTTCGTCGACAGCCGTCAGGTCGGCCAGCACCTTCCATCCCTGTTCCCAAAGGGACTTCAGTTCCGCCACAATGGAATGGGAGGGGACTTCCACAAAGGCCTGGTCGCCGGAAAGCTGGACCGTGGTGTTGTGACGGGAGGCCAGGGCCGCCAGTTCGGGTGCGCTATCCATGGATACGCTCCTCAAGCTTTTCCCCGGCAATCTTGTTCTGGATCTCCATCACGGCATCAATCAGGGCCTCGGGTTTGGGAGGGCAACCCGGAATATACACATCCACCGGGATGAACCTGTCGACGCCCTGCACGATGGTGTAGGTGTCGAAGATGCCGCCGATCGAGGCGCAGGCCCCCATGCTGATCACCCACTTGGGTTCGGGCATCTGTTCGTACACCCGGAGAAGCACGGGCATCATCTTGATGCTCACTCGCCCCGACACGATCATGAGGTCGCTCTGGCGGGGTGAAAAGCGGATCACCTCGGAACCGAAACGGCTCATGTCATAGCGACCCGCGAGCGAGGCCATCATCTCAATGGCGCAACAGGCCGTGCCGAAGGGCATGGGCCACAATGAATTCTTTCGTCCCCAATTGATCAAGTCGCTCATCCGCGTGGTGATGGCGAATTCCTTGAGCATCTCGTGAAGGCTTGTTTCTAGTCCCATTCCAAGGCCTTTCTGCGGTAGACGAACCAAAGCCCGAGGGCCAGAAGTCCCATGAAAAGGAAGATCTCACCCAACCGGGCGGCAGCACCCAAGGTCGCACTCTCCAGGGCGGCACCATAACTGCCCGCCCATGGGATCAGGAAAACCATCTCAATATCAAAAAGAAGGAAAATCACCGCAGTCAGATAAAACTTCACGTTGAATTTTTGCCGAGCATCAATGCGCGGCTCCAGACCGCACTCATACACCGTGAATTTGTTCTTGGACTTGCGGCTCGGCCCCATCACAGCCGACAGCACAACCATGGCCACGATGTTCACGAGGCAAAGAATGATGTACAGCGTCAGGGGTAGGAATTCCTTCATGGGGGACTGATATCCTTAATTTAATACAATCAGTGCACGAAGATAAGGGGAGACTGCCCTAAGATATTTTCGCTGTGTCAATTGGAGCCAATCGATGCCATCGAAAAAACCTATGAAATCCCTCCCCCGAGTCGGACTGCTCTTTGGAGGGCCAGGCATGGAGCATGCTGTCAGTTGCCTGTCGGCCAAAACCCTTTTTGAACAACTCGACCGCCTCCATTACGAAGTCCTGGCTATCGGCTGGCACAAGGAGGGTGGCTTCCATGTGTCCGACGATTTCAACTCGTTGATCGAAAACCCGGGCGACCCCCGCTTGGGAGCCGTCCGGCGACACGGGCCCGAGCGATTGTTGAATGACTTGGGTTTGAAGGCCCTACTGCCCATCGTCCATGGCACGGCCGGGGAAGACGGGGTTTTGCAGGGATATCTTGAGCTACTGGGAATCCCCTATGCAGGAACCGGGGTTTTGGGGTCTTCCTTGTGCATGCACAAGGGGGTCTGCAAGGCTGTCCTGAGGGAGTCTGGCATCCCGGTCACCGACCACATGATCGTCAGACAAGAGGGGCCCCTCCCCTCATCCCTGCCGTTCCAGGGCCAGGCCTGCTTCGTCAAGCCTGCTTCCAGCGGCTCCTCTGTCGGTGTGACAAAGGTCAGGTTAGCGTCAGAGCTCATCCCCGCCCTAAAGTTGGCCTTCAGGGAGGGCCCCGAGGTCCTGATCGAACCGGCCATCAATGCCCGGGAACTGGAATGTGCAGTACTCGATGGAGAGGCCAGCGGGGTGGGAGAAATCCTTTGTCACCATGAGTTCTATTCCTACGAGGCCAAATATGTCGATCCCAAAGGAGCCGATACTCTGACGCAACCTGAATTGCCTCAAGGAATAGAGGATGCGATTCGGGAATTGGCCGTGAAGGCTTTCAAGGCCTGCCAAGTCAGGGATTTTGCCCGCGTGGATTTCTTTCTGGATCGGGATACCCACAAAATCTACCTCAATGAAATCAACACGCATCCCGGCTTCACCTCCATCAGCATGTTCCCCCAATTATGGGAAGCGAAGGGAGTACCGATTAGGCAACAGCTGGATCGGATCCTGAAACGGACCCTGGCTTCGGGGGAGCCCCAACGCTGAACACCAGCAGGGAGACCCAGATCAGGATAAAGGTCAGCACCTGTCCCCCCGCGAAGGGCTCTCTGAACACAAAGACTCCCAGCAAGAATTGGCAGCTTGGGGAAATGTATTGAAAAAAGCCGAGTGTGGAAAGCTTCAGGCGGGCCGCCGCATGCAAATAAAAGAAAAAGGGCACTGCTGTTGCCACACCGGCTCCCAGCAATAGCAGATCCGTCTGATCATCTTGGTTGAACAAAGACACGGAGATATCAGAGAAGACCCCTCCCACCACCAACAGGGCCGGGGGAACCAGAAAGAGCGTCTCGAGCATCAGGCTTTCCATGGGCCGGACCTTGGTGATCTTGCGCACAAATCCATACACGGCGAATGTCACAGCCAGGAAGAGGGCGATCCAGGGGGGCCTTTGCACATGCAGGGCCTGATTCAACACACCCAGAGCCGCCAGCAGGACGGCAAAAGTTCTCACCTTGCCCAATCGTTCCCCCAAGAAGCAGACTCCCAGCAGCACGCTCAGCAAGGGGTTGATGTAGTACCCCAGGCTTGTTTCAAGCACATGGCCGGTATTCACCGCCCAGATGTAAACCAGCCAGTTTGACCCGATCATCAGGGATGCCAACAATAGGGAACCCATCAGCTTGGGGGAGCGAACGATGCGCGCCACCTCCCCCCTTCGGTTGAACAACAGGACCAATATGCCGAGAAAGGCAAAAGATCCCACAATGCGATGGGAAAGGATTTCCAGGGGATTCACCCCTTGAAGAGATTTCCAATAAAGGGGTAGCAAACCCCAAATAAGGAACGCCATCATGGCGCTGAGTTGTCCGGGCATGGTGGGAGGCATGCCTCGGCATCGTCAAGAATGCGCTGAATCTGCTCCCGGATTTGGAAGCGGGGAACCTAACCGCAGATGTACTTGGATTTCCTTGAAAGATGAGGCTTGATCGCCTCCAATTCGGCCTCGTATCCGGTGCGACCCATCTTGGCGAAGGTGATGCGCTTGCCCGTCTCCACTCCGGGTTGATCGTAGGGGTTGATACCGGCCAGGTAACCCGTCAAGGCCGTTTCCACCATGAGCATCTGCAACAGGGCACCCACCGTCTCTGGGGATATGCGCGGGAGGGTCAGATGGCAGTTCGGGCGCTCGGCGCGCGTCAGGGCCACCTCGGTTCCCAGTCTCTCGCATTCGGTCAGTTTCTGGAGCGTGGCGCCGCTGAGGTAGCCCACATCAGGATCTCCACCCGTGTCATCCGCAATCTTTCCCCTTGTGGAGAAGCGCCTGACCGACACGAAAGAAAGCACCTTGTCATTGGGGCCCTCGACAAAAAGCTGAACCTGACTGTGCTGGTCGGTAACGCCGATGGCCCGGACCGGTGTCTGACCATGAAAGACTTCCTGGCCCGTGACGTTGTGCCTCTTCCCCAGGCTTTCGGCCCATAGCTGGACAAACCAATCGCCGACGCCACGCAAGGATTGGACATAGGGCATGAACACATTGAGAGTCTTGCCCCTTTCCTTCTCGAGGAGGTGGTGGGCCAGGGCCCTGACGGCGGCCGGGTTGAGTCCCAACTGGGGTTTGAGGCTGATCTCCGTCATGGTGGCCGCTCCACGGCACAGCTCGGTAATGTCCAGACCCAAGATCGCGGATGGAAGAAGCCCCACGGGGGACAGCACGCTGAAGCGCCCACCCAAGGCCGGCGGAATGGGGAACAGGGGTACGCCCAGATCGGACCCCAGCCTCCTGAGATAACCTTTGGATGGATCCGTGATGAACACCAAATGGTCCCGGATGTCCGATACCTTGGATTTCAGCCAATCGCGAACGATGATCCAAGCCGCCAAGGTTTCGGCCGTGGCTCCGCTCTTGGACACGACCATCACCAGGGTGCGGGGAGCCTTCAGAAAGCGCAGGACCCTCGACAGGTGGTCGGGATCAGTGTGATCCACCACGAAAAAGCGGGGGGATCCCTTCCTTCGGACCCGGCTCAGGAGGTTGTGAAGCGGGTCACCCAGGGCTCCCTGGAGGGCCACAGCGCCCAGGGAACTGCCTCCGATTCCCAAGAGCAGAAGGTCGTCATAACGGCCCTCGCGCTCCTTGGCAAAATCCAACAAGGGCTTGAGGTCGGCTCGTGGCATGTCGAGAAAGGGGCGCTCGCCCTTGGCGCGTTCGGCACTGAGTCGTTCGAGGGCCGCCGTCAGGACAGGCCTGCCCCTCTCGAAATCGGCGTCTGAAAGGCCATGGCGGCCCACTTTGTCGGCCATCAGGTTGTTGTAGTCCAGTTCGACCAGGGGCCCCTCGCCCATGTTCAGCCTCCGGACTTCAGCTTACCAAGAAGCTCCTCCTGACGGGCCGTGAGTTTGTCGGGGAACACAGGCTTGAGCACCACGTAATGATCGCCCGCCACACCGGCACCCTTCACACCGTAGCCGCGGATCCGGAGCCTGTCACCCGGCTGGAGGCCGCGAGGGATCCTCAACTGCACATTCCCGTGGACGGTCTCAATGTCACGCTCGCATCCCAGCAGCATGTCGAGCCACGGAAGCTTGAGTTCGGAGACCACGTTCCGGCCTTCACGACTCCAGCTGGGATGGGCTGCGACCTGGATGGCCACATAGAGGTCGCCCCCCCGGGCTCCCTGGCCGCGGAGGCGAAGCCGCGTGCCATGTTCCACGCCAGGCGGGATCTTGACCTCCAGCCGTTGGCCATCCCTGTCGAGGGTCACGGCCCCCCCTGTCACCGCCGTAGTGAAGGGGATCTCCACGGAAGCCTCTAGGTCACGGGCCCTTGATCTGGCACGCGGAGGAGCCTCACCAAAATGGCCGAAAATGGCTGAGAACATGTCACCCATGTCGCCCATCTCAGCGAACCCTTGGGGCGAACCATGAAAGCCATGGAATCCCTGGAAGCCATCCCCCGAGGGACCGCCCATGGAGCGCATCTGGTCATACTGGCGTCTTTTCTCGGCATCACCCAACACGTCATACGCGGCGCTAACCTGCTTGAAGCGCTCGGCATCCCCTCCCTTGCGGTCGGGATGGTGCTTCTTGGCCAGCTCCCGGTACGCAGACTTGATCTGGTCGTCGCTGGCGGTCTCGGCGACTCCCAAGTCCTGGTACAGATCGCGCACGGGATCAATCCTTGGCTTTGAAGTCCGCGTCGATCACCGTGCCGTCATCGCCCTTGGATTCGGCACCCTTGCCCCCTGCAGCTCCCGTGGCTCCGGCAGCACCGGCGGCGCCGGCGGCGGCCTGACCCTGCTGGGCCTTCTTGTAGAGGGCCTCGCTGACCTTATGGAAGGCCGCCTCAAGTTCGGTCGTGGCCTTCTCAATCACGGCCTTATCCTCACCCTGGGCGGCATCCCTGGCCTCCTTGATCACCTTTTCAATGGCCTCGCGTTCGGGTTTCCCGATGCCGTCGCCGAGCTCCTTGAGGCTCTTCTCGCATTGGTACGCGAGCTGGTCAGCCTTGTTCTTGGCCTCGATGAACTCTTTGCGCTTCTTGTCCTCGTCGGCATGGAGTTCGGCATCCTTGCGCATGCGCTCCACTTCCTCTTTCGAGAGGCCCGAGGAACTTTCCACGCGGATCTTCTGTTCCTTGCCGGTGCCCAGGTCCTTGGCGCTGACATTCACGATGCCGTTGGCATCGATGTCGAATGTGACCTCGATCTGCGGCACGCCACGGGGGGCGGGCGGGAGTTGGTCAAGGCGGAAGTTGCCCAGGAGACGGTTCTGAGCCGCCATTTCACGCTCACCTTGGAAGACCCTGATGTCCACGGCCGTCTGGTTGTCATCCGCTGTGGAAAAGACCTGGGCCTTCTTGGTGGGGATGGTGGTATTGCGCTCGATGAGTCGGGTGAAGACCCCGTGCAGGGTCTCGATCCCGAGGCTCAGCGGGGTCACGTCAAGAAGAACCACCTCGCCCACATCATCCTTATTCAGGATCCCGCCCTGGATGGCGGCCCCGAGGGCCACCACTTCGTCGGGGTTCACACTACGGTTGGGTTCCTTGCCGAAAATCTTGCGCACGATTTCCTGGATGGAGGGAATCCGTGTGGACCCCCCCACAAGGATGACCTCGTCGATCTGGCCGGCCTTGAGTTTGGCGTCCCGGATGGCGCTCTCACAGGGAATCCGTGTGCGCTCCACCAGATCCTCGGTCAGCTGGTCGAACTTCGAACGACTGATCGTCATGGTCAGGTGCTTGGGACCAGAGGCATCGGCCGTGATGAAGGGCAGGTTGATGTCGTAACTGGTGGCGCTGGAGAGGGTGATTTTGCACTTCTCACTCTCCTCCCGGAGGCGCTGGAGCGCCATCAGGTCCTTGCGCAGGTCGATGCCCTGTTCCTTCTTGAACTCGTCGGCGATGTAGTTCATGAGCTTCTGGTCGAAGTCGTCGCCACCCAGGTGCGTGTCGCCGTTGGTGGAGAGCACCTCGAAGACACCATCACCCACCTCGAGGACGGAGATGTCGAAGGTGCCACCCCCAAGGTCGAAGACGGCGATCTTGGCGTTCTTTTGTTTCTTGTCGAGGCCGAAGGCCAGGGCCGCCGCCGTCGGTTCATTGATGATGCGCAGCACATCCAGACCGGCGATCTTGCCGGCATCCTTGGTGGCCTGACGCTGGGCATCGTTGAAGTAGGCGGGCACCGTGATCACCGCCTGGGTGATCTTCTGCCCCAGGTGGGCCTCGGCCGTCTCTTTGAGATTGATGAGAACCTTGGCGGAAATCTCGGGTGGGGTGTAGTCCTTGCCACCCACTCGAACCTTGACAAGTTCCTGGGCTCCTCCCACCACTTCGTAGGGGACAAGCTTTTCCTCACTGGCCACCTCGGAGTGGCTGCGACCCATGAAGCGCTTGATGGAGTACAGGGTGTTCTTGGGGTTGGTCACGGACTGACGCTTGGCGGCCTGACCCACCAACACATCTCCGCTCTTGGTGAAGGAGACAATGGAAGGGGTGGTTCGATGACCCTCGGCATTCTCAATGACAATGGGCTGACCGCCTTCCCAAACGGCCACAACGCTGTTGGTGGTTCCCAAATCGATGCCAATGACCTTGCCCATAATGTTCTCCTTAGGATTCTGTTGCGAAAGTTACTGCAAGCTCTGTACCGGAATTTGGTATTTTTTATAACTATTTGGTATAAAAGGACTTAAGGAAAATATGCGTGTCGAATCGCATGAAATGGCCAAAAAAATGCCATTTTGGCGCGCCGAATGGGCGCTGAACCTTCTCCAACGACTTCGTTTGAACCATCAGACGGAGGAGATCCCATGGAAGAAGCCCTCGAACCCAATACTGCCCATCCCACCCAAGGGGAGACTGTTGATGCCGACGGCTACGTGTCCGAATACCTGCCCTTCTGGGAAAAGGTCCTGGGCCCCCTGGCCATCACCTCCAGCTTCTTTGCCGTGCTCCTGGGCACGATGTTTTTCATCGTGGCGATTAACGAAGCCACCGAGATCGTGTTCATCCAGGCCCAACCGGCCGACAAGGTGGAGGAGCCTCTTCCCGAAGAGCCCGAATTGGATGTCGAGGAAAAGAAGGTCGAGATCCCCGTTGATAATGTGAGCGACATCCTGATGAAGGATGTGGTGGTCAGCGAACACATTGAGACGGCTGACAATGTGGATTTTCATGAGGCCAAGGGTGAACCCGACAACGCCTCCATGGTCGATTTCGACAACAAGAGCCCCCTCGACACCATGGGGTTGGGCAATACCGCAGCCGGGAAAAAGGGCAATGGCCGCGGCGGGCGAATCAACATGGTTGTCCCCCTTGGAGGCTCCAAGCGCACGGAAGATTCGGTGATTGCCGCCCTCCTTTGGCTCAAGCGCCACCAGGAAAGCAACGGCTCCTGGAGCCTAACGGGCTACAACAAGCAGTGCGGCAACGAAGGCAAGAAGGGCAAGTGCGACGGCTTCGGCGAGACCCTCTACGATGTGGGTGCCACCGGCCTGGCCATGCTGGCTTACACCGG
>JBFWNO010000018.1:0-36642 GCA_050251015.1 Planctomycetota bacterium
CCACCGTGGGATCCAGGCGGCAGGCGGCCGCCTGCAGGGCCAGGGCCCGGGAGATCTCACCCCCCTCAGCGCAGACGTGGGCGATGTACGACATGTTCTGGGATTTGTAGGGAGCCACCGAGAGGCCCTCCTGGGTGAAGATGCGGCACAAGGCGGCCGTGAGCAGGCTCTTGCCCACTCCCGACCCCGTGCCCATCACCATCAATGTGCGGCCCGGCATGGCTCCTCAAGACTCATCAGGGCTTCAATCAGACGGACATTGTCTTCGGGCCGACGCACGGCAAACCTCACATAGCGGTTCTTTTCGAGGCCGGTGAAGCTGTCGCAGTTGCGCGCCGCCAGGCCCTTCTCCAGAAGACCCTTGCAGAGGGTTCCCGCATCGGGGACCCGGCACAGAATGAAGTTGGTGCAACTTGGAAGGGGCTGAAGTCCGGCGCGGCGCAGGCCGTTCGCCAGTTCCTCTCGCCACAAGGGAATCACCTCGCGGGATTGACGGGCATAGACATGATCGGCGAGCGCCGCCACGGCCGCCATCTGGGCCGGGCCGCTCACTGTCCACGGGGCCTGCAGTCTTTTGAGGGCAGCCACCGTGGCGGGTGCCGCCACCAGGTAACCCACCCTGAGCCCGGCCAGGGCGTAAAACTTGGTCAGGGCCCTCAGGACAATGAGACCGGGGCGGGAAGCCGCCTTCTCCACCAGCGATTCCGCGTCACCCGAAAAATCCAAGAACGTCTCGTCCACCACCAGGGTACCGCCGGGTTTGACCCTGGCGGCATCCAACACTTCGGCTTTCTGCCGGAGGATCGCCTCGGGGCACTTGGGATTGGCCAGGATGACAACATCCGTCTCCCCCTCTGTCGGTACCAGGCCCATGGCCTCACAGGCATCTTCGTACTCGGTGAAGGCGGGGATCTCAATGCGCACCGTCTTGCCTTGAAAATGCCGAGCCAGAAGATAAATCAGCTCGCTGGCCCCGGCTCCCGCCAGGATGCGGTCGGCGCCGATCCCATGACGGCGACCGGCCGCTTCACAGAGGGGCCGGGCGTCGGGGCTGGGGTAGCGCATGACCTGCTCGGGGTTCTGGAGGGCCGCCATCACACCCTCGGGGAGCCCCAGGGGATTCACATTGGCGCTGAAATCAAGAATTGTGGGATCCTGAGAACCTCCATGACCGCGCTTCATCAGCGCATCCACTGGGGCAGGTAGGCATCGACATCGACGGCACCCGGAGCCATCACGGGCAGGGCCGCCATGAATCCGAGAAGGAAGCAGATCTCGGCCACCTCGTTGGCGGCGCCACAGACATCCCCTGTCACGCCACGGATCTTTCTCCATGACATCCCCAGGAGAAGGACCGTGCCCAGCAGGGCGGCAGCCAGGGCCTTCAACCCCGCCGGGCCGATCACACAGCCGCAGGCCGCACCCGCCATGATGAGGGCCGCCAGGCCGTCCCAGCGATGGCGGTGCTCGGAAAAAATATGGCAAAGCCCGTCTGGTCTTACACTGGGGAGACTGAACGAAAGCACCATGGCGGCATGGCCCACCACGGGCATCACCAGGAGGGCCGATTTCAGATCCTTGGCGGACAGGGTGAGGAAGACAGCCCCCTTCAGGAAGAGACCACACACGATGGCGATCACACCCATGGCACCGGCCCTGGGGTCGCGCATGATCTCCAAGGCCTTGTCCCTGTCAGAGCCTCCATAGAACCCATCCACTGTGTCGGAGAGCCCGTCGAGATGAAAGGCCCCCGAAACCAGGATCAGGGCCACCAGGGTGAGCACGCGGGCAAGCGTCTCGGGAAAGTGTTGTCCCACCACATGGTAGAAAGCGCAGAGGAAGGTGCCCAGGAGGGCCCCCACCACAGGGAACCACACCGAGGAGCGTCCCATGTCCCTCTCCGTGACAGCCTTGAGGGGCACAGGGATATGGGTGAGAAATTGGAAGGCGACAAGCAGGGATTTCACGATGGCCCCGAGACCCCGGCCTCGCCAAAGGTGGCCATCTCATGGAGGATGCGGCAGGCCGCATCCATCACGGGCATTGCGAGGGCGGCCCCCGTGCCCTCCCCCAGCCTCATGTCGAGGCGGAAGATGGGCTTGAGGTCAAGGGCGGCGAGTGTCATCACGTGACCGGGTTCGGCCGACTGGTGTGCGGCGAAAAGATACTCACGCACCGGAGGATGCAGGCGGACGGCCAGCAGGGCCGCAGCCCCGGAAATGAATCCGTCCACCAACACGGCCGTATGGCGGGCTGCCGAACCCAGAATCACGCCAACCAAACCTCCGATCTCGAACCCCCCCACCTTGGCAAGAACATCCCAGGCGTCATCGGGATTGACGCGGCGGGCCTCAAGAGCTCTCCGGATGACGTCGGCCTTCTTCTGACGGCCCACCTCGCTGATGCCGGTACCGCACCCCGTGACCTCCTCGGGTTTGTGGCCCGTGAGCAGAGCCGTGATGGCACTGGCCGAGGTGGTGTTGGCGATGCCCATCTCGCCCGTGGCGGCAAGATCCACCTCCGTACAGAGGGCAATCCCGGCCTCCACCGCTTGCCGGGCCTGGGAGGCCGTCATGGCATCCTCCCGGAGAAAATTCCGCGTGCCCTTGGCCACCTTGCATGAAACAAGATAGGGATGCTCTGGTAGTTCCGAGGCCACGCCCACATCAGCCACCACAATCCGGGACCCCGCAGCGCGGCCCAGCACATTGATGGCGGCCCCGCCGGCCAGGAAGTTCAGCACCATCTGGGCCGTAACCTCCTGGGGATAGGCACTCACCCCTTCAGCAGCGATTCCGTGGTCAGCGGCCAGGGTGTAGATCACTTTTCTGTCGACCTTCGGGAGGGGCTTGCCGGAAATCCCAGCCAGGCGCACGGCCATCGCCTCAAGATCCCCGAGGCTCCCGGGAGGTTTGGTGAGGGAATCAAGCCGCTGGCGGGCCCCCGCCATCGCCGCTTCATCGAGGGGCCGAATGATTTTGACCGTTTCTTCAATCAGACTCATTTGATCCTCACGGGAAGGCCCGACACCATCAGGATCACCTCGTCGGCCTGAGCCGCCGCCAACCGATTGGCCCGCCCTGCGATCTCGCGGAATTGCCGCGACAGGGGATCTCCCGGGACGATTCCCAAGCCTACTTCATTGGTGACCACGAAGAGGGGATGCGAAGGTTTCTCGAAGATGCTTCCCACCTCGGTCAGGATCTCCTTCTCACCGCATCCCTCCACCAGCATCTGGGACACCAGGAGGGTCAGGCAGTCCACGATGGAAGCGTCGTGGCGCTGTTTCAGGGCACCGGCGACATCCCTGTCTCTTTCCTGCGTGGACCAATAAGACGGCCTCTCCTCCTGGTGACGCCTGACCTTGGCGCGCATCTCGTCATCACGGGCCACGCAGGTGGCCACAAACTGCACATCCCGACCGCAAAGTCCCGCCAGGCGGCAGGCCTCCGTGCTCTTGCCGCTTGCGGCACCTCCAGTGATCAGTGTGGTGCGCGTCACCGCCGCCCACCCTTCCACTGATGCTCGATGATGGCCCCCGTGGGCACGGAAAAGTTCCAGAAATCTCCGGGCTTGCTGGAGAGGAGGGTACGGATCACCCCCCCATGGGTGACAAAGGCCAGGGTGTCCCCCGGGTGGCGCCGCACGGCGCGGGATACAAAGGATCGGGCACGGCGTGACAGGGCCCCCAGGGACTCTCCCCGGGGTGCCGTCACGTTGGATGGATTTTGCATCCAGGCCTCGAAACGCCGTCGATGGCTCCGGTGGCACTGCCGGACCGTCTTTCCCTCCCAGGCTCCGAAATTCATCTCACGGAGGGACTTGGACACTGAAACAGGCAGGCCGGGCGCCAACAAGGCGGCGGTGTCGCGGCAACGCACCAGGTCGCTGGTGAAGATTCGGGTGACACCAAAACGCTTGAAGCGCTTGCGCAGTCCGGCCACCTGGCGACGCCCCCTTGTCGTCAGCGGGGTGTCCAGGTGTCCGGCGTAGCACTTTCGCGATCCCAAAACGGATTCGCCATGTCTGATCAGAAGGATACGTGCCACGAGACCGGGTATTATAGGGACTCTACTTGAAGGAGCTCCCCATGGTCACGTTTGTCTATGAAGCTGTCGACACCCTGAATCGCACTCGCAAGGGGGACATCAAGGCCTCTCACCGCGAGGAAGCCATTGCTTCACTCAGGGATTCCGGGCTCCATCCCCTTGCCATCTTCCGTGAGAGCGAGTGCGGGGCCATCCGTTCGGCCACTACAGCCCTTATCAGGTCAGAAACCGACCATTTCCTTGGCTGGCGTCTGCATTGAAGCACCTATAAGGAGGAACAAAATCCTGTCTTGATCCCGGTATGGGATCCCCATGGGACCCTGGAAACTTTCGGTTGCGACCTCCTGACACCGCTCCCCCCCCCCTGTTTCGACTAAAATGGAGCTTCATGCGCCCAAAGTACAACTGGCCCAGCATCATCGTTCTGACCCTATCGCCGATCGCGGCGGCCGTCTTGATTCCGTGGGCCGCCGTCAAACAGGGTTTTACGGCTTTCGAATGGTCGATGTTCGTGCTCTTCATGTTCATGACGGGGCTTTCGATTTCAGCGGGTTACCACCGCCTATGGTCCCACAAGTCCTATAAGAGTGCCCTCCTGCCAAGGATTTTTTATGCCGTCTGGGGGGCCTGCTCCCTCCAGAACAGCGTCCTCCACTGGGCCAGCGACCACCGTCGCCACCACCGCCACACGGATGACAACCACCTGGACCCCTATTCCGCCAAGCGCGGCTTCTGGTTCTCCCACATGGGCTGGATCCTCCGGGAACACGAAAGCGGCAAGGACGATTTCTCGAATGTGAAGGACCTGGAACAGGATCCTGTCGTGCGTTGGCAACACCGCTATTACATCCCGATTGCTGTGGCCACCAACGTGGGGATCCCCCTTGCCCTGGGCTTCTGGCATGGCCGCTGGTGGGGCTGTCTCCTCCTGTGCGGCCTCCTCCGGATGGTCCTCAACCACCACTTCACTTTCTGCATCAACTCCCTGGCCCACATCTGGGGCAGCCAGCCCTATTCCACGGCCAACACCTCCCGCGACAGCAACCTGATCGCCCTGCTGACCTACGGGGAGGGCTACCACAACTACCACCACTGCTTCCAACACGACTACCGCAATGGCGTGAAGTGGTGGCATTACGACCCGGCCAAGTGGGTCATTGCCGTCTGTTCATGGGTGGGTCTGGCTTCCGACCTGAAGCGCACGCCCCGCGAAACGATCTCAGCGGCTCTCGAACGCCGCCAAGCTGCGGCGGCCTAGCAGCCCACAAACATCTGGCCGCGGGCCACAGTGCGGATCATGGTGTCATTGGAGAGCTTGCGCAGCTTTTCAATGGAACCCCCTTTGAACTTGAGGAACTCGAAACCCACCTGGTACCCATTGAATTTGGACGTGACCTTCCGGCACCAGCGGACGGTGGCCCGGCAAACAATGGGTTCGACATAGGCCGGGCAATCAATGGCGATATCCACCTTCTTGTCTTTGGGCACATAACTCGTGCTCAGGAGCTGGAGACCCTTCAAGGACATGTTCACGAGGGGATGGGGCCGGCGCAGCGGGGCGTTGAACCCAAACCACGAAGTATCGGACCAACCCACCTGGGCGTGACGAACCTGGAACCTTGTCGATTTGCGCTTCTGAGTCATTTTGTTGGCGTTCATAGGTGCCTCCACCACTGTCGCTAGCAAGAGGCGGGCCAGGATGAATGTGGCTTAAAAAACCCGCTTTGAGGGTTATAAGGCGGCCGTCTTGGGTCAGGAGATTCCCGGATGGGTCATGGGTTGTCCGGATCCTCAGACAGATCCCTGTCCGGGTTTCCAGACAACTCAGGTTTCAGGGTGGCCCACTCCATAGGCCTTGAGCTTTTCATAAAGCGTGGCCCGCGAAATGCCTAGTAGCCTCGCGGCCTGACTCCTGTTCCCCTTGGCCAGGGACAGGGCCCGACGGAGATGCCTTGACACCTGTTCCTGCTCGAATTCCCTCAGGGGCTGGAAATGCTCGTCATCGTAATTGGTGGTGAAATCGAGGGCCACAAGGTCCTCCAGGGTGAGCCTTGGTCCGCAGAGAATGGAAGCTCTTTCCATGGCATTCCTGAGTTGGCGGACATTGCCTGGCCAGCGATAACTTTGCAGGAAAGAGAGAACCTCCGCCTCAAGGGTCGGAGGCTCCCGACCTTGTTCCACACAGAATTCCTCCAGGAAATTGCCTGCCAACAGGGGGATATCCTCGCGCCTGTCTCTCAGGGAGGGCACCTTGAGGGTGAACACATGGAGCCGGTGCAGAAGGTCCTCGCGGAATCCCCCCTGGGACACCATCTTGGCAAGATCCATGTGGGTGGCCGATAGGATCCTGACGTCGACAGAGATTTCTTCGGTGCCCCCCACGCGGCGGAACGTCTGGGTCTCAAGCACCCTGAGGAGCTTGGCCTGGACAGCCAAAGGGAGTTCGCCCACTTCGTCAAAAAACAGCGTGCCCCCGTCGGCAGTCTCAAAATGCCCGGTACGGCGTGCATCGGCTCCCGTGAAAGCGCCCTTTTCGTGGCCAAACAGCTCACTCTCAGCCAGGGATTCCGAAAAGGAACCGCAATTGACCGCCACAAAGGGAAAGTGCCGTCGCGGACCCATGGCCGACAGGGCCCTGGCACACAGCTCCTTCCCCGTGCCCGTCTCCCCCTCGATGAAGACCGTGGTGTCAAGGGATCCCAATCGCCGGATGTCTCCAAGGAGCTTTTGGGTGACGGGCGACGTACCGAATATCCCCGACACCTCGTGATCCTCCAAGGCCAGCGTATGGCCCCTGGTGCCGGGCGTCCTGTCAGCCTCACCGGCAGCCTCCGGGTCAGCCGCCACCAGAAATCGCACCTGCCCCAGGGCCACCACATCATGAATCTCCAGGGCGCGGTCTGTGACGGGCAAGGTGTTGACCCAGGTGCCGTTGCGGCTGCCCAGATCTTTGAGGTAAAAACACCCGCCACGCCACTCGATCATGGCATGGCGGCGCGAGATGCTGGAATCCGAGATCGCAATGTCGCTTTCTTGGCCCCGGCCCACCACATAGGATCTCCCCTCCTCCAGGGTGAAGATGCGGCCCTTGGAACTTCCGTTACGGACCAATAGCGCCGGCATGCTAGAAAGGTGCTCCTGACACGGGCATCGGAACCACCCTCATTTGTAAGTCTTCAGCCGGGCATTCTTGAGGTAAGGCTGCATGGACCAAAGTGTCACCAACACTGAGCTCCAAACCGCCGTGATGCCCACCCACTGCAGGATCCAATGCAAGGGAACAAACTGTTCACCTTCCCAGCGACCGCCATGGGCAAAATAGAGGATCAGGATGCCAATGGAAACATACTGCCACGTGGCTTTGAATTTCCCCAACCATTCGGCAGGGAAGCTCACTCCCTGGCTTTCAAAGTAACCTCGTATACTACTGACCAAAAATTCCCTTGAAATGATAAGAAACAAGGCTGTCGCATTCAGCCAACAGTGATAGATATCTCCGATGTTGCGCTCATATAAAAAGATAAAGCATCCAATTACAAGGAACTTATCTGCAAATGGGTCGGCAATACGGCCAAAAACTGTTATTTGATTTCTTTTTCTGGCTATCTCTCCGTCATAATAGTCTGTAATGCATGCAACAACGAATAAAATGAAGGCAGCACTCAATCCCATTGAATCGCCAAATTTAATCAAAACAAAGACAATGGTAGAGATCAGGAATCTTGAAAGCGTAAGGATATTCGGTAGATTCATTGAAGGGGGGCCGCCACCAAATCGTATCCGGTGCGCCCATCGATCTTCACCTGGATTGTTTGTCCGATTTTCAAGTTTTTGGCCTTCACCTTGATGACACTGTCGCTGTCGGGTGCCTCCCTCCAGGACCGGGCCAGGAAGGCCGACCCCTGGCCCTCATCCACCACCACCTCATCCTGAGTGCCCACACGGGCGGACTGCAACTCAAAGGCAATCTTCTGCTGAAGCTTCATCACCTCATCCACCCGGCGTTGGACCTCCTTGGGTGCCACCCTCCCCTCCATATGAAAGGCCGCCGTGCCCTCCTCGGGGCTGTAGCCAAAGGCCCCCAAGTGCTGGAACCTCCAGGACGCCATGAACTCCTTGAGCTCCTCCACATCCGCCTTGGTTTCACCAGGGTGTCCGACCAGCAGGGTGGTGCGGAACACCGCGTGGGGCATGGCTTCGCGCAGGGCCCCCAAGAGATCCAACGTCTCACGCTTGGTGATGCGCCTGTTCATGACCGAGAGCATGTGATCCGAAATGTGCTGGAGCGGCATGTCGATGTAGGGGAGCACCCGGGGTGTGGTGGCCATGGCCTTGATGAGGGCGGGGCCCATGCCGGCCGGATACAGGTAGAAGAGGCGGATCCACTCGATCCCTTCCACCGAGGCCAGGGCGGGCAGAAGATGCTCCAGCCTGTTCCCGTCCTGCAGATCCGTCCCCCAGGCGTTGAGGTCATGGGCCACAAGACCCAGTTCCCGGCAACCCCCCTGGGCCAGGAGGGTGGCCTCCTTCACGAGCTCCCCGAGGGTCCGCGAACGCTGACGGCCCCTGATCCTGGGAATGGCACAGAAGCGGCATCCCCTGTCACAACCGTCCGCGATCCTCAGATAGGCATGATGCCGGGGGGTGAGCAGGAACCTGGGCTGGCTTTCCCCATAGGTACGCTCCGCCGGAGTCACGCCGTTGCAGGAGACCTCGTCACCGGCAAAAAGACTGCGGGCAG
Organism: Planctomycetota bacterium; assembly: GCA_050251015.1. Lineage (GTDB taxonomy): Bacteria > Planctomycetota > JBFWNO01 > JBFWNO01 > JBFWNO01 > JBFWNO01. The sequence goes on from JBFWNO010000018.1 coordinate 8,791, forward strand.
CAGACTTCACATCGCGGGGGGCATTGATACCCAAAATGGCATCGATCTCGGGGAGTTCCGCGAGGAGTTCCTTGCCGGCCTTCTGGGGGAGGCATCCCGCCACCACCACCTTCTGGCCCTGGCGGCGACCTTCCAAGGCCTCCACGATGGCCTGCACACTTTCTTCGCGCGCGCTCTCGATGAAGCCGCAGGTGTTCACCACAACCATGTCAGCTTCCGACTGGCTTCCCGTGAGAGCCCAGCCGTCCTCAAGCAGTGATCCGAGGATCATCTCGGCATCGACCATGTTCTTCGAACAGCCCAGCGCCACGAGGGCGACGCTTCTCAGGTGTGGCTGTCCTGAGGCTCCTGTGGTGTTGCCTGATTCGTTTCGGGCTCTGGGCATGTTTCCTCGGCGGGGGCGCCCACCGGGGCCTCGTCGGCTGCGTTTCCGGTGTCAGCCGAACCCATGGCCGCTTCTTCGGCTTCCTGGGCCTGACGGGCTTCCCACTGCTCGAGAGTATACAGGATCTCGCGAGAGACACTGCCTCGATGAGGTCCCAGCACGCCGTCCATCTCCATCAGCTCGATGAGCCGGCTGGCGCGCGTGTAGCCGACGCCGAGCATGCGCTGGAGGAAGGTCGTGCTTCCACGACCGCTTTCCAGGACAAGACGCACGGCCTTTTCGTAAAGCTCGTCCTTTTCCCCCTCGCCAATGCCCTCGGCCTGGGGATTGACCAGCTCCTCGATGAATTTCGGGGGGACGCCCTGCGCCACCCAGTGGGCCACCACCTTGCGCACCTCCTCTTCGCTGACGAAGGCACCCTGGAGGCGCTGGAGATCGCTACGCGAGGGATCCTTGAACAGGAGGTCGCCCTTGCCCAGGAGGGTCTCGGCCCCCGTGCGGTCGAGGATGGTGCGGCTGTCGATGCCGCTGTTGACCATGTAGGCGATCCGGCACGGGAGATTGGCCTTGATGGTGCCGGTGATCACGTCCACGCTGGGACGCTGTGTGGCGAGCACCACATGCAACCCCACCGCGCGGCTCTTCTGTGCCAGGCGCTGGATGTTGCTTTCCACATCATTGGCCGTGCTGGACAGCATCATCAGGTCCGCGAGCTCGTCGATGATGATCACGATCCGGGGCATGTAGGTGTCGACCACCTCGCCGTCTTCGGGGATGATGCCCAACTGCTTTTTGATGGCTTCGGCGCCGAGCTTGTTGAAGCCGTCGATGTTCCTCACGCCCACACGCGCCAGGAGGTCGTAGCGCTCCTCCATCTTGCGGACAGCCCAATCCAGGATGCCCGGCACGCGCTTCATGTCGGTCACGACGGGGGAAATGAGGTGGGGAATATCCTTGTAGAAACTCAACTCCACCTGTTTGGGATCCACCAGCACCATCTTCACCTCGTCGGGTGACCGCGTCATCAGGAGCGACAGGATCAGGCCGTTGATCCCCACGCTCTTGCCCGAGCCGGTGCTGCCGGCCATCAGGAGGTGGGGCATGTCGGCCACATCGAAGGTGATCGGCTCGCCAAAAATATCACGGCCCAGGAAAGTGGGAAGACTCATGTCCTTGGCACTTTCGAGTCCGCCATGGTCGAAGAGGTCGCGGAGGCAGACGCCGCGGCGCTTGGCATTGGGCACTTCCACTCCCACCGTGGCCTTGCCGGGAATGGGGGCGAGAATGCGCACCGAGCGGGCCCTGAGCGCCATGGCGATGTCGTTCTGGAGATTCATCACCCTCGAAACCTTGATCCCGGGCGCCAATTCCAGCTCGTATTGGGTGATCACGGGACCGTGCTGGATATTCACCACCTGCACATCCAGGCCGAAATTCTTGAGGGCCTGCTGGAGGGCGGTGGACCGCTCGTTGATCTCCTGCAATTCCTCCACCGTGGTTTCCTCCTCTTCAGAGGCCTCCAGGAGATCCAGGGGAGGCAGCTTGTAACTGCCGGGGGCACCCGTGACCTGAGGCAACCTGCGGGGAGCGGGCTTTTTCTTGGGAACTTTGGGGGCGCCTTTGGGGATGTCGAGCTGGGCGGCGGGTTTCTCGGGCTGGTGTTCCTGGGCCGGAGGCAACTCGGCCTTTTCCACCACCTCCTCGCGGCTTTCATCCTCTGATTCGATGACCTTGATTTTCCTGGCGCGCGGCTTCTTGGGGGCCTCCTCGTCATCCTGCTCCTGGACAGACTCCATGGCATCCCCGGATTCGGCAGAGCGGATCACGCGGGGTTTCTTCTTGGGTTTCTGCATCAACTCCTGGATGTCGAAGGGCTTGTTCTTGAAGGGGATGGATGCATCTTCTATCGACGAGATGGCGGAGTCGTCCTCTTCTTCCCCCTCCGGCTCCTCGGAGCGGGCGGCGGAACGCCGCGGTTTCACGGGCAACTCGTCGGTGTCGGCCTTGCGCTCGGCCTCGGTCATCTCGGACTGGGCCGATTGCCTGCGCTGGGAGGCCTTTTCAATCCAGGCCACGACCTGCCTGGCAAACTGACCGGCCAGGGTCCTCAGCGGCGGACCGCCCCAAGCGGCCAATGCCAGTGAGAAGACGCCCAGCATCACCAACGGCCCCATGATCCCCAGGGCCCTTTGCAGACCCTCGGCCATGTAGGTTCCAAAGGTTCCTCCACTCAAGGGGGGCTGGTTGGCAGGAAGAAGACCGGCCTCCAGGATGCTCAGGGACAGCGTCATCAGAAGGAAGGCCCCCCAACGAACGGAACCCTTCACCTCGTCGCTCCTTTTGAGGGAGCGCAGGGCCGTCAGGGCGCCCAACACGCTCATCAGCACCGCCGTTGCGGATCCCAGGTGACTTTCCACCAGGTCCTGGATCCGCCGGCCCCCCAGACCCCCAAGGTCCATGCCTTCGGGGCTCAATCCACTCAGAAGCTGGGCCAGGCAGGCCACTAGGGCCACCGAGGGCCACCACCACCAGAGCCTGAACCGGGGATTCTCGTAGGTCCCGCTCACGATACAACCCCCTGGCCCGACACCCCGATGAGTCCCACGGCCCCCAGGATCACACAGTACCAACCAAAGGGCGAAAGCGACCGTGTGACCACATACCGGAGGGCCACAAGGGAGGCCCAACCCAACAGCAGGGCGGGGATGAATCCGGCCAGCAAGAGACTCACGGGCGGAAATCCCATCGACATCGCTTTTCCTGTGTGCATCACCAGGGCCCCCAGCACGGCGGGGATACTCATAAGGAACACAAACTCAAAGGCTTTATCGCGGGGCCAGCCCAGGAAGAATGCGGCACACAGGCTCAGGCCACTGCGGGAAACGCCCGGTAGGATCGCCACCCCTTGGAAGAGGCCGATAAAAAGGGCGTCCATGAAGAGGGACATCCCCCCCACATTGACACCTGCGCTGCGGCGGCGGCTTCGTTCGGCAAGCAGAAGGACGATGCCTGTAGCCAGTTCACCGCAAAGCACCATATGCACACCCGCATGCTCGAAATAATCGTCAAAGTGAAACAAGACCACCATCAATCCAGCAGGGATGGTGGAAAGAAGGAGGGCCGCCGACCAATCCGGCTCGCGGATGAGCCCCACGATCCTCTTTCTGAGGACAATGAAGACGGCGATCAGTGTGGCGAGGTGGAGATACACCTCGAAAAACACATCTTCGGTGGGGAGATCCGTGAGGATTTCCTTGGCCAGGCGGAGATGGCCACTCGAGGAAATGGGCAGGAACTCGGTGAGACCCTGGAGTGAGCCCATGATGACAGCGTCGAGGATGCCCAGTTCAGCCATCGGATTCCCAAAAAAGGTACAGGCCTCCTCCCATGGGAGACCTCAGGGTTTATGTCGGATCGATGGCGTAAAAACTGGCAAAAATGGGGTGCCAGGGACGGGGTGCCACGAGATGATGGCGTCAGGCGGGAACCGCCATGATGTCGCTCAGCTCAGTGCCGGATCCGCCTGCGAGCAAGCTTCGGAGCCTTCATGGCTTCCCCGAGCTTCTCGCCAAGAATCCCGGCCGAACCCCAGCGTTCATCGGGATTCTTGGCCAGCAAGGGATCAAGGACAGTGGCCACTCGGGTGCTGAGGCCCTTCACGGCGCGGAAGGTGGGCGGCTTCTGTTGGACATGAGCCATGAGAACGGCCTCCATGGAGGCCCCCACAAAGGGTGGCATGCCGCTCAAAAGGCGGAAGGCCGTGCATCCTAGGGAATAGAGATCGCTACGGGAATCGAGTGGAAGACCTCTGGCTTGCTCGGGGCTCATGAAATGCGGCGATCCGATGACCCTCTCCACCTTGCCATGGGTGCTACGCAGAGCAATGCCGAAGTCGCCGATTTTCAACGTACCCGCCTCGTCCAGCATCAGGTTGGCCGGCTTGATGTCGCGGTGCACAAACCCTTTCTTGTGGATGTAGTCGAGACCCTGACAGGCCTGCACCAAGTGGGCTGTCACGACAGCAGGAGCTAGGACCTTTTCGGTCATGGCCAACTCACCCAATGACCCCCCCTGCATGTGCTCCATCGAAAAGAATACGGTGCTCTCTTCATGCACGATGTCAAAGACCCCCACCAAGTGGGGATGGGTTAGGGTGGCCGCTGTGCGGGCCTCGTTCAGGAAACGGTTCACATATTCCGGCTGGCTTGAGAGCTCGGGGGCCAGCACTTTCACGGCAACCTTCCTCAGAAGCTTCGTCTGTTCCGCGAGGTACACCGTCCCGCCTCCGCCCCGGCCGATGCGTTCAAGGATCTTGTAACCCTGGATCTCTTTGCCGATCAATGGATCTTCCTGCTCGGCAAGGAACACGCTGATCTCGGTTTCACCGAGGATGATGAGATCCCCGTTGGCCAGATCGCAGGTCTTCACGCCCAAGTGGTTGACCTGGACTCCATTGTGGGAACCCAGATCCTCAAGTTTCAGCCTGTCCCCGTTGGCGATGAGGCGGCAATGGATCCTCGACATCATCTCGTCGGGGATGACGATCCCGTTCTTGCTGCTGCGGCCCACCGAAACACTGCCCGAGCCCTTGAGCCTGTAGTTCTTGCCCTTGAGGGGCCCCCTCTCAACCTGCAGGCGCCACATCAGCGTCTCGACCATCCACGGGCCTGGCATTCGCTCACCAGGGCCGTCTCAAGCTCACGGATCCTCTCATCGGTCAGGGTCTTCTCGGGATCGAGCCAATGCAGGCGGAAGGCCAGGCTCTTGGACTCCGCAGGCAAGCCCTTCCCTCTATAAATATCGAACAGTTCCACATCGTTCAGGAGGGGTCTCTTGCCAGCGGCGAACACCGTCTCGACATCGGCAACAGCCACAGACTCCGGGACCAAGAGGGCCAGATCCCTCCGCACCACGGGATAACGTGGAAGCTCGCGGAAACGCGGCTTGCCCCCGGCCACCTTCCGAAGGATGTCCAGATCCATCTCCCATGCGGCGGCCCGCCCTTCGCAATCCATGGACTCAAGAATGCGCGGGTGCACTTCCGAAAGGCGTCCCAGCACCAGCTTGCCCACACGGACCTGGGCCAGTCTGCCTGGATGGGCCCAGGCGCAGGCGGCATCCTCCAGCCGTTCCCAGAGAGCCCCGCGAATGCCAAAGGTCTCCAGGATGGCCTCGATATCGCGCTTGGCCGCGTGCCATGAGGTGGCGCCTGCTTTCACCAATCCCGCGCAACGGGTCTCCTCGCGCACGCCTTCCTTCTCGGGAAAATACACCCGGCCGATCTCGAACAGGTGCAAGGCATCGCGCTGGCGGTGATTGCGCTCCAGGGCATCCAGCATCCCCCCCATGAGTGTGCGCCTGAGACTTGCCATGTCGCTTTGGATGGGGTTCCGGAGTTTCAATCCCTGGTCATCCTCACCCGTGTCTTGCCTGCGCGAATCGCGGGCAAAACTGTACGAGAGAATTTCACGGGCACCGCAGGCCGCCAAGACGCTCCTGAGCCGCCTTTCCGGCAAGCGCGAGGGGGCCACAGAAGCCGGCCGCGCGGGAAGAGAGGGCAGTCGGGGCGTGATGGACTCCAGCGGCAGGAGCCTGGCCACTTCCTCCAGAAGATCCTCGGGAAGACTGATGTCCTTGGCACTGCGCCAGGGCGGCACAGTGACGGTCAGATTCGTGCCAGCCAGCGCAACGCCGAAGCCGATACTCCGCAATTTGTCTCCCGCCTTGGAAGCCTCAAGGGAAACGCCCAAACGAGATGCGATCCAGGCGGCATCAACCTGGATGGTTCTCGGCGCAACGGATGGCAAGGGCTCCAGGCCATGGCAGACCTCGAGTCCGGGGAAAACCTCCTTGAGCAGCTCGACACAGCGCGCGAGGCCCTCCTCCACGAGGATAGGGGGAAGACTCTTTTCAAACCGGGCACTGGACTCGCTCCGGAGGCCCAGGCGCTGGCTGGTGCGGCGGATCGTGGCCGCATCAAAGGTCGCGCCCTCCAGAAGGATAGATGTGGTGCCTTCGGTGACCGCTGTCGAGGCTCCACCCATCACACCGGCCAATGCCACGGGGGTGTCGCCGTCGCAGATCACGAGATCGGATGAGAGGAGCTTGCGGGCCACGCCGTCGAGCGTGACAAAGGGCTCCCCTTCCCGGGCCAGACGCACCTTCACGGGTCCCTTGACCTTGGCGGCATCAAAGGCGTGCAGGGGTTGGGCGGTTTCAAGCATGGCGAGGTTGGTGGCATCCACAATGGCATTCACCGCCCTCATGCCGGCGGCTTCCAGCCGGCGCTTCCAGGCCACGGGGCTTTCGGCATGGGCCACACCCCTGAGGCCCACCACACGGTAAAGGGGGCAGGAGGAGGGGGCCAGGACTTCTGTGCGATAGGTAGGGGGGCCCGACAAGGTGCGGAGATCGCCAGGAGGGACCTTGAGAGGACGGCCAAGAATGGCCGCCACTTCACGGGCCAACCCCCGCAGTCCCCAGCAATCGGCGCGGTGGGTGAGGCTCTTGTTGTCGATCACCAGCACGGGGGCGGGAGCGCCCAGGGCCGACTCCAAGGGTGTGCCCTCGGGGAAGGATGACTCCAACTGGAGAATGCCCTCATGTTCGTTGCCCAGCCCCAGCTCCTCCTGGGAGCAGAGCATCCCAGCACTTTCCACTCCCCTGATCTTGGAGAGTTTGATCTTGAAGGGTTTGCCATCCTCCCCCGGAAGCTCGGCACCGGGTAGGGCCACGGGCACAGTCTGGCCGGGGGCGATGTTGGGGGCCCCGCACACAATCTGCAATTCCCCGCCGCCCGCCCTGACCGTGGCCAATCTCAACCTGTCTGCCTGGGGGTGCGGGTGCACCGCCTGGATCTTCCCCACCACCACTCCCTTGTAGGGGGTGGTGGCTCTTTCGACCTTCTCCACCTCGCACAAGCCCAGGGTGAGCGATGAGGAGAGGACATCGGGGTCCACCCCACTCAGGTCAACGAGGGTGCCTAGCCAGTCAAGGGGGATGCGCATGGGACGGATTCAGTTGGTGACGATGATGTCGTCAATGCCTTGGGAGTCGGCCCAGGATTCGGGATTGCTCAATTTTTGAAACGTTTTAAAGTCCGTGGCGAGCGTGTCCCAAAGTGGGTCTCCATAGGTAGATGTGAAATCATCATTCTGGTTCTTGCCACAGCTCCAGACGTAAAAGGTCTTGAGAGTATTTGAATTTCTATAGTATTCCGAGAGGTACTCTGCACGGCCGACCACCCGAAAACGCAGTGCGGAATCATAGTGATCAATGATCTCACCCCTGTTGCTTGAGAGGGTCAGCTTGGTGTCATCGATGCCCATGAGATACGGTGGTTTTTTACCCATGCGTTGCAATTGGTACACCCACAAACCATCTACACCATTGCCATAAACAAGCTCTAAATGGGTAAAGGGTGGGGTTGCATCATGAGTCGGGTAGACTTTGCAATCCGTGTAGTACATAGAAATAGCATCACGCACCTGCATGCACAGAGCTTGTGTATCACTTCGCCGGGCACTGTCGATGGCAATCTGAACCCCATAGAGGACCATGCCCGCCAGAATCATGATGATGGAAATCACCACCATCATCTCGATCAGGGTGAAGCCGCGACGGGCCGCCTTGCTACCAGTTTCCAATGTCATCCTCCGCGTAATCCGTGCCTTGATAACCACCGCTGTTGTAGTTCGAATTGGCCGATCCTGTAGCTGGCGCGATGGTTCCCTGGTACTTTTGTCCGGTGCTGTTGCCATCTTTTCCGGGAGACCAAAGGTTGTACTTCTTAGGGTTGCCGGGGAAATTCAACACATCGTTCTTGGCATCCACCGAGCCCGAATTGAAGCGGTTCTTGAGATCCTGAGTATTCCTTGGGCTAACTCGGTACTCGATCTTCCAGCCCCAGATATCCATCACATGGTCGGCATCGAAGATGAACTCGGGCTTGGGTTCGTAAAAGAAAAGGGATTGGGACTTGACTGTAGCCCCCTGCCGGATCGTGGTTCCCACCTTGCCCCGCAAATGGGCTAGGTATCCATTACCCGATGTTTCTCCCAGACCGTTGGGACTCTCTGTTGCCAGCTCAGGAGGATATTGGAGTGTCTTGGCGTAGTAGGCTTCGATGGCCTCCGAAAGGCGTTGGATGGTGTTGGTGGTCTCCACCACTTTTTCGCGCTCCCGGGCCGCATCGAACATGTAGAAGCCCATGGAAGTAAGCATGGCAATGATGGCCAAGACCACCATGAGCTCAACCAAGCTAAAACCGCTCCTTGACGCTCTCATACCCCCCATTCTACACCCGAAAGGGTCCAGGGGGGCCGCTAGGGGAATCAGGCCACTTCCTTGCCCGCTTCAGGGAGCAATCCACTGTGGTCCACTTCCTCAAATTTGAGGGAGAGCTTCCTGGAAACACCGGGTTCCTGCATGGTGATGCCATACATCATGGCCCCATCACGCATCGTGCGCTTGTGGTGGGTGATCACCAGGAATTGGCTGGAGCCCACAAAGGCTTTGAGCATGGCCAGCCAGCGCTCGATATTGCTTTCGTCGAGGGCCGCATCCACCTCGTCAAGGATGCAAAAGGGCGAAGGCCGGCTCTTGAACACCGCAAACAGCAGGGCCACGGCTGTCATCGTCTTTTCGCCGCCGAAGAGAAGCGTGATGCTCCGGGGCTCCTTGCCGGGCGGACAGGCGGTGATCTCCACACCGGCATCGAGCACATCCAGGCCCTCCTCCAGCTTGAGGTCGGCCCGGCCTCCGCCGAACAGTTGGCGGAAGGTGACCTTGAAGTGCTCGCGCACACCGGCAAAGGTCGCTTCGAAGAGCTCGCGGGCCCGCAGGTCGATCTGACCCACCACCTCCTGCAGTTTCTCGGAGGCATCGCGGAGATCCTTCTCCTGCTGGGCCAGGAAGCTGTGGCGCTCGTCGAGCTCCGTTTCCTCCTGCAGGCTTTCAAGGTTGACGGGCCCCAGGGACTCCATGCCGGCCTTGAGTTGTTGTGTCTCGGCGCGCAGGGCCTCGATGTCGACATCGGCCTTCCAGGGTCCTTCCCACGCTCCGTGCAAGGTGGACAGGTGCAGGGCGTAATCCTCAAGCAGTCGTTGCTCGAGGTTTTCCATCCTCAGGGCGCTCTCGCGCTCGGCCATCTGCAGGGAACCCACCCTGTTCTGGAGCTCAAGGAACCGGGGTTGCACGGCCGCATGTTCTTGGTCGATGGCCTGCTTGCGGCCGGCCGCCTGCTTGTGCTCCTCGCGGCAGGATTCCAGGGCCTTCTCGGCCTCCTGCTTGCGGGCGAATTCGGCATCGAGCCCCTGGCGGGACGTTGCAATTTCGGCCTCAAGCTCCTCGAGCCGGCGGGCCGAGGCCAGGGCCTCATTCTCCAGCCTGTGGACCTCGCGGGTGAGCCCCTCGAGTTGTGTACGGATCTGGGTCAAGCCTTCCTCACCGGTGCGGGCCTCATGCTCGAGGGCCCCCCGGCGCATCCTGGCGGCCACCAACTCCTCGCGGGCAGCATCCTGGGTCGCCACGGCAGTCTTGGAAGCCGCCTGGAGCTGGCTTTCCGCTTCGCGGTGAAGGGGCAGGTTCCTGTCGAGCTCTGCCAGGGCGGTGCGCACGGAAGCGCCCTCCGCGGCCAGGCGCGAGGACTCTTCCTCCAGGCCCTTGAGGCGGCCTGTCACCTGCCGGTGACGCTCCGCGAGCAGAGCCAGCTCCTGCTGCACCACATGCCGGTCCCCGCGACGGTCCGCAAGGAGGGCATCCAGACGGTTGAGTTCCCGCGCCGCCTCGGAACGTTGACGCTCATCCGCCGCGCGCCGGGACTCCAGCACCGACAAGGCGTTGAGGCAGCGTGCCTCCTCGGCGGCAGCCATGTCGCGCTCTTGCGCCAAATCGTGGAGGGCCGCCGAACGCGACACCAGGCCGATGGCTGTGCCCGAGCCCGCAGCGCCCAGGATGACCCGTCCCAAGCTGTCCCTCCGGCGGCCGGATGGGGTCACGGCACAGACACCGTCGTCCAGCGATGAGAGGTCGGTGTCTTCCGGGACGAATCTCCAGGCGCCCAGCCAGCGGTCCACCAGCGGGCGAAGGGCCGGCTCGCAGGTCACCAGGGCACTCAGGGGCTCCCCGACCCCCCCCGAGGACGTCATCGCGGGATGACTGGCATCCAGTGTGACGAAGGCCGCCTGGCCGATGTTCTGGCTGACCAGAACCTGCTCGGCATCCGCCAGGATGGAGCGGGATTCGATCACCACGGTCTGCGCCAGATCCCCGAGCGCGGAGTCGATCGCCCTGGCGGCATGACGCGGGGCCCTGATCAGGTCACCCATCAGGCCGAGAATCCCATGAAGCAGGCGCGGATTGACAGCCCCCTCGCGCAGGAGGGCCTTCACACTCTCCTGCACGCCGGCACTTTGCCTACGCAAATCTTCCAACAGCCGAATTTCCGTGTCGCAACGGCCCCTGCGGAGGCGGTGCTCGGCCAGTTCCGCGTCGATTTTCGAGGATTCGCTGGTGAGCTCGTGACGCCTCTTCTCCTGGTCAGCCATCCAACACTGGAGCTCGGCCTGTCTGTAGCCCAGATCCTTGAGACGGTTGCCCAGCGCGGCATCCCGGAGATCCTGCGAACGGCGGGAAGCTTCTGTCGAGGTCAGGATGGATTGGGCCCCGGCCATCTCCTGCGCCACCTGGGCCTGGCGCCGGGCCGCAGCGTCCTCGGCTTGCATGTATCGCAGGCGCTGGCTTTCAAGGGCCAGACCCTCGGTGCGCAGGGACTCCAGTCTCTGGGCGATCCCGATGAGCTCCTCTTCGCGGCGCTCCACGGTTTCCTGGGCCCGGCGCACCTCGCTCTGGGAGGCCTCCATCAAGCCCTGCAGTTCGGAAAGGCGAGCTGTGGCCGCCGTCAGCAGGGACGAGGTCTCGCGCTCACGTTCCTTGAGCTCGCCGGCCCTCCTGAGGTCGGCCTCACGCCGCTGGGAGTGCTCGACCCTGGCCCCTTCGGCATGCTCCACCTGGTCGTGGAGACGCTGGATTTCGCTGTCGATCCGAACAAGGGACGTGGACTGGTCCGTGAGGGCCCGATGGGCACGCTCCAATTCCTCGTCGGCTGCCATCCGGCTGACTTCTAATTCACCGATGCGGCGGCGCAGCGAGGTGCCCTCCTCTTCGATGCGGCGGAGGTCGTCCGCTGCCGAGCGGCGCGTGTTCCTGGCCTCGTCGTAGTCGATCACCGCGAGGGTGACACGCTTCTCGCGGTGGGAATCCGCCAGGGCTTTGAATTCCTGGGCCTTCGCCGCCTGGCGGCGCACACGGCTCAGGCGGCGGGTTACCTCGTCGACGATGTCCTTCAGGCGCTCAAGGTTTTGGGTGCTTCTCTGGAGCTTGGCGATGGCCTCCTTCTTGCGGGCCTTCAAGCGGGAGATCCCGGCGGCCTCCTCGAAAATCTGCCGCCTCTCGCGGGCGTTGGCCTGGATGAAGGCGGCGACCCGACCCTGTTCGATGATGCTGTAAGCATCGACCCCGATCCCCGTGTCCATGAACAGTTCCCGCACGTCTTTCAGGCGGCAGGCCTGCTGGTTGATCTCGTAGTCGCTGTGACCGTCGCGCGACAGGCGTCGTGTCACACTCACCGTGTCGAGGTCCAGACGCAGGGTGCGGCCAGGGTTCTGGAAAACCAGTGACACCTCGGCAAAACCCATCGGAGGTCTTTTGTCGCTGCCGTTGAAGATGACATCCGTCATCTCCTTGCCCCGCACGCTCTTGGCACTTTGGTCGCCGAGCACCCACTTGATGGCGTCGACAATGTTGCTCTTGCCGCAGCCATTCGGGCCCACCAGCACGGTCATGCCCTCGTGGAACTCGATCACCGTCTTGTCGGCAAAGCTCTTGAAGCCGTGCATGGAAAGGCTCTTGAGCTGGAGTCCCTTGGTCATGCGTCCCCCAGGCTCTGGAGTTCACGCGCGAATTCAGTGACATCCTTGAAATCCCTGTAGACGCTGGCGAATCGCACATAGGCCACGGCGTCGATGTCCTTGAGGGCGGCGCAAACCTTCTCACCGATCACCCTGCTGGGGACTTCCTTTTCATGGGCCTGCACAAGCTCGCCCTCAATGCGGCCGACCAGGGCCTCGAGCCTCTCGGTGGATACCGGTCTTTTTTCACAGGCGCGCATCAGCCCACCCATCAATTTCTGCCTTTCATAGGCCTGCCTGGAGCCGTCCTTCTTGACGACTTTCAGCTGGCTCTCCTCGAACCGCTCATAGGTGGTGTAACGCCGGCCGCAACTGAGGCACTCACGGCGGCGGCGGATGGCCAGTTGGTCATCCGCCTGACGGGTGTCCACAACGCGGTCGGAGTCCTCCTGGCAATAGGGACAACGCAAAGAGCTCTCCGATGCTTTCTTCTCTCAAAGACCCATTGTTGGCGCTGGTGGCTGTCCTGTCAACAAAATCCGGCGGTGCGCCGGTCTGTCGCAGGCTCCAAAAGGTATACTTGCAGGCATGAAAGACCTGGAAATCGGTGGCCGACCCTTCCGCAGCAGGCTCTTTTTGGGCACCGGCAAATTCTCCAGCTCCCGATCCATGGCCGAGGCCATCGAGGCCAGTGGAACTGAAATGGTGACCGTGGCGCTCCGCCGTGTGGATCTGGATCGACCCGAGGATGATCTTCTGAGCCATCTGGACCCCCACAAGGTGTTGCTTTTGGTCAACACCAGTGGGGCGGCTACAGCCAAGGAGGCCGTCCGCCTGGCCCTCTTGGCCCGCAAGGGCGGCTTCCCCTCCTGGGTCAAGGTGGAAGTGACTCCTGAACCCCGCTTCTTGATGCCCGATCCCATCGAGACCTATGAGGCCTGCCGGGAATTATTGGCCGAGGGCTTCACCGTTCTTCCCTACATTCACGCCGACCCCATGCTGGCCCTCAGACTCCAGGATCTGGGTTGCCAGGCCGTGATGCCCCTGGCGTCACCCATCGGGAGCAACCGCGGCCTCAAGAACGAAGACAACCTCAGGATCATCCTGGAGCAGGCCCGGGTTCCCGTGGTGGTCGATGCAGGGTTGGGAGCTCCCTCTCATGCCGCCGCCGCCATGGAGATGGGAGCGGCCGCCGTACTGGTGAACACGGCCATCGCCACGGCCGGCGATCCGGCCCGCATGGCCCGGGCCTTCAAGGGCGCTGTCGAGGCCGGGCGCGAGGCCTTTCTCTCCAAGCTTCCATCCCCATCCGGAAATGCCAGGGCCTCCTCCCCTCTCACGGGCTTCCTGAAATGATCGACGGCATCCTCCCCTCCATCGACAACCTCCTTGAAACCGACCTAGAAACATTGGCCCAGGAGAGCGTCCGGCTGACTCGCCAGCGTTTCGGGCATACCATCCAGCTCTATGCCCCTCTGTATCTCAGTTCCGAATGCGTGAACCACTGCACCTACTGCGGTTTCTCCACCCACAACCGCTCCATCCCGCGCCGCACGCTTTCTCCCGAGGAGATCCGCACCGAGTCGAGGGCCCTGGCATCCCAGGGAATCCGCCACGTCCTGTTGGTGGCGGGCGAACATCCCAAGCATGTTTCGGTGCCTTACCTGGAGTCCTGCGTCAGGGCCGCCCGTCCCCTTTTCTCATCCCTGTCCCTGGAGGTGGCCCCCCTGACCACCGAAGAGTACCGTCCCTTGGTGGAAGCCGGGGCCAGCGGCCTGGTGGTGTACCAGGAGACGTATGACCGCGAGGCCTACCGCACCCTTCACCTGGCAGGCCCCAAGAAAAACTACGATGACAGGCTGGAGACGGCCCTGCGCGGGGCCCGCGCCGGCATGCGCACCGTGGGCCTGGGATTCCTGCTGGGGCTGGCGCCCTGGAAACAGGAGTGGATCTCGCTGATGGAGCACGCCCGGCAGGTGCAATCCCAGGCCTGGCAATGCCAGCTGGCGTTTTCCTTCCCCCGCCTGAGGGCCGCCGAGGGTGTGCAGGGCCCCCGGCACCCCGTGTCGGACGCGGAACTCACGCGCCTGATTTGCCTGACACGCATCCAGTTCCCCGAGTCCATGATCGTCCTGAGCACCCGGGAAAGCCCCGCCCTCCGTGACGCCCTGGCCCCGCTGGGCGTCACCCAGATGAGCGCAGGAAGCCGCACGATGCCGGGGGGCTACGCATTGGGGCAGGAGGAGCTCGAGCAGTTTGAGGTCAGCGACGAGCGTTCGGTGCACGAGGTGCGCGAGGCCCTCCGCTCCATCGGTCTTGAGGCCGTCGACAAGGATTGGGAACGCGACCTTGTGGGCCCTGTCCGATGATCACCATCCGGCTCAACGGAAGGGAGCGCCCCACATCGTCCACCACTCTTGGTGAACTGCTGGCCGAACTTAGGCTGGGCCTGCCCTGGGTCATCGTGGAACTCAACGGTACCGGCGTGAACCGTGAGGCCGTGGCCGCCACGCCACTCCATCAGGGCGACCAGCTGGAAATCGTGAAGGCCGTGGCGGGCGGCTGACGCGGTACAATCGACCCATGCCCCCCCTGGTGACCCAGTTTGTCTCGCGCCTTCTGAATGCCGACCGCGCCATGTGCGAGGGCGTGGTCATCCCTCCTGCCCATCTCAGGGTCTGCGGCAACGAATTCAAGGATGACGCCTACTTTCTCAAAAGCGCCCGTGGCGAGGCCCGTCGGCTGGCGGACAAGCTTGGACTGACGGCCCAGTCCACCGTCCTCGACTTGGGTTGCGGTGCCGGGCGCCTGGCGATCGGCTTGGGCGAACAGTTCCCCTCCCTTAAATACTTCGGCTTTGATGTCAGCCGCCCTTCCATCTCATGGTGTCGGCGCCATCTTTCCTCGAAGAACCCCAACTTCACCTTCGAGCACATCGACCTGTGGAACCCCCGCTACAACCCACGAGGGCAGATCCGCCTCGAACACTATGCCCTGCCGGTACCCGACGCCTCGGTGGACATCGTCTACATGTACAGCGTCTTCTCCCACCTGAAATCGCCCGACATCGCCCTGCACCTGAAGGATTTCCGTCGCCTCCTCAAGCCCTCGGGAAAGATTTTCCTCACGGCCTTCGCCGAGGATGGCGTGCCTGACGAAACGGAAAATCCCGGCCAATACCAGCAGGGTTGGAAGGGGCCCCTCCACTGCATCCGCTTCAGCCGTCCCTTCCTTGAAGGTCTTTTTTCAAAGGCCGGGTTCCGTGTGGAAGAATTTGTCCATGGCCGCGAAACCGACGGACAAAGCGCCTATACCCTCTCATGAAGTGCCCCCAGTGTGGCCATCAGCAGAAGGATTTCCTGACCGCCTGCATGCTCTGCGGCCTGGTCTTTGCCAAGGCATCCAAGCCCGCACAGACCAAACCCTCTGCTCCAACCCACACCCCCAAGGCTGACAAGGCCGAGGGAGGGCAACCCGGAGGTGTCGCCGGCAAGATGAAAGGGCTCCTGGGACGACTGGGCAAGGGGGCTTCCAAGGGTCCGGTGGTGAACCGCGAAGGACAGCTCGACATCGCCGCCACCATCATGAGGCAGGCCGAACGGGTGGACACCAGGGAACTGGTGGAAACCGACAGTGAGGTGCTGGCCCTCGACATGGCCGTGGTGGTCCAGCTCATCCACCAGGCGGTGGACGAGGTGTTGGCGCGCCAAGGAGGATTCAATTCACAGGCCCACCGCGAGGAGCTCTTGAAGGGCGCCGAGGAGGAGTTCCAGAAAAAACTGGCCGCCTTCCAGACCGAGAAGGAAACCGTGGAGCAGAAGATTGCGAAACTGCAGAGCGATCTGGAAAACTCCCGTGCGGCACTGGCCGAGGAAAAATCCAAGGACGTCGACTCCACCAGCTTCACACTCTCCTCAGATGCCATGAAGGAGCTCTCCGGCTCCTTCGAGATGATGCTCCAGCGCATCGTTGCCGCCGGGTCGGTCACCCCGGCTTTTGAGGAGGAACTCAGACGCATCGTCAACCACGTGCTCGATGATGAACGCCGCCGCATCCTTGAGAAGGAGCGCGAGAACCAGTCGGATGCCGTGCTTCTCCTGCAAAACAAGATCGATCGCCTGAGCCGATCCCTGCACGAGGCCGAGAGCGAACGCGACAAGGCCAAGCGCCTGGCAGCCGCCCTGGAAGCCGGCGGGTCCGTTCCCGGACTGGTGTTCACAGGCAGCGATTTCAGCGTCAACAACGAGGAAAACCAACTCCGCATGGAACTCATGAAGGAGATCAGCCGTCAGAACGAGGAACTCCGGCAGCAGCTACTGAAGGAGGGCAAACAAGTGGCCTTCCGCGAAAAACCTGCTCCTGCACCTCTGGTGAACGCCGTCCAGGCCATCACGGATTACAAGGATTTCGCACCACCACCTCTGGAAAGAAACAAATAGCCTCATCCCTGCGTTTTCTCTCGGAATCCAGACCTCAATTGTTGAGTGGACAGGCTCGGATACAATACCCCCTGTAAAGAAACAGAGGAAGAAGGAGTCCCCATGGCCGGTCCCTCCCCCGACACCACCTACCTCGGCATCGACCTCGGTACCAGCCGGATCAGCGTGAGTGCCTCCAACGGCACCCGCGAGACCATCTGGAGCTACATCGGTTACCCCAAGGATCATGTGGCCAAGAAGAATCTGGGGGGGCGCGACGTGATCTATGGCCAGGAGGCCTTGGAAAACCGCCTCTCCCTGAACATCATCCGCCCCTTGGAAGGTGGCTCGATCAAGGTCCCCGGGGCCAAGGATTCCGAGGATGCCCGCAAAGCCGTGCGTCTTCTGCTCGAACGCGTTCTCCAAGTCGTGAACATCCCCAAGAATCACACGATCTACGCCGTGATTGGTGCTCCGGCCCAGGCCAGCACGGAAGGCAAAGCCACCATCATCGAGAGCATCGCCCATAAGGTCGACAGTGTGATCGTCTGCTCGGAACCCTTCGCCGTGGCCTATGGTCTCGACTTCCTCCGGGACACCTTGGTGATCGACATCGGGGCGGGCACCACCGACCTTTGCCGCGTCCATGGCACGATGCCGGGGGCCGAGGACCAGGTCACCCACTATGTGGCGGGGGACGCCATCGACAAGACTCTCCTGAACATGATCAAGGAAAAACACCCCGCCGCCCAGGTGACCATCAATCAGGTGCGCGAGTTCAAGGAGAAGTATGCCAGTGTCAGCCCGAAGATGGAGGATGCCATTGTCACCATGCGTGTCGACGGCAAGCCCCAGAAATTCGACATCACTGAATTGGTCTACAAGGCCTGCTATACCATTGTCCCCCCCACGGTGGCGGCCCTGCAGAAACTCATCGCCACCTATGACCCGGAATTCCAGGCCAAGATGCTGATGAATATCCTGATCGGTGGCGGTGGAAGCCAGATCAAGGGTCTCGACATCGCCATCGAAAAGGCCCTCGAGGAGTACGGCGGGGGCAAGGTGCGTCTGGCCTCGGAACCGCAGTACGCAGGTTCCAATGGCGCCCTGAAGATCGCCTTCGATATGCCCGAGGAACATTGGAAGAAATTCGAGGGCAAGGCTTCCTCCGGGAAGAAGTGACGTGAGGCTTCGGCTTCTGCCTTTGGCTCTTCTGGCCCTCTGCCCCATGCTGAGGGGCCAGGAGCTGGTGGTTGACCCCGAAACCGGAGACCCCAAGCTTATTTTTGAGGACCGCGAGGAGCCGGTGGAAGAAGTCTTCCCCCCCAACATCCACCCCGGCGGGGAAAACCTGGCCGTGCCTTTCGAGGGTGTGGATCCAAACTGGACCCTCCCCCGCCTCGTCACCGAGGAGGCCCTGAGTGTGCAGGGTGCCGCTCTGGATATCCACCATGGCAAGGTCGCTTCATCGTTGGCCCTGGAGGTGTTTGGGGTGAAGTCGGTTCCGGCCCTGTGGAATCTGCTCCGCGACACCAAGGCCGCCAGTGAAGTCGCAGCGCCCCTCGCAGCCTCGATGCCAGCGCACCATGGTGAAAGCTTCATCTACACCATGGCCCTATCGCCCTATGCGGAAATCCGGCGCCATGCCCACTCCAACCTGGGGAAACTCAGCGAAAGCGCCCTTCTCGGACTCTGGCACGAAGGTTCCGACGACCTGAAGCGCCTGGTGGAGGCGAAATTTGATTCCAAGAAGGCCAAGGGCCTTGATCACGCCGCCACGATGCTCCGCACGCCCAAGGGTCCCACCCATTTCCTTTCTCCCAAGACGGGGCCACTGACAGCCAATCTGTACATCGACCTGTTGGCCTCGTCGGATACTCTGCCCTTCCTCACGGCCGCTGAAAAGCGCAAACCGGCCCTGGCCCAAAAAGCCGCCCATGAGCTCCTCGAGGCGGTGGCCAAGTGCCCCGCCGACAACGACCATAAACTCCTGGCCAGGGTGGTGCTGGGAGACTCGGTGAAATTCCGTGATCTCGACAAGCTCTCCAGGCATCGTGATTGGCACCTGAGGATGCGCCTGTGCCAGGCCCTGGCCCGGCGCCGCGACCTCCGCTGGGAGATGACACCTCACCTCCTCGAACGCCAGCGTGATATCTGCCTTCTGGTGCGCGAAGCCGCCAACAAGGCCCTCATGACCCTGCACCGCCTCCCCCATGAGTGGCCCGCCAAGCGGGCTCTCCGCCCTGATTCCCATGTGGTGATGGCATGGGAGCTTTGGTGGCGCCACCGGGAGAAGATGGTCACCCCTCTCAAGGGTCTCGACAAGGAACCGGCCCTGAATGGAGCCTTCACCCGCAACGCCCGTGTGCTGTTCAGCGAAAGCTCGAGAAACTTCGACACCCTCACCCTCAAGGTTCCGGGTCTCAAGACGCCATTGGTCCTCATTGATGCCAACCGCAACGGTCGTTTCGACGACTTCGGTTCGGACAGGATGGTGCTGGGTGATCCAGAAAAGGATCAGAGCTGCCCCCTTTCCAGGCAGATCCCCAAGGGCAAGGATCAGCTTCTCGTGGATGTCGATGAGGAGGGCCAGGTCCGCGTTCGGGAAATCAAGCATGCCCGGGTACCGGTCACCATCAAGGCCGATTACGCCGGCGGGCACACGCCCTCGGGCGTCAGCGTGTCCAGCGCTCCCGACATGCACTTTTTGATCTCCACCGATGGCTCCCCCACTCTTTTGCCTCCGGGAACCTACCGGTTCAGCGACGGCTTCGTGCTGGGCGGCAAGAGCGAGATTGGACGCCTGCAACCCAACCCCAGGGCCTCGGCCTTTCTTGTTCCCGAGGGTGGGCCCGGACCCGTCGTGACCTTTGGCCAGAAGCTCCGGCTGGAAGCCATCTGCGAATATGACCGCTCGCACAATTCCGTGAACCTTTCAAAACTCCTCGTTGTGGGCTCATCGGGGGAGGTCTACAAGAAGATCAATCCTCTCGTCCAAACCGTGGAGGTGGAGATCCGCGCGGGCGATGCCAAGCCTCTGAAGAAAACTTGGACCGCCACCTACCGCGATGTCACCACGCAGATGGTCGGAGGTTTGACCCCGCCACTCACCGAAGAGCAGGTGTACACCTACCAAGCTGCCGACAGGGACCTGACAGACGCCCAGACCCGGTGGAGCGTCAAGGTGGATGAAAAGACGGCTGCCGAGGCCGCCTTGGAAGCCGCCAGGGCCGACCTGGCGGGCGCTCCCGCCCTGCTGACGGCCAAACGGGCCGAAAAGGACGCCAAGGTCGCCCAGCTGACCACCAAGCAGACCTCGCGGACAGCCAAGCAGACTGAATTGAGCCAGAAGCAATCCGAACTGGCCACTCAACAGAACATTGTGACCAGTCGCCAGCAGACTCTGGCTGTCCGTCAAGGGGAACTGGCCCAAAAGCAGGCCGATTTGGCCGCCGCTCAGGCCCAGAATCCCCAGGATCCCGGTCTCATTGCCGACTTGCAAAGTGAAATTGCGGCCCTCCAGGCGGAGATTGCCGACCTCAACACCCAAATTGCAGCGGCCCAAGGCCAGGTGGCCCTCCTCCAGGGTCAGATCACGACTCTTCAAGCTGAGATCACCACTCTGGATACCGAGATTGCCGCCTTGGAAGCCGAGATCGCCACCCTCACGGCCCAGATCGCCGACCTTGAAAGCGACCGTTTCCAAACGGCAGTGGCCACATGGGAGGCCCAGGTGGCGACGCTCACGGCTGAAATTGCGGCCTTGGATGCCACCATTGCCACCCTCACCCAAACGCTCACCGCCGGGGCAGCGATCGCCGGGCTCGACATCGCAAGCTTTAAGACGGCTCTTCTCAGAGAAGAGGGCATGAAACTCCTGGCGCGAGCCATGAGCGACAACAGCTGGCAGACCCTGCACATCGATGAAAAGGACATCCCGGGTATTGAGGAAGCCGATGAGGTGACTGTCACCTTCAAGGCCAAGGCCCTGCCCTTTGGAGCCTTCGAGGAGCGGGTGTTCAAGGTGCCATTGAAATAAGGGAGTCGAGAATCATGGGTATGCTGACCGAGTTCAAGAAATTCGCGCTGCGCGGCAATGTTGTCGATATGGCCGTGGGTACCATCATCGGCGGGGCCTTCGGCAAGATCGTGGCTTCCTTGGTGAATGATGTGCTGATGCCCCCCCTGGGGAGGATCATGGGAGGTGTCGACTTCAAGAACCTTGAATGGGTGATTGGTTCCGGCGAAAAGCCGGCCACCCTCCGCTATGGTGCCTTCCTGCAGACGGTCTTCGATTTTACGATCGTGGCCGCCGCCGTCTTCATGATGATCCAGGCCATGAATCGCGCCACTGAGAAATTCAAGAGGCAGGAGGCCGCCGCCGCTCCTCCCGCCCCCACCACCAAGGAATGCCCCTTCTGCTTATCTGTGATTCCCCTGAAGGCCACCCGCTGCGGACACTGCACCTCAGCGCTCTGAAGCCTCAGCGTTGGGCTGTGATGGCACTGCCCGGACTCATGCGCTGACGGGGGCTGGCGAACTTTGCCTCGGTGATTCCCGCCGCCAAACAGGCATTCATGGCCTCTACAGCGAAGACATAGGGTGCCTCGGGATCCACATCCACCACCACACGCCTCTCTTTAGGTTCCCCGGCCAGTCGCGGCACCAGTTTAGTCCGCACATCCAACGCCAGCTTCTCCACTACCTCGCTCAACCGCCCCGGGTTGTAGTCGGGGGAATTCCTCAATCCCCATGATCGCAACATGGCAGGGTAGGTGCCGATTCTTAGGGAGTTGAGACTCAGGTGAATCTCGGGACCGTGGAAGGTAGCGCGTATCCTTAGTTCCTCCCCATCCCTGGCAATACCAGCGTTCCCCCCCTCGTACTTGGGAAGAAAAATGTCTAGGTGACCTTCTGTGGTCTTGAACTTGCAACTGACCACGAAAAAAATCAGCAACAGAAACACGCAATCAATCATAGGGGTCATGCCCCCCTCTGTCTTGAGCTTCCTGGCCTTCATGCGCACCTCCCCTCACTTCTAACGAAGAGGCTGGCTCTAG
Organism: Planctomycetota bacterium; assembly: GCA_050251015.1. Lineage (GTDB taxonomy): Bacteria > Planctomycetota > JBFWNO01 > JBFWNO01 > JBFWNO01 > JBFWNO01. The sequence continues at coordinate 30,563 of JBFWNO010000018.1, forward strand.
GTTCAGCGAGCCAGATTCACCTCGCCCGTCTGGGCGTTGTAATCCAGGGGGAGTCCTGCCGGAATTTCGATATCTAGCTTATTCAGGCTCTCCGGATAGGCCCCATGTTCGGCCTTGTAGAGCTGGAGTTGTTGCCGGATCTGGCTAAGCTGTAGGTCATGGCCGGCCCTGTTGATGGTGGCCTTGCCGTCAGCGGGATTCACGCTGGGAGCCGGGCTGTCGCTCCCTGCTCTCAAAAAGATAAACGCGGCAATCACAATGGCGATCAGCAATCCGAGGATAGGCATAAGAAATCCTTTCAGGCCTTCTTGAAGTATCCTGGTTCATTGCCCGGCGTCCACTTGATGTTGCACCCGATGCTGGGCTTTTGGGAATCAGCCACGACCCCGCCTTTCAGAACGATATCCAAAGCTGCCCGCAGATCGGCACCCGTGACGGGCTTGTTGTTGCCGGGCCTGCTGTCATCCAACTGCCCCCTGTACACCAAAGACTGCTTGCTGTCATAGAGGAAAAAGTCCGGCGTGCAGGCAGCCCCATAGGCCTTGGCCGTTTCCTGCGTGGCATCATACAAATAGGGGAAAACGTAACCAGCTTCCGCCACCTCACGCACCATCGCCTCGGGACTATCCTCCGGATGGGTCTTGGCATCATTGGCATTGATAGCCACGATGGACACGCCTTGGCTGGAATAATCCCTTCCCAATCGGGCCAACTCGTCTCGCACATGCTTCACATAGGGACAGTGGTTGCAGATGAACATCACCAAGAGGGCCTTCGAACCCTTGAAATCTCCAAGAGACACCCGCCTTCCTTGGGTGTCTACAAGGCTGAAATCGGGAGCCTTGCTTCCAAGGCGCGGCATGGTGGACGGTGTGAGGGCCATGTCCCCATTGTACAACCCTTGGTGCGAAGCCTAAAATGAAACCATGGTTCCTGGACATGCCCACCGTTTCGATTCCGACCTAGAGGGCTCCCCCATCGAAGTGGCCGAGGCGGCCATTGCCGGCATGCGTGTCCCCCTGTACACAGGCGAGTTCTGGACCAGCGGCCAGCGGCAGGCCTGCGCTCTCCATGAGATTTCATACCGAGCCTGCTTCAAACCCCAGTTGCCGGCCTACTTCATCCGGCGCCTGACGCGCGAGGGAGACAGGGTCTATGACCCCTTTTCGGGCCGCGGCACGACGGCACTGGAAGCCGCTCTCATGAGACGCGTACCGTTGGCCAACGACATCAGCCCGCTCTCGGCCTTGCTGGCCCAGCCCCGCCTGTCGCCACCCTCCCTCGCATTCCTGGAAAGCCGCTTGGATCGGATCCCGGAGGAGGCGCCCACACCCCCCGAAGCCGACGTGGATCTCTCGATGTTCTTCCATCCGGAGACGCTCCGGGAAATCCTCAGGCTCAGGGCGTATCTCGAAAGACGTGAAGCCTCGGGCCAAGAAGACGACATCGACTCCTGGATCCGCATGGTGGCTACCAATCGCCTGACAGGCCACTCACCGGGTTTTTTTTCCGTCTACACCCTGCCTCCTAATCAGGCGGTCAGCGCCGACAGCCAAAAGAAAATCAATGCGAAGAGGAACCAGCAGCCGACCTACAGGGACACCCGCGCCCTCATCCTCAGGAAGTCCCGCCAGCTCCTCAAGGGGCTGACGCCATCTCAGACGGAAACACTGACTTCGCTGAAATCATTCGCGCGCTTTTTCACGAACGACGCCAGAAGAACACCCGGCATCGCCGAGGGTTCCGTCCAGCTCACGGTCACCTCCCCCCCCTTCCTTGACGTGGTGCAATATGCCGACGACAACTGGTTGCGGTGCTGGTTCAACAATCTGGACGTACGCGGGATTGGCAGCGGGATCACCATGGCCCGCACCGTGGAATCCTGGTCCGGCGTTATGGGGGATGTCTTCAGGGAGCTCCACCGCATCACCGCGCCCGGCGGGCATGTGGCCTTTGAGGTGGGCGAGGTCCGTTCGGGACGTGTGAAGCTCGAGGAAGCTGTAGTCCCCCTGGGCCTCCAGGCCGGTTTTGATTGCGTGGCCCTTCTCCTCAATGCGCAACCCTTCACCAAGACAGCCAACATCTGGGGGATCTCCAACAACCGATCAGGCACAAATTCCAACCGGATCGTCGTCTTCAGGAGGTGATGTCGCGGTGGCCCAGGCCCCCCCGGGCCGTCTACAATGCGGCCATGAGATCCCTCACGTTGCGGCGGGAAACATGAGCGAGTCTGTCCTGCGAGAGGCAGCCAGGCGGCGGACGTTTGCCATCATCTCGCACCCGGATGCGGGAAAGACCACCCTCACGGAAAAACTTCTCTTGTACGGAGGCGCGCTGGAGCTGGCCGGCTCTGTGACAGCCAAAAAGAAGCAGAGGGAGACCGCCTCGGACTGGATGGAACTGGAAAAGAAACGTGGCATCTCCATCTCCTCCACTGTCCTGCAGTTTGATTACGAGGGCTTCCGCCTCAACCTTCTCGACACCCCGGGCCACAAGGACTTCTCGGAAGACACCTACCGGGTGCTGATGGCCGTGGATGCGGTGATCATGGTGATCGACGCTGCCAAGGGGATCGAGAAACAGACGCGCAAGCTCTTCGAGATCTGCCGCAAGCGCGGCATCCCCATCTTCACCTTCATGAACAAACTTGACCGCCCCTCGATGTCCCCCCTGGATCTTCTGGACCAGCTCGAGAAGGTCCTCGACATCCACGCCTTCCCCATCAACTGGCCCCTGGGCAACGGTGCCGAGTTCAAGGGGGTGTATGACAGGGTGGCCCGGCAGGTCCATCTGTTCGAGAAGACCCCGGGAGGCGCCTTCAGGGCCCCCGTGTCGGCCCACGACATCACGGACCCCGTGGTCAGCGGCATCATGAATCCCGATGCCTATGAAGAGGTGGTGGAGGAGCTATCGCTCCTGGATGGGGCCCATGCAGGTCTTGATGCCCAGGCTGTGCTGGAGGGCAAAACGACCCCCGTGTTCTTCGGCAGTGCCGCCAACAACTTCGGTGTCGAGCTCCTCCTGAAGGGTTTCCTCAGGCATTCCAGCGAACCGGCCCCCCGCCGCACCAAGAAAGGTCTGATCCCCCTCGACCACAAGGATTTCTCGGCCTTCGTGTTCAAGGTGCAGACCAACATGAACCCCCAGCATCGCGACAGGGTGGTCTTCGCGCGGATCTGTTCCGGGGTGTTCGAGCGCGACATGACGGTCTTCCACCACCCCAGCAACAAGAACATCAGACTCTCGCACTCCTATTCGATGTTCGGGCGCGACAGGGAGGTGGTCGACAAGGCCTATCCCGGTGACATCATCGGCTTCGTGACCCGCCTTGACTACCGTGTGGGAGACACCCTCAGCCCCGATCCCACCCTGCTGTTTGAGGAGATCCCCCGTTTTGCCCCGGAATGCTTCGCCTTCCTGCACAATGTCAACTCGGTGGCCCAGAAGTCGTTCCGCAAGGGACTCGACCATCTCTTGGCCGAGGACATCGTGCAGTCCTTCAGGCTGGAATGGAGCAAGGGCGGTGGCCTCCTGCTGGGTGCCGTCGGCCTCCTGCAATTCGAGGTGCTCCAGTACCGCCTGCGCGACGAGTATGGTGTCGAGACACGGCTAGAGACGGCTCCCTACCAGATCCTCAAGTGGATCGGTCCGGGGTTCGACAGGGAGTCCCTCAAGGGGCGGGTCCAGCACGACGAGGTTTGGGCCGAAGATGACAGGAACCGCCTGGTGATCCTTTTCCCCAGCGACTGGTCCTGCCGCTACTTCATCGAGAACAACCCCGGCATCAGCTTCCTGGACTCACCCCCCACGGCCACCTGAAGGGCCATGTCATAATGATGGCATGAAAGTCAGCGGCAAGGGCAAGCGGTTCTGCGACATCGCCGTGAGGGAGCGGATCATCACGGAGGAGCAGGCCCTCAAGTGCCTCCGCCAGCAGGCCCGCGACATCCAGGACGGCATGCGCATCCAGATCGGCGTGTATCTCATGCGCGAGGGGCTTGTGACCCCCGAGCAGGCCGAGGACATCAACCGCCTGATGGAGGAGGCCAAACGCTCGGCCCCCGCGGTCGAATCCGGCTACTGCCCCAACTGCCAGACCAAACTCCTGCCCTCGGCGGCCGTCTGCGACACCTGCGGCTACACCATCAACCTCGAGGTGGTCAGGCCTTCGGCCCAGCCCATCGTGCGCATCCTGATTTCCCCCAAGCGCATCACCCTCTGGACCCTCATCTTGGGATCACTATTTGCCTTCATGACCATGGCCATCCCTTGGATGGAACGCCACTTCGAGGATTTTCTCGACTACTTCCGGATGCAAACCGGGGATCGAAAGCCCGAGGGCATGGATGACGAGGCCTGGGAAAAGCTGAGGCAACGCTCAGTGTTGCCCAAGAACGAATCGGGCCAGCGCTACTAGGACAGCCGGTTCCCCATCCACACCGCCGTGAGACCCGCCACCAGGCTCGCCATTACGTAAAGCAGGGCAGGGCCGAAACGCTCCGACTGCAGGAGGGACACCGTTTCATTCCCAAACGCCGAGAAGGTGGTGAAGCCACCCAGGAGTCCAACAGACATGAACAGCCTCAGACTTTCAGGGGCACCCCGTGACTCCAGCCAGCGCTGAAGGAAGCCGATGGCTAGGCACCCCAGCACATTCACGCAGAGGGTCCCCCAGGGAAATCCGGCACCCAACCGGGATGAGATCCATTTCCCGACCCCATACCGCAGCACCGAACCCAGTCCGCCCCCGAGGCCCACCCAGAGGGGTGCCATCATCGGCGGAAGGGGTCATTGCCCAAGGGTTCACCGCAATAGGAACAGGCGGCGTGTCGCGCGGAATTCGGGCGGTGGCAATGGGCGCAGGCCACGGGTCCGGCCTTGGGGCCACGATTGTTGATCACACCATCCTTGAGGTCGATCTCCGTGATCCGTTCAATCAGCTCGGCCTCGGTATACCCATGCTTGTCGCGAAGAATGCTCCAGAGCGCCTCCGTGATCATGAAAAGCTTGTCCAAGTCGTTGCGGATGGCATCCGCGGCATTCTTGGCATCCAGGGCATTCGACTTTGCGGAATCCGCCGTGATCTTGGCTTGGGCATTGGCAATTTCGCCGCGGATGGCTTGGCTGAGGAACAACGAATGTCTCATGGCATACTCCCTGATTCGTCATGAAGCGGAAGGCACGCCCTCATCATACATCTGTGATTTCTTCAGCGACCCCGGCGGCGGAAGGGCTTCTTGGGTTTGCCAAAGCCCTGCCCCTGGGACTGAGATCGGAAGCCGGGGCGCCCTCCCCGACCCTGGGCCGGAGGCGGCGCAATGGGCTGGGCTCCGTAGTTGAAATCCGGCACGGTGATGCGCGGGAGGCGCTTCCCCACCGCCTTCTCAATGGCCCGCATGTCAGACTCTTCCTCCGGTGCCACAAAGGTGAAGGCGTCCCCCACGGCCTGGGCCCTGGCGGTGCGGCCCACGCGGTGGATGTAATCCTCCGGCACATGGGGCACGTCAAAATTCACCACATGCCCCAGTTCCTCAATGTCGATGCCGCGCGCGGCAATGTCGGTAGCCACCAGCACCCGGTAGCGTCCTGTCTTGAAGCCCTGCAGGGCCTCCGTGCGCTGGGATTGCGAGCGATTGCCGTGGATCCTCGTGGACTTGATCCCCTGGCGCACAAGGAACTCGGAAAGGCGGTTCGCCCTGTGCTTGGTGCGGGTGAAGACCAGGGCCTCGGCCATAGCCTCGCTCTTGAGCAGGTGGAGGAGCAGATCGCTCTTGAGGCCCTGCGACACGGGATAGACCGCCTGGGTGATGCCCACTGCCGGGGCGGCCTGGCGCTGGGTCTGGATCATTGCGGGATTCTTCAGCATTTGGCGTGTCAGCTCTGCGATGGGTGCGGGCATGGTGGCGCTGAAAAACAGGGTCTGCCTTTTCGCGGGAATATGCTTAAGGATCCTGCGGATGTCGGGGATGAAGCCCATGTCGAGCATCCGGTCAGCTTCATCAAGCACAAGAAACTCCAGAGAGGAGAGCCGGGCATAGGGCTGGCGGAAATGGTCGAGCAGGCGCCCCGGGGTGGCGATG
>JBFWNO010000019.1:0-36591 GCA_050251015.1 Planctomycetota bacterium
TTGAGTTTCCTGAGCGAACGGATCTGCACCGGCGAGGTGTGCGTGCGCATGAGCCATCCGTTGGTCAGCCAGAATGTGTCCTGCATGTCCCGCGCAGGGTGATCGGCGGGGATGTTCAGATCCTCGAAATTGTTCTTCTCGGTTTCAGCCTCCGGCCCGTCGAAGACGTCGAAACCCATGGAGAGAAAAATGTTCTCCACCTCCTCCATCAGGGCCGTCAAGGGATGCCGACCCCCCGTCGGGGCCGGTAGACCGGGTTCGGTGATGTCGAGGGCATCCTTCTCCTTGAGTGTGGCCCAACGATCGCCCTGCAGGCGACCTTTCGCTTCGTCCAGCGCCTTCTCCACGGCCTGGCGGGCCTCGTTGACCCTTTGGCCAAAGGCCGGACGTTCCGCAGGCGGAAGTTTTCCAAGCTGGCTCATCAAACCCTGGAGATGAGACTTTTTTCCTGTGAAGCGCACCCTCACTTCGTTCCATGACGCCTCGTCAGCCACTGCGGCCACGGCCGCCAAGGCCTCGGTCTTGAGCCTGGCAATCTCGTCGATGTTGTTCATGCAACCATTATAGGTTCAGCAAACCGGCGGCGGCATGTTGCCAAACAGGTTCCGGAGGTTCTGCAGACCCTCCCGATCCGTGAAATCCTTGCGTATCGGCGTGATGGTCACGGCACCTCGATGTTGCAGCGAGACGTCGGTGTCGGGAGGCTCCTGCTCGGGAGACACGCTACCGGCCAAGTAATAGGAAGTGGCTCCCCCCGGGAGCGTCTCGGTCTTGTAGGTCTCGTCAAATCCCTGGATGCTTTGGCGCGCCGGCATCACCGAATGCCAGGGGATGCGCCGGGGGTCGGGGTAATTGACATTGTGGCAGGTGCCGGGAGCAGGCTTCAGCCGCTTGACAACCCCGTGGAGGTGGCGGGCAATCTCATCGTAGACGGGACGGCGGTGATGCTCCGTGCTCACCGCCACAGCCGCCACATTCGACAGGCAGGCTTCCACGGCCGCCGAGATGGTGCCGGAATAGAACACGCTGACACCCAGGTTGAGACCATTGTTGATGCCCGAAAGCACGAGGTCGATGGGGTCGCGAATGAGATGCGACAGCGCCATCTTCACACAGTCCGCGGGAGTACCGTCGACCCTCCAAGCCTCCTTGGCATGGGGAAAGTCCGTCTTGTGGCACTCCAGCGAAGGACCCAGTGTGATGGCATGGCTCTTGCCGGAATGCTCCAGGGTCGGGGCGCAAACCCACACCGTGTGTTCACGGGAAAATTCCCGCACCAGGGCCCTGAGGCCCGGGGCATAGAACCCGTCATCATTCGTGACGAGGATTTTCACCGAAGTACCTGGCTTCCTCCCGAACGTGGACCACGAGTTCCGAGGCCCCGAATCCTTGCGGCAGCGATCCGGCCATCCTCTTGGCGGCCCTGAGATGCCACCACGCCGCGAAACAAGCCGCTTCATAGGCTTCCACGCCCCGGGCCAACAGAGCCCCGATCATTCCCGACAGCACGTCCCCACTTCCGGCCGTGGCCAAGGCGGGCACCCTGTCTTCGATCACCCATTCACGCGAACCATCGGTGACCACAGTGGGCGGGCCCTTCAAGAGGACGACAGCCCTGTGGAGCCTGGCGATCTCGCGGGCCGATTCGAGGCGCGAATGCACGACCTCTTCAGAGGACATCTTGAGTAGCCTGGCAGCTTCCCCCGGATGGGGCGTGAGGACGAGGGAGCGGCTGGCCCGGTTGGGGGAACCCAGGCGCGACAACAGGGTGAGGGCATCCGCATCAAGAACCAGGGGTTCCTCGAAAGTGGTGAGCAGGGCCGACACAAACTGTTCCGTATCAGCCCCCGTGGATAGACCCGGACCCACCACGGCAGCGTGGGGTGTCAACTCCATCAGGTCGCGGACGTGAACCAAGCCCAATGACCCGCGCCCCCTGTCAGTGCATGGATGCACGATGCCGTCGGGAAAGGAGGCGGCCAAGCCAGGGTAGATCGACTCGGGAACTGCCCACATCACATAACCGCAGCCGGCCGCCACCGCAGCCCGGGCCGTCAGGATCCCGGCACCCGCCAATCCACGACTGCCTGCAGCCACCAGCAACTTGCCGGTGCTGAATTTGTGGGCCGAGGGGGCTCGCCAAAATTGCTGGGGGATCTTCATGGTGTCACCTCAAAGATTATAAGCCCATGACCCACCTCAGCCACACGCCGGGCTCGTTCTGCAAAGCCCGAGAAGGTGCCCGCTGGGACGACGGCAAATCCCTTGGGCGTGGGTATGCTGGCCCCCGAGCCGGCCAACAGATTGCGGCTCACGGCCACCCAATCCCCAGCGACCGGGGGACTCAACATCGATGTGTGGATGCCATAGGTCTCCGGGGGCACTAAGCCCCAGCAAAAAACCTTCAAGGGCACGGAGACAGCCTGGCCTTCCTGCCATTGCCTCAAGCGAACAAGGTCCTGGCCCCAGTCAACTGCGGAATCTGCAAACACCCGTTCCGGCTCCGTCCAGAGCAGCTGGTTGAAGCGCCCGACAGGCCCACCCCTGTCCAACGACAGCTCCACTCCCGCCACCGCCCACAAGGCCCAGAATGCCCAACGAAAGCGACCCAATGAGGCAATCGAAACCGCCATGGCCAACACCACAAAGGCCGGCAGGATGAACCTGTCCCCCAGGAGCATGGCATTGGAACCCACCATGAACAGCCAGTACCCCGCCACCGCCAGGATCAGGGCGAGGAAAGAACGGCTCCTGAAATGTCCCCCATGGGGAGCCAGGAGCAGGAACATCGCCAAGACAGGCAAAGGCGTCTTGAGCAACACCAGCATGGGGAAATAGGCCAGGGGATGGTCGGCCCGGGCCTCACCAAGAAAATACCCGCCTCGTGGTGCCGCCATCAGTTCGCGCAACTTGTCAAAGCTTGCCATGAATCCGCCAGGCAACACACCATCCATGGGGAAGCCATAAAAGGCATGGATCACACCCAGCGCAAGGAGGTGGGACAAGACCAGGCCACTCCATTGGCGCTTGAGCACCAGGATGAGCATCAAAGCGGGCCAAAGAATGGCCGCCGTGAATTTCCCCAATGTCGCCAAGGCAATCACGCCTGCAGCGAGGGGCCACAACCCCTGGCGCAACCATGTGGCCCTGAGGCTCCAGACTCCTCCCATGAACCCGAGTGTGAACATCAGATCCGTTCCCAGAAGGAAGGCATGGGCCACAACCGGCGACATCACCATCATGACCGCCAAGGCCGCCAGGCCCGTGCCCCAAAGCCTCTGAGCCATGACCCCCGTCAGGAGGGCCAGGGAGAAAAAGATCCACAGGCTTCCACAGCGTGCTTGGGTGAGCACGTCCTGGTAATGGCCTTTCTGTCGCTGGAGTACATGGAAGGCCAGTGGATAAGCCCCCGCCGGCTTTTCATCCGGAAGACTAAGGTCTCCCTCCACATGGATATATTGCACGATGGGAGCCAGGGGAGGCGAGGAAGGGGCCAGATCCCACCAGCCTTTCTCAAGAGCCGCGGCCCCCAAGGGCAGATGCATGGGTTCATCGAAGCAGGCGCTGTTGCGCCGGAGCTCGGGAAACGCGGCTACAAACGGCAGGACCAGGAGAATTCCCAGGAGAGGAAGGGCCTTACCCGAGGATTTCACAGGGATCCGCGGGCCATCAACTCCCTGGGGTCGACCCTTGGTGACGGCTCCAGCATGAGGCCATCAGATTCGCCGCGCTCCACTCTCGCCATGGCTGCCGCACCGATCATGGCCGCGTTGTCTGTGCACCAGCGGTCTTCAGGAAGCAGAAGCGACATCCCCCTGGCCCGGGTGCATCGAAGCATGGCCTCCCGCAGTGGGGCATTGCGGCTGACACCGCCGGACACGACCAAGGTCCCCCCCTGGCCCACCTTTCCAGGTCCGTGGGTCGCCTTGAGGCATTCCTCGACGCCCTTGAGAAGGGTCTGAATGATGGCCTCTTCATAACCTGCGGCCACATCCTCCTTCCTCTCCTTGCCGAGGATCCCAGCTTCCACGCGGCGACGCAGTTCACTTTTGAGACCCGAGAAACTCATCTGGCCCTGTCCCGCTTCAGCCACAGGAAACTTGAGCCTGCTTCGATCCCCTGCCGAAGCCAGTTTCGATAGAAGGGCGCCGCCGGGGTAGGGCAGGCCCAGCAATCGGGCTCCCTTGTCGAAGGCCTCTCCGGCAGCATCGTCGCGGGTGCCGCCAAGGATTCTCCAGCCCCCTCCCTCCAGGACCAGAAGCAGGGTGTGGCCACCGCTGACCAGCAGTCCCAAAGACCCTTCCGGAACTTTTCTGTCTTCAAGTTCCACCGAGTGCATGTGGGCCAGGAGGTGGTTGATCCCGAGGAACGGCACACCGAGGCTCCAGGCCAGGGTCTGGCCCAATGTCACTCCCACCAACAGCGGGCCAAGCAATCCGGGTTGGGAAGCCGAGGCGACCGCCGTGACATCACGGAGCGTTTTCCCCGCCTTCTGCAAAACGTTTGCCACCAAGGGAGCCAGTCTTTCCTGGTGCGCCCTCGAGGCCAACTCCGGCACGATTCCCCCCCATGGACCATGCAGGGCATCCTGGCTGAGTGTGGCTTCGGCCACGACCTTTGGCCCAGGGGCCACCAGCGCGACCGAGCTTTCATCACAGCTGGATTCGATGGCCAAGACCAGGGTCACGGCTTTTGCCCCGAGAGAATCCGACGACGGGCGCGTTCGACCAAATCGATGCGTGCCGTGGGTTTTCGGCCATGCTTTTTGAGCACTTCATCCAGGCCGATGTCCAGATCGGCATCCGCCCAGACCCTCCTTAAGAGGGCTCTGGCGTGACCGACCTCGTCGGCAAACTCGGCATAATCGGGTTGGATCCCCCCCGCCTGACCCGCTTGGCCAGATTGCAGCCAGCGGCCCGAGGGGGTGAGATAACGGGCCACCGTCAACTTGAGCGAAGCCTTGCCACCCTCGAGGGGGAGGAGTTCCTGGACAAGACCCTTGCCGAAGGTTCTTTCACCCCAGATGCCGGCCCTTCCAAGATCCTGGAGGCATCCCGCCACGATCTCGCTGGCACTGGCACTACGTCCGTCCACCAGCACAGCCAGGGGGACTTCCTTTCAAGGGCCATCCACAGGGCGCGTGAGATGCTCAATCTTCTCCCGGGAAAATTGGGGGTCGTCGGATCGCCGGAGTTCCCGCACCACCACGGAGGAACCGGGCAGGAAAAGACCGCAGACGTCAACAGCTACATCGAGCAGGCCTCCTCCATTGCCCCTGAGATCGAGAATGATGCCCTTCACATCCTGCTCCGCGTCGATTTTCTCGCGCAATTGGTCGGCAGAATGGCGGTGGAATTGGGTGAGAGCCACATGCAGTATCCCCCCCTCCAGGCGCCTAACAGTCACCGATGGAATCGGAACCACGTCGCGCATGATGGAAAAGGCGTATTCCTTCTCCTCGGAAGGCCTCCAGATCGCGATGTCCACGCTGGTCCCTCGTTTGCCCTTGACGAGCCTCTTGATCTCCTCGGCATTTTCGATGGCTTCCACATTCTGGTCCCCAATGCGCATGAACACGTCATCCGCCTTGAGTCCGCCCTTTTCAGCGGGCCCCCCCTCAAAGACCTGCAGGATCACGCAATGTCCGCCGCGGGAACCCAGAAGCACGCCGATCCCCGTGAATGACCCCTCGGTCACATGGTTGAAATCCTCCTGCTCCTCCTCATCGACATACACGCTGTACGGATCGAGATTGCTGACCATGCCCCTGAGGGCCTGGCGCATCAGGGCTTCGCGGGGGATCTCATCGACATAGTGCCGGCCCACATGGTCGGCAAGCAGGGTGATCTGAGAAGGATCCATCTCGTCATGGAACAGCATGGCCGCCACCAGATGCGCACTGTGGCGATAGACAATATATGGGGATACGGCTGCAAGAGCCAGAAGCACAAGGCCGGCCGCAAATTTCATGATGTTCTGGCTCAAGGGATCACCCCCTGAGCTTGGTGGGAAGGAGCCTCGCCACCACGGGGGGCACCAGATGGTCGATCTTCCCGCCAAGCTTGGCCGTCTCGCGGATCAACTTCGAAGACACGAAGCCATGTTCCGGGGCAGCCACCATGAAGAGGGTCTCAAGATCCGGGCTGAAGGTGCGGTTCATGAGGGCCATCGATATCTCGCTTTCCATGTCGGCAAGCCCTCGGAGACCACGGATCACAACCCTGGCGCCCACCTTGGCACAATAATCCACCGTCATTCCCTCGAAGATATCGACAGAAATATTCCGGATCCCCTTGACGGATTCCACGATCATCTTCCGGCGCTCCTCGACGGAAAAAACCGGATTCTTGTCGATGTTCACGCCTATGGCGACCACCAGCTCATCCACCAGGCGACTGGCTCTTGTGATGATATCGAGATGACCGTTCGTCACCGGGTCGAAGGATCCCGGATAGACGGCCTTCCTCATACCCGCCCGATGCTCCTGTAATCAAAGCCTCGCCGGCGCATCTCTGTGGGGCTGAACAGATTGCGCCCGTCGAGCACAATCGGATGGGCCAGGCGACGCTTCACATCATCCAGATCGAGGGTGCGATACTGTTTCCATTCCGTCAGGATGACCAAGGCGTGCGCCCCATCGAGAGCCTTCTCGGGGGAATCGGCGTAGGTGATTTTGTCGCCGAAATAATGGCGGGCGTTGGCCATCGCTTCGGGGTCATGGGCCGAGACCTGGGCCCCTTCATCCACCAAAGCCCTGACGATATCGATGGATGGGGCCTCGCGCATGTCGTCAGTCTCCGGCTTGAAAGCCAGCCCGAGCACCGCGATCTTCTTGCCCTTCACAATCCATAGAGCGTTCTTGATCCTCTTCACAAAGAGGTTCCTTTGGCGCTTGTTGATTTCCTGCACCTCATTGAGAAGGTGGAAGTTGTAGCCCAACTCGTGGGCAATGCGTTCGAAGGCCTGGACGTCCTTCGGGAAACAACTGCCGCCGTATCCCACTCCCGCGCTCAAGAAGTGCGGGCTGATGCGCCTGTCAAGACCCATGCCTTTGACCACGTCGTCGATGCTGGCGCCAGCCAGCTCGCAGATATTGGCCACCGCATTGACGAAGGAGATCTTCGTGGCCAGAAACGAATTGCTGGCGTGCTTGATGATCTCGGCCGAATTGATGTCCGTGAACACGATGGGGCAATCAAAAGGCTTGTAAAGCTCGCTGAAGATGGCCCTGGCCTTGTCACTGCCGACCCCCACCACCACTCGGTCGGGCTTCAGGGCGTCCTCAATGGCCGTGCCTTCCTTGAGGAACTCGGGGTTGCTGGCCACATCGAATTCGGCACCCTTGGGAGCCGTCATCTCGATGGTCTTCTTGACCTTTTCTCCCGTCTTCACGGGCACCGTGCTCTTTTCCACCACGAGCTTATAACCATTGAGGTTCTTGGCGATCTGCCGGGCCACGTTTTCCACATAGCTCAGGTCGGCGGTGCCATCGTCATCCATGGGCGTGCCCACGCAGATGAAAATCACCTCGCTCTCGCGGATGCCCTTGTCGAGTTCATGCGTGAACGTCAGGCGACCCGCCTTGCGATTGGCCTCCACCATCTCCTTGAGCCCCGGCTCATAGATGGGAATGCCGCCCTTGTTGAGCGTGTCCACTTTGCGCTGGTCGATGTCGATGCAGACCACCTGGTGGCCCTTCTCGGCAAAAATGGTCCCGGTAACAAGGCCCACGTAACCGGTACCGATCATGGCGAGTTTCATGGTTGGCAAGCCCTTTCCTGGGTTGGGTCCGGTTAGGCCTTGGCCTTGGCTGTGGTGCGGACCATCAGACGGCTCTTGAGCCTAGCGCCTGTGTTGCGCGGATAGGCGCCACGGGCCACAGCCTGATCGATCAGTTTTTGCACCGCAGGGACGAGCTTCTTGGCTTCTGCCGTCTTGCCTGCAGCAAGGAATTCCTCAACCTTTTTCAGGGCCGTGCGGACCTGGCTTTTGCGCGCACGGGTGGCGATGCGGTTGCGCTCGTACTGCTTGATGCGTTTTTTAGCGGACTGTGTATGGGCCATGGTCGGTTCTCTCCTAAAGGTTTGGGGTTGCTTCTGCTGGATTTAAATCAGATCGGCGACATCCTTGAATGAAATGTCAACCTCGTAGATCTTCTCAAACTTTTCCTTGGCGCCGGCTTCCTCGCCCATCTGGCGAAGCGCCTGACCCCAAAGATACATCAACGACTTCCATCGATCGCTTTGGGCGATGGCCTTGCTCAGGCAGAACTCGATGGGTTTGACGGCCATCTTGGGCTTCTCGAGTTTCATGAAGCATTCGGCAAGCTTCTCATTGGCAAAATCTGCCACCTTGGGATCGGCAATGGCCTTCTGGAATTGCGAGAGGGCTTCCTTGTATTGTTCAGCCTTGAACAGGTATTCGCCGTAGCTGAACTTCAGGCTGAGGTCACTGGGGAAGGCATTGCACCGTTCACAGAACGTTTCGATACCCGCTTGTTGCTCAAGCTGACGGGCCTTTGCGAGCTTGGCCTTGTAGTCGGCGTTGTTCGGGTCTTTGAGAAGGGCGGCCTCGATTTTCTGAATCTGGTTGGTCACACGCTGGAGCTTGATGTCGCCGATGCGCATCCTGAGGGTGTTGTTCGAAGGCTCCAGGGCCAGGGCCTTTTCAAGCATCTCGATGCTTTCCTTGTACATTTCGCCCTGACGGTAACGGTCGGCGATCTTCTCCATGATCTTGGTGTTTTTGGGGTCTTTCTCAAGGTCCTCCATCAGGTATTTCACGTGAGCTTTCGCATCATCGGAACCGCGGATCACCCTGTTTTCGAGTTCCCTGCGGAGTGTGGCTGATTCATCCTTCAGGTTGGATCGCGCGGAAATGCTCCCGGTGCCCATTGTCTGGTCGGCCTCGATCTCCCGGATCCATTTGGTGGTCTCAATATCCTGGGGGTTGGCCTTGAGCACCCGCGAATAGCACTTCTTTGCTTCCTCGAAATTCTTGAGTTGGCGGTGATGGAGTTTGCCCAGGGATTTCCAGATGCTGGCATTGTTCTCATCGAGAGTTGTCAGATCCTCCAGCACCCACTTGGAGGTCTCCATGTAGCCCAACTGGGCGGCATACTCGGCCATTTGCAGGAGAATATCGACGTTGTTTGGATCCTCGAAAAGCACCTTCTCGGCTTCAACCATGTACTCTTTTGGATCCTTCTTGGTCATCAAGACTGTTTTCATCTTGGTGATCTTGGCCATAAACCCCATCTTGGCCATGCCCGTGATGGGATTGTTGACCCTGTTCTTGCGGGCCACCATGCGGAGCTTCTTGCGGGCCGCGGCATCATCCGGGCAAGCCATGAGCCCCATCTGCAACTTCTCGGCAGCGGCGGGGAGGTTGTTCTTCCTGATTTCTGCATCGGCCCACTGGGCCGTTTTGGGATCGATGGGCATGATTCTCCAAAAAACCTAAAAGTGCGGGGGATTATATAAGGGATGAAGATTCAATCGCGAATGTATGGAATATTGTGTGGTATGATTTTTATCTTCCAATGGACTGCGTCGTTTCGAAGCGTAGCTTGTCCGAAGGAACTTAGGTCAGGGTGACATTACAGGAAAGTTTAGAATCCGCATTCCAACCACAACTCTTGAAGGAGACCCGCCCATGACAACCTCACGCTATCTGACAGCCCTCTTGGCCTTGGCCGCCACCGCCTCGGCCCAACCGGCTCTCAATCTGACAACTGCGGGCGCTCCCCGTGCCCCTCTCTTTGTGGAGGCGGGTCCTTGGTCCGATGTGACCACCGAGGAATCCTGGAAGGCTTTGCTTGCCAAGGCCAAGTCCGAAAACAAACTGCTCCTTGTCGATTTCACGGGTAGCGACTGGTGCGGATGGTGCATCAAGCTGAAAAACGAAGTGTTCAGCACCGAGGCCTTCGTGGCCAGCGCTCCCAAGGATTTCATCCTTGTGGAAATCGATTTCCCAAGGAAAACGGAAGTGGCTGCCGAGGTGAAGGCATACCGCCAGTCCCTGGCCCAGCAATACGCCATCGCTGGATACCCCACCATCCTTCTCATCGACGGTGATGGCAAGAAAGTTGCCAAGACCGGGTATCAAGCCGGTGGACCTGAGAACTACCTGACTCACCTGGCCAAGCTCAAGGGCGAGTACACGGCCGTTCAGGATCTTCGCAAGAAGGCCGAGGCCGGTGACAAGGATGCCATTGCCGCCTGCGCCAAGCTCGACAAGACTGATGCCCTCAAGGGCATCCTGGGCTCGGTCAACAAGGGCAATGCCGAGCAAGTGGCCAACGACCTCTTCGACAAGTACCTTGCCGGGGACATCCTTGAGGGTCCCGACGCGAACTTCCCCTACCTGGCCCTCTTGATCAAGGGTGCCACCAACAAGAAGAACGTCGAGGCCTTCGACAAGATTCGTACCCAGCTTGAGGCCCTCACCGACCCCAAGGCCAAGGCGATCGTGCCTCAAATGAAGCTCGACGACATGCGCAAGGGCATCACCGGCTCCGCGGAGTCTGAAGGCTCAGAGGAAGCCGCTCCGAAGCCGTAACCAGCTCCAGGAAAACGCTTTCAAAGGCCATCCCCAAAGGATGGCCTTTTTTTTCGCCATTTGAGACCCTTTTGGGACAACCTGCGACAACTTTGAGACAAGCCTTGCCCGACACTGTTGTCAGAAAAGGAGCCCCCATGAACTTGATGGACGACTGGAACTTCGACGTGCTTTACCCCTACTTGATCGTATTCTCGATTTTGATTTACTTGTACCGCAGGAATCCGGGTATGTGGAAGAACCGTCTATCCCCATCCCATGCAGAGCGCCAACGAGCCCGAAGGGATATCCTTGAAACAGCGGAAGCCGTTTCGATGCTGTACCTGATTCCCCTCTCCGCTGTGATCCTCGATGGCTGGTCCCTGAAGGTCATTTTCATGAGCATCGGCCTCACCTACGGTCTCAGGGCCATCGTGGGTTTCTTCGATCGCAGTCTTCTCCACAAGGGTGAACGACCCTTCAACAACCTCTTCAGTTGCCTGGCCATCACAATTGGCATCTATGCATGGTCGATTCCCACCACCATCTTGGCCCTGTGTCTGTTCAGCAGCAACGGCAGGTTGTGGCTCAAGCAGATGACCCTTGCGGATGCCCGTGAGCGGGAACTGGCCCTGGGCTGTCTGAGCCATGAACTCCGCACTCCTGCCGCCAGCATCCGCTCGTTGGCCGGCACCCTGCAATCCAATCCCGCCATGGATGAATCCCAAAAATCCATGTTTCTGAGCTTGATAGTGTCAGAGACGGATCGGCTGAGCCGGGGCCTGGAGCGCGGCCTCAGCATTGTGCGCCGCAAGGAAACTCCTGACATCGACCGCGTCCCTGTGGATCTAGCGGAATGGGCCGAGGTCGCCTGCACGAGGTGGAGTCACCAGATCCCGTCCCTGAAGGTCGAGTGCTCCGGCAAGGTCCCCGTCTTGATGGATCCCGAAAGGCTTGATGAAGCCCTGGATGTCCTTCTCGACAACGCCTTGCGCCACGGCAGGGAGCCCGTCAATGTCTCGGTGCTCCAAGAAGGCGGCGAGGCTGTGATCCGCGTTCGCGATGCGGGCCCGGGCATTCCGGAACCCTCCCGACAGTCTCTCCTTCGCAGGATGGAGGGGGATCTTGAAGACATGGCGGAATCCACGGACTCGATCAGGGGCCTGGGCCTGTGGGCCGCCTCCGAAGTGGCCAAGGCTCATGGAGGAAAGCTGGTGCTTGAGGAGGGTTCCACGATCACGCTCCGCCTTCCACTACAATCCTCCCATGGCTGATATCCTCCTGGTGGAAGACGATTTCTCACTCAGGCTGTCCCTGACATCCCTTCTGGAAGGGGCCGGCCAAAGGGTGACTGCCGTGGCCTCCGCAGAGGAGGGCCGGACATCCTTTGAGAAGAACCGTCCCAACCTTGTGATCCTCGATTGGAACCTCCCTGGAAGCCCGGGCATTGAGCTCCTTCAACACTGGAGGAGTCAGGGAGCCGCGACACCCGTCATCATGCTCACAGCCCGCAGTGGTGTCGAAGATCGCGTGAAGGGCCTCAAGACCGGGGCTGACGACTATCTGGTGAAGCCCTTTTCACCCGATGAGCTCCTGGCGCGAGTCGAAGTCCAACTCCGGCGCTCCGAGCAAAGTGGACAATCCTCGCCTCCCTCCTTCAGGATTGGTGACTGGCTTGTCAATATAGCCCGCCATGAGCTGTCAAAGGAAGGACGCGTGGTGAGCCTCACCGAACAGGAGGCCCAAACTCTGGCCCACCTCCACAGCCACCGCAACGAAATCGTCTCGCGCGCTGACCTCTTGCGGCATGTCTGGGGATATCGAAATACAAGCCTGCGCACCCGGGCCGTGGACAATGCGATCTACCGCCTCAGGGCCAAAATCGAGTCCGACCCCCTCAATCCCAAGCACCTGATCTCGGTGCATGGCACGGGATATCGCTTGGCAGACGAAGCGACCTGAGCCACTTCAGCCTTTGGAGGAGGCCTTGAGATTGGGTTGGGGTGTGAGCCTCAAATAGGGCTTCACGACTTTGTAGCCCTTCGGAAACTTCGCCTTGAGCTCGGCCTCATCCTTGATCGAGGGCACGATCACACAATCCTGTCCCTCGGTCCAATTCACCGGGGTGGCCACCTGGTGGCTGTCGGTCAGCTGGAGCGAGTCGATCACCCGGAGGATCTCGTCGAAATTACGGCCGGTCGACGCCGGGTAGGTGAGGGTGAGCCTGACCTTCTTCTTGGGATCGATCACAAACACACTGCGCACGGTGAAGCTGTCGCTGGCGTTCGGATGGATCATGTCATACAGGTTGGCGATCCGGCGGTCGGCGTCGGCGATGATGGGATAGTCCACCGTGCACTGCTGGGTCTCGTTGATGTCCTTGATCCATCCCCTGTGGTCAGCCACGGAATCCACGGATAGGGCGATCACCTTGCAGTTTCGCTTGGCAAATTCAGCCTTGAGCTTCGAGGCCATGCCCAGCTCCGTGGTGCACACGGGCGTGTAATCCTTGGGGTGGGAGAACAAGACACACCAGGAGGATCCCGTCCAGGCATGAAAATCGAGGGTGCCCTCGGTGGTCTCGGCGGTGAAGTTTGGGGCGATGTCTCCAAGTTTCAGGCTCATGGGTCTCTCCTAGGGTATGAAATTACAAAGATTCTGGTGATTGTATATCTTCTGAAGATTGTCGAATTCACCAACAACAACCTGCATTTTCCCAATAAATCACGACATTCTGCATCAGGCATGGAATTTGTATGATGGAGTCGCAAATACCCATAGGAGAGTTCATGAGCTTCAAGATCACCCTCATCAATCTGGCCCTCGTGTCCGCCGCCTCGGTAGGCACCTACAGCATGGTGATGAAGGACATGGAGGAACAGACCTCCCAGTCGGTGGCGACCCTCCAGCGCACGGAGGCGGCCCTCAAGGACAACGCCCGGGAGATCGAGCGCCTCAGGAACGAAATGACCACCCTGCGCCTCACCCAGTCGACCCCGGCTCTTGCTCCCGCCGCCACCCAGTCGGCGACTCCTTCCGTGGCACCGAGTGCCGCTCCCTCCACCGTGCCCAACAAGGAACCCAGCCATGCCGAAAGCGACAGGCCGCAGGAGATGACGGGAGGCTGGGAAGAGAAGAAGGTCCAGCAACTTGTGGAAACGGCCCTCACGGAAAGGGAAAAGGTGGAACGCGCCGAGAATTTGGCCCGCTGGGAAAAGCGTCGCGAGGAAAACCAGGCCAAGATGCTCGCGACCCTCGGGGAAAAACTGAACCTGAGCACCAGCCAGACCGAGGAGATCAAGGAAATCCTCGACAACGCGCAGAAACAGACGAATGCGGTGCGGGAGGAGATGCGGGCCCAGTGGGAGGCCGGACCCTCCGGGCAAACACAGACCAGCCGCGAGGAGATCCGGAAGAAATTCACCGCCATCCATGATGAAACCCATGCCAACATCGAGCATGTCATCGGGTCGACCAACATGGAGGCCTACAAGAAAATTTCCGACGAGTTCTCCGACCGGGGTTTCATGAATGGCCAGAGAGGTCGCTGGATGCAACCCGGCCAGGAGACTCCCCCCGCGCCGAACCGCTGAACCCAAAGGAAGGCGGCCCCCCCTAGTTCATTCCCATTGGAAGGAAAGATACCGGACTTGCTTGGGAATGTAGCTCCAGGACACTTCCTCAATCCAGGGGATGTCGCTGAAATTCCAGCCCGCCAGGGCATTGCCTCGGGTATCAACGGCCCTGTACAACAGCCTGATCCGCGCGTTGGCACCAAGCGCTACGGGTGCCGCAGGTCTCCGCCAAGCCGGTGACGTGTACACGTAGTTGGCATGGGCCGGCGAGGATGCTGCCGTGGCATAGGATGTATCCAGCGGAATCGTGCCGGAGGCGTCCGCCACCTGAAAATCGACGCGAGGAGCCTGCCACGGCGGCAGGTCCGTGGTGTCGTGCAGGAAGGGCAGGTCGTAGATCCTGGCCCCCACCCTCACCAGCTTGGCACCGGCGGGCAGGTGGGGGTCCAGACTCCAGCGGGGTTCCCGCAGGGGGCTGGCTGTGATGTTGTAGCGCCTGCCCGCGGTGTTGGGGTCCCCATTCACATGGCCAGGCAACCCGCTTTGGCGCCCGATGGCGGTCGCATCGGAAGCTCCCGGCCAACCCAACTGGATCACCAGATTGTCGATGCAGGAATTCAATCTCATCACCGGATAGGCCCCTCCCGACTGGATGGTCGGATAGGGATAAAAACTGGGCATGCCTTGGGAATTCGAGATCATGGGCAACAAAAACATGTCGTTGTATTCATACTCATGGTTGTTGAAGTTGGTGATGGCGCCACCGCCGGCGTTGAACACCTCGTAAAAGCCCAGACCTGTGTCATGCAATTCCGGTGGGATCGTGACCGCCGGCTGGTAAACAACAGGCATTTCACCAAAAGACCACATCATGCCCATATTGCCATCCTGGAATCCGTTGTAGGCCCTGGCGAATTGATACCCTGCCGACGTTGAAAACTCACGGGAGAATGGGACCAAGGCTGCCGTATCCATTTTGGTGATGCCTGTACGGTGCGAATCCGTCGACAAAGCCAGCTGATAGCGGGCATTGGCCGCCGTGGGAACAATGCCAAGATCCCATCGCGCCACCACACGTCGCCACATGCCAGGGATGTTGGCATAAGGGCCCATTTCCAGCTCTTTCGCTACATTGGCATTGGAATTGGGGTTTGTATTGAGGGGACCGTTGTAGGGATAGGATCCGAAGCTGTAGAAGAGGGGATATTCCACGGACGGATTGACCGTCGAGTCGGGCCATGGCAACGAGGTATCTGCCCGGTTATTGGGGGAAAGATCGTAGCGGTGCAGGGGCAGGCCCAAGATGTTGTATCCATTGAGGTAATTCCCAGTCAGAGCGCTGTAATATTGAGGCCAGGGCTGCACTCGCATCCCTGAATACGCCGCTGTGATCGAGGGATCCGTGGTCCATGGAACACTGGGACCCTTATCCTTGTCATGCTTGAAAACGACAGAATAGAGGGCATCCGTGGCTCCGGCTGGTGGTGCCCCGGCAGGATGGGGTGTCGTCCCTTCACCATGCGGGAAGGGGTTCGCCTCCAGATACAACGTAAGGTTGACCGGCCGGTAGAGCGTCTTGAGTTGAGGGTGCGTCTCGGCAATGGGAACCGTGTTGTTCTCCGTGGGTGTGGGGACATGGCCCAGGAACTCCGTCGGCAACATCTTCGAAGCCTCCCACAACGTCAACTGAAAGAGAGTCCGGCGGTTGAACGTGGAGTGGTACCCCGTGGGCATGCGCACCCACATCGAGACATAGCCACGGTGGAAATCCTTGCCCGGAAGGTACGGATTGGGCGACGGCGTGCTGCCGGGCCCGCCGGGAAACCAGAGATCCATGGGCCTTAGATAAAGAGAGTCGTTGAATTTTCCTGTGGCCCTTGGACCATGACCCCGGGCAGACAGGAAAACCCCCCCGAATGGCGACAGATCGGAACCCAAAGAATCGCGGTCGAACAAGGTCCGATCGGTTCCCTCCAAGGCGGCAGCCTGGATGGCCTTGTCATCGGCTCTCGGGGGTCCATTGACCCAGTTGGCCGCACCCCAAGGACCCGATGTGGCCCACAGATCCCAGCAAAAAAACGACTCGTAGCCGGCGAGCCGCGTGCAACTCCAGCTGTATTGGTCAGGACTCTGGCCGGTCAGGGGATGTGGAGTACCGTCAACCTGGTCCGAATACATCCCATGTGGTTCCATCTGCTTGAAAAAGGATTCGAGGTTGGTCAATCCATCCTCGTTCGGTCCGTTGGGATCCGTGGGATCGACAAGGGGGGCGTTGGTGAAGGGCATGTTGTACCAAGGGGCATCATGCAAAAAAAGCTCATGCCTGAGGTCCCGGTCGACGGGTGGAACTCTCCAGGTTTTCCCGGGAGCCGGAGGCGTATTGCGGAGGGTGTTGAGCTTGGCCTGCACCGTGGCCCAATCATCATCCAAGGTCGGATACTCCACAGGGGGCTCCTCCACCACCGCATCCGTGACCCAGGGATCCGTGCTTCCCGTGCGAGGGAGGAAATTGGATGCGGGCTCATGGGCAAGGGAGCCGTCAAAGGGCAAGGAAAGTTTCCAGGGAGCCGCGACCACGGAGTATCCTTCGGCTCGGTCCCTGAGCCCCACGACACCGAAATATTTGGAGGCCTGGACCGGTGGTGCCACGGAAGCATGCCGCGGTTCAGGCCCGATCACAATATCGGCATCCGTTTCTGCCGTCACCGTGTTGGCTTCAAAATCTTCCTGGGTGCGGAGAATTTTGTGCTCCATCAGGCACATTGAAACCACAAGGCTTGAACGGGTGGATTGGGCCCCCTCTTTCAAATGGGCCCGGGACCTGATTTCCACATAGCCCTGGCCTTGGAAGCACACCTTGGGAATGTGTTCGCGGAACACAACATCTTCGACACTCTTGAGGCAACGTCCATAGTAGTTGTGCCACATCATCTGGTGGTTGTAGTGTTCGCCTTCCTGGATGTAAGGGGACAGCAGGGAAGCCGGAGCCCCCATGTAGCCCGGGAGGCGCCTGACACAACTGAAGATGTTGGGAAGGGTGTACTCGATGTACTCGGGGCTGAACCACGCCGGTTCGGCGGCCATGCCATTCGATGGTGTACCCCTCTTGGTGGTCAATGGCAACCGGGCCGATTCAAAGGTGCGGGGTGATGCCCTTTCGTAGACCATCGGGTTGGAGCCATCTTTCCGAATGTTCACCAACCACTGGGTGAATTGGGGGAAGCTCACCGGGCTGGCTTCCGCACGGTATCTATTCGAGAGTCTCAAGGCATCGGTGAGCGACATGAGCCTCTGCCTCTGCACATTCTTGGGCGGAGGATTGCCATTGGAAACGAGTGGATAGCCGTTCTCCTTGATCCTTGTAGGTTCGAAGGCCGGACCGGCCGTGGCCAGCCACTCTCGGGGACTCTTGATCGGGATGCCAGGGCCTGTCAGAAGGTCGATCCAGGCCCCCTCGGCAATGTAGGAGACGTTTGAAGGCGCGTAAAAAACGGCCGCCTTCACCAGATCGCTGGCGCTGTTGAGGTTGATCAAGGGGACCGAATGGGGCCTGAAAGTGAGTTCATCCTGGAAATTGGGCGGAGCCGTCTCCAGGAAATTCCAATGCGGCATGGTGACCTGATACTGGGTCACGTCGCCGAAATACTTGCCGTGTTCTTTCTCCAGGCGAAAAAAGCGGTTGTCTTCGAACGAAGTCGTGGTCAGGTCGGCACTGATGATGTCGAAAAAACTACGGGTTCCGACGTAGCCAGTCGGTTTGTGATCCGCCCACCAGTCCTCCACCAGATCCCTGATCTGTTCCAAGCGCTGGTAACCACCGGATGGGCGAGCCGCAATGATCCGGTCGCCCAAGCCCGTGCTGGATGCAGCGATGTCTTCGGGTGTTTGGAGCGTATTGCCCATTGGATCGCGCCCCGGAGTCGACACTCCCCTCACACCCGAATCTGTGGAAGTGAACTCGAAGGATGTCTGGGGCTGATGACCCCCCTGCCCGGGCCATCCCAGCTGAGGGGTGACCACGTACCGATGGGCATCGCCATAGGCATTGAGCAGGGCCCTGATGCGGAGATTGATCATCCCCGACACCACCACGGGGTCATTCACGGGATTCACCCCATGGGGCCATGGACTGGCGGGGACCTCCCCTGGCCAGGGATCAACCTGGTTGGCCACATAACTGCCACTGAGCAGGGGATCGATCTTGCCCGCCTCGATGCCATCATTGATGTTCAGGCATCCGTTGAGATCCTTGACGCTCACCGATGTCTGATCAAGATCGGCACCAGATTGGAGGCCAAACGTCCAATCAGATCCCGGGATCATGGCCAACTGGCGGGAGATGGCTGACTCCAATCCCGAACGACACATCATTCTTGTCCGAGATTGGCTGACTTGATTCTGTGACAGTTTGCGCGATTCCGTGGAGATCTGCACGATGCTGAGTGCCATGAAGGCCAGCACACCCAGCAAAGCCACGACAATGATCAGGATGAACCCTGGATTTCGAGAAGCATGCCTCATTGCCAAACCCCTCAATTGAGGCTTGAAGTATACGACGATTTGAGACCGCCCACGACGTTCTGAGGACCGCCGTGTTGAAATACACCTCTGTCATGCACCTGGGTAAACCAAAACGGGTTATGGGCTATCATTTTCATCATGAATCCCAAGTTGGAACTGGCCCTGGGCACCGCCCGCTCCTTGACGGGTTTTTCCCTGCCCGAGGACATCCTCCTCACGTGGCTGCAAAAAGGAGGCCCCCTTTCCCTGAAAAGAAATGAAGTCCTGGAAAAAACCATCCGGAACTTCAAGGATGACCTGTTCCTTGTGATCAGGGGTGCCGTGGCCGAATCCTTCATCGACAGCACGGGCGGCCACTATCAACTACTTCGGTCAACGGGGGCGATCCTCAACGACCCACCAAACTGGAAGCCGTCCCAGCTTGGGCCACCCCTCTTTGAACAGGGTGGCACCCGAGCCATGTGCCCCACCCACCTGTGGAGGATCCCTGGCGACTGGCATGTCACGATGATGCAGGAAGTTCCGATCGCCCAGCTGATGTACGTCAGAAGGCTGCGTGATGCCAATCTCCTCCGCAACTTTCTCATCATGCTGTCCACAGAGTCCTCCAACCAAAGGGTGGCCCGGTTTCTCTTCACGCTGGCCAGCCTCACCGGCAAGGTTCAGGGCCGCAGTGTGCACATCCCCATCTCGCAAAGGGATCTCTCCGTACTGTGCCGCCTCACCCCCAAAACCGTCAACATCGTCATGGCAGCCTGGAAAAGCCAGGGTTGGATCCGCATCCTGCGCGGACGGATGGAGATCCTTGACATGCGTAGCCTGCGCAGGGAAAGCGGGCTGCAAGACAGGGCCGGGTTCGTCTCTTACCCGGACTGGGTTGAAAAAAGGGTACGGCCCAAGGGTTAACCTAAAACAAACCCACTCACCTCATGTATCTGCGGACACTCTCCCTTTCAGCCCGGATCTCCTGTTTGATGGCTGCCGTGCACTGTGGCGACTGCTCCAGTGAATCAAGGAGCGACAAGACACGCTGGTACATCTCGCGGGTCACGGGACGCATGGGTACGCCACGTCTCTGGCTGTGGTTGTATTGCTTCGTGAAGGGGTTGCAGTACGAAGCTGAACCACCCGTGTTGTTGAGACCCGTGTTGAGTGCGCTCAGGACTGCCCTTTGTTCGTTCGCATCCAGATCAAAAAAGATCTCCTTGACGAAGTCATGGGCATCGGGCGAATGAATTTGGGCAATGCCCTCAAGGACGCCTTGCATGGTGGCGGCCGACTTGTCACTCCGGTCAGCATACAGGTCTTTCATCAGCCGCAGAGCTCGATCACTGTCTCTCGATGCCGCCAGGAAAGCAAAGGCCTCACGCGAACGATTGGCACCCGACTTGGCATAGTCCTCAACGGTGGGAAGGAGTTCCTCGGTGAGTCCCATGGAAAAGATCATGTCAAATTGCAATCCATAGGTGTCAATCACCCGCCCCACTTGAGCCTGATCCTCGGCGAGGGCCATGAGTCCACGCTCGATCTCCTTATACTCCTCCTGGGCGGATGACGAGTATTCTTGGATGGCCTTGTAGCCATGCTTGTTGAAAAAATCGTTGCGCCTTCGCTGCAATTGGGCAAATTCCGGCGTCTGTTGCCAGGCGACACTCTTCGACTCCCTCGCCAAGATACCCTTTAGCGAATCGGACACTTGGGATTGATAAGCCCCCACATCCTGGTCGCAATCCAGGATGAACTGCGTGATCTCAAACAATTCCAGGGGGTCCTGGGCCGAGGGCAGGAATGTCTTTGCCACTTCCAGGGATTCCGTTCCACCAATCTCCCGCAGGGCGTGCAGAAGGCCGATTCTAAAACTGGGGTATTCGCCATATTGCTGGGATGGGGATTCACTGCCGTCATAGATGTGATTGCCCTTGGAACTCAAAAGGGCCTTGATTTCCGGAATGGAAGCCTTGCCAAAAAGGATCAGCTTGTTGATCAATTCGGTGCACTGCTTTGCAGACGTGGCACTGTCGATAGCCTTGACCATGCCCACCACCTGATCCAAGGTCTCTCCCGATGGGAGGCGCATGGCCTGGCTGGCCCCCGGACTGGCCGCAGACGTGGCTTCCATTCTGGTCTTGAGGTTGCCGATTTCCTCGGACAGCTGCGCCAGTCTCTTCCTGGATTCGTCCCTTTCGGAGAGCAATAACTTGTTTTCGTTCTCCAGGCGCTCCCTTTCACTCCGTGACTGACTGAGGGCCAAAGCCTCGACACTCCCCTGCAGGGCACGGTCGTTCTCAAAATAGGGCTCGATCATTTTTGTCCCGATCGCTCCGGTACCGACCAGCACAAGGCCCACAACAACCGTCTTGGCTTTAAGTCCCATAGTCACCTCCATGATGATTCCGCTGAGATCCCAATTCCACGGCAACACCATGGCTAGCAGCCCCTCGGATCTCGCCTTCCTTCTCAGGGTTTCCAGGGCCTGCATCGCGTATTGAGAGACGGTTGCCGGGGTGATATCCAATTCCCGTGCAATATCGACACCCTTCATGCCCTCGATGTATTTCAATTGCATGACTTTTTTCTGCATGGGTGTCAGATGCTGGAACTGGCTGACCACCCAGCGAATATCCTCGATGGAAAAGTCCCTGTCCGCGGGTGCCTCGATCAATCCGTCGTCCGAGGCCAAGGTCTCGGGGCGCCTCCAATGCTTGCGCAGGTAGTCGATCGTGACGTGTCTCGTCAAAGCATTGATCCATTTTCCGAGCGTCCCTTGTTCACAGCTCCACAGATGTTCTTTCTCGATGATGCACACACAGCATTCTTGCGTGATGTCATCAAGGACCCCCTGGTCCTTGGCGATCCTCGAGACCACCTGCCTGATTTGCGGCAGGTAGCCTTCAAGCTGCCCTTTTATGGCTTCTGTCATCACTTCACCCCTACAGACGATTGGGAACGAAAGAAATAAGTACTGTTTTTTTATTGTAATGGTGCCAGGCCTTGAAAAGGCGATAAATGACCCGCTGAAATAGGCCATGAGTCCACATGTCAGTTGTGGCAGGATTTAGGCCGTTGGGCACAGACAATGGCTTGGAACCCACACGTGGAGACCTGGGCGAAAGGGGACATTGACCATGCGGAACCACGCAACATCGGTGAAAGCGGAAACGCCGGTCATCCATTTCCTTCCCGACAACAACTCTGTCCAAGTTCCACGGGGACAACAGCTGCTGCACGGAGCTCTAGAAGCCGGAATCCCTCTGGCCCACTCCTGTGGAGGCCAAGGCCGCTGTTCCACATGCCGGGTTGTTGTCATCAAGGGGCTGGCCGGATGCCCGAAACGCAAGGGCAAGGAGGAGACCCTCGCTAAACAACTGGGGTTCCCCCCTGAGATACGTCTGGCCTGCCAATTGAAGGTCCGCACATCGATGACGGTCCGCCGTCTTGTGCTCGATGACGAGGACAAGGCACTCGTCCGGGAGGCCTTAAAGGACCATGCCCCGATCCGAAGTTATTCGGTGGGACGCGAGCGAAGTGCCGCCATCCTCTTCGCCGATCTTAGGGGGTTCACCGCGTTCGCCGAACGACTCCCGGCCCATGATGTGATGTATGTGCTCAACCTTGTCTTCCGCCGTTGGAGTTCCGCCATAGGAAGCTTTGGTGGCCGTGTCGACGCCTACATGGGAGACGGCCTCCTGGCGGTCTTTGAACATGACAGAGAAAAGGACGCCGCCGTGCAGGCTGTTCGCTCTGCGGTGAAAATGAAAGCGGAGTTCGACAAACTGGTGGGCCGGATCAAAAGCCACTTTGGACGCTCCCTCTGCATGGGCATCGGGGTCCATTGCGGCCATGTCATTTTTGGCTCGGTTGGTGGCTGCTCGGATCACCGCATCACGGTCATCGGCGATGTGGTCAACATCGCCAGCCGCATCGAGGCGTCCAACAAAACATACTCCACATCCATCCTTGTATCGGAAGCCGTGCGGAAGCATTGCGGGAACAAGTTGCAACTGGGGAAAACTGTGAGGGCACGCTTCCCGGGCCGCTCCGGGCTGCACCGCCTCTATGAGGTGGCGGGCCTCAAGAGCACTTGAGGCTGAAAAGGTCCGCACGGGGCACCGCCAGCATCGTGAGGCTAGGCCAAAAACATCGTTATGGATGAAAAGATCGACTTTGATGCCGCCAAATTGTTGTTGACACATTAGTTGTTGTAACATATATTAAGGCCATGGCATCCAAGCTTCAAAAACAACTGAAGATGAGCAAGCCCTTCGAGAACATCGAGACGGAGGCCTACATCAACCTGATGAGAACGCATTCCGTTCTCACGGCGCAGGCCAATGAAGTCTTCAAATCCATGGGGATCACGCAGGTCCAGTACAACGTCCTCCGGATTCTCAAGGGTGCCGGCCCCGAGGGGCTTCCCACCACCTCTATTTCCGAGCGGATGATCACGAGGGAACCCGATATCACCCGCCTGGTGGACCGCTTGTTGAAACTCGAATGGGTTGACAAGCGCCGTTGCACGGAGGACCGTCGCGTGGTCTATGTCTCCATCACCAAGAAGGGCATGGAGCTCATCCAAGGGCTTCACAAGACACTCGATGAGTTCCACGTGTCGCTCTTCAAGCACATGAGCAAGAAGGATTTGAACGCCCTCAATGATCTGCTCGTGGCCGCAAGGAATGAGGCATGAGACTTTTTTTGGACATTTACTTGTTTAAACATCTATCTGGGAGGCCCTCCCGCCGCGAGGGCCCCATGGCCGCCTTGGACTTTCCCTGTTTGCAAAACCCCGATGAAGGAGGATTGAAATGATCTATCGAATACTGAACACCCAAGAATCCCAGTGGGCCCCCCTGTTTTCCCGAGTCGCCCTGGGGATCATGATCTTCCCCCATGGTGCTCAAAAGCTGCTGGGTTGGTTTGGAGGCTACGGTTTCGAAGGCACCATGAATTTCTTCACCCAAACCATGGGAATCCCCACCCCCTTGGCCTTCTTGGCCATCGTTGCCGAATTCTTCGGAGGGCTTGGCCTGATCACGGGAGCACTCACGCGGATTTCGGCCTTGGGCGTGGGCTTTACCATGGCCGTGGCCGCCATCCAGGTCCACCTCCATAACGGCTTCTTCATGAATTGGATGGGGAAACAGCAAGGTGAGGGAATCGAATTCTTCATCCTGGCCGTGGGATTGGCGCTGTCCCTCCTGTGCTCAGGTGGCGGCCGCTACTCCGTGGATTCCAAGCTCCTGTCCATGGTGAAGAGGGCTCCATGATGCCCCTCCCTCTGGGTCATCACCCCCCTCTCTAAGGGCTTCCCTCATAATCTCGGCACACTGACTGACCCCGCTGGTTGCTGTTGGGGCTGGCCAGGGCGACACGGAGGCTTTCCCATCGAGGGGCTTGATTGGGGTTTATTTCGATGCTACAGAAATAAAGTCATCGAAATATTTCGAAAACAACTTGGATCCCGATTCTAATGAAATCGGTTTGTCATGCTATTTTTTAGAAAGCACCATGTCTTTGTAGAGCCTTCTGTAAGCGGCGATTTGTCCACAATGCCAAATATCGTGCCGGATTCTTTCATGGATGTACTGAAATAGAGTTGTTGATTTAAAAACTATCGCGTTGCAGTC
Source organism: Planctomycetota bacterium (assembly GCA_050251015.1). Taxonomy (GTDB): domain Bacteria; phylum Planctomycetota; class JBFWNO01; order JBFWNO01; family JBFWNO01; genus JBFWNO01. Next base: position 24,263 of record JBFWNO010000019.1, read on the forward strand.
GTCATCATTCAACAATTTGACAGCATCGCACATCTCTTCATGATACTTTTTCAATTCATTCACATCTTCTTGAAACGTGTTGCTACGTTCGCGATCAAGCCAAGAAATGTCGGTGCGTTTCTCTTGGATGCAAACAATGTAATTGCGTTTGCAGTTGCTGATATGAGCCACTTGGAAATGAACAGTACCTTCTTGAGGCCAAGGATTGACTTGCACTGTGTTGGCAAATGACGGGATCTGCCACAGAGCTTCTTGTTCAGTGACTCCACGCAAGGCTTGATGCAAGGATTCATATCCACTGAATGAACCATGTAAGGCGTCTAATAACAAATGGTTGATGCTCATGATCAGAAATTATACAAATGACATTTATCATTTGATTGACATGAGTGGGGTTAGGCTCACCCTTGATCCACAACCCCCTTTGCCCCAAAGACTGTCGCTAACGCGAGCGCTTAGCCCGCACCCATTTGATGTGATCAAAAATGTGCCGAATAATTGGCGAGGTTAATGGGATAAAGTTCGAACCGGATTTCCTGATGCCCCTTCTTTCATCAAATTTGAGGATACCGATGCAAGAGGGTTAAGGGGATAAAGTTCTAACGTCATTTTTTTGGGATTTGGGCGCTGGAATATTTACCACATCTCCAGCCCTGAGGAAAAGATCATGCGCAGTGGGTTCAAACATGGATCGCGTATTACGGAGATCAAGTATGGCAATGCGCAGTAGGACGCTAGTACATATACGATGACGATGGCGAACTTTCAGAAATCATTGATCATTCTGTTGATGAAGTTGACCGACACAGCGATGTGCTGACAATCTTCAATTCAGAAACAGGTATCGACCATCGCGCAGAGTTCGGGATGCCGATTGATTGACCCGCGGTTCAAATTGAACTGTTTGCGGGCTTGAAGGTCACGGACTGACGCATCAGATTCGAGCGTGGCGCAGCCGAAGCGAGTTGACGATGACCGAGACGGAGCTCAGGCTCATCGCGGCGCTCGCGATCATCGGGTTCATGGTTACCCCATAACTCGCCAGGACACCGGCAGCGATAGGAATGCCAAGAGCATTGTAGAGAAATGCGAAGACAAGGTTTTGGCGGATGTTGCTCATGGTGGCTCGGCTCAGGCGCAGGGCTCTGAGGAGTCCTTCAAGGTCCCCTTGCAAAAGCGTAATCCCGGCGCTCTCGATGGCCACGTCAGTACCGGTGCCCATGGCAATTCCCACATCGGCCGCCGCCATCGCGGGTGCGTCGTTGGTGCCATCGCCGGCCATGGCAACCACGTGACCTTGGGCCCGCAATCGCCTGACGACCTCGGCTTTCTCCTCAGGCATGATTTCCGCTTCGACCTCATGAAGCCCCAGCTTCTCGGCCACGGACAGGGCGGTATCCCGATGGTCTCCTGTCACCATGACCGTACGGATACCTTCGGATTCAAGTTCCTTCACCAGGCCGGGAGCCGCGGACTTGATGGGGTCGTTGACCGCAAACAGGCCCGCTTCAGTTCCGTCGATCCCCATGAAAATCACGGTTGATCCATCACGGCGAAGGCGATCAGCCTTCGCGGCCGTCTCCGATGAGATCTTCACCAGGGCGGCGCTCCCCAGGGCAACGCGCTGACCCCCCACGGTTCCATCCACACCGCGCCCCGTGTGTGATTTGAAGTCGGTGACATCGGGAAGTATCAGGCCCTGTTCCTTCGCCGCGGTCAGGAGGGCGTGCGCCAGAGGATGTTCACTGCCTCGTTCCAGGCCCGCGGCCAGACGGAGGAGCTCATTCGCCTCAAGACGCCCCGAGGTCATCGTGGTGGTCAGGCGCGTTTTGCCCTCCGTCATGGTTCCCGTCTTGTCGACCAGCAGGGTGTCGATCTTTTCAAGGCGATCGAGAGCCTCGGCATCTTTCAACAGCACGCCTCCATGCGCTCCCCGTCCGACGGACACCATGACAGACATGGGCGTGGCCAACCCCAGGGCGCAGGGGCATGCAATGATCAGCACGGCGACGGAGTAGGAAAGGGCCTCGTTCCAGCTGCCGCGGGCGGCCCACGTCAAGAACGTCGCCACAGAGACCAGGAGAACTGCGGGCACGAACCAGGCCGAGACCTTGTCGACGAGCTTTTGAATGGGGGCCCGGCTGCGTTGGGCGTCTCCGACTAAGTGGATGATTTTCGACAGCAGGGTGTCCCCGCCCACCTTCAGGGCGGTCATGGTGAACCCACCACTTCCGTTGAGGGTTCCACCCACGACCTTCCCACCGGGGCCCTTCGAGACTGGCCGAGATTCGCCCGTCATCATGGATTCATCAACGTGGCTCGTTCCCTCCAGGACCTCCCCGTCAACAGGGATCCTCTCCCCGGGTTTTACTCGGAGCCTGTCCCCGGGATGGATGTGCTCAAGGGGAACATCAAGTTCGGAGTCGCCCTCAATCTTTCTGGCAGTCTTGGGCTGAAGTTTTAGCAGGGCGCCAATAGCGTCTCGAGTGGAACGCCGGGCGCGAAGCTCAAGAATTTGACCCAGCAGCACAAGCGTCACGATGACAGAGGCCGCCTCAAAGTACAGTGCGCCATGTGCAGAATGTGGAAGCCATGAGGGGACAAAGGCAGATATGACGCTGAACCCGTAGGCCGCCGCTGTTCCGAGCGAGATCAACGTGAACATGTTCAGCTTCAGGTGACGGACAGATGTGGCGCCTCGAACAAAGAAGGGCCATCCACCCCACAAAACGATAGGGGTGGACAGGGCGAACTGGACCCATGCGGGGAGATGGGGAAGTCCTGGGACCATCTCGATCATCGCGCTGACGAAGATGGGTGCCGTCAGGACGGCCGAGATGCGGAATCGGCGGGTTATGTCCACCATTTCCGAATCTGTCCCCTCATCCGTCATCGGAGCCATGGGTTCCAGGGCCATGCCGCAGTCAGGGCAGATCCCGGGGCCCTGATGGATCACCTCCGGATGCATGGGGCAGGTGTGCGTGATCTTGTCGAGTTCCCGAGTCATTGTTGTCTCCGTTTTCCCAGATTGACGTCTAAGGGCGATCTGAATGACGGCTTGGACTACTTGGCATCCTTTATTTTCCTGAGGTACGGTTCGGGGTCCTTCAAGAAGGCCTTTGGGCATCCGGAGCAGCAGAACCGGACTTCAACTCCTTTATATTTCAGAATGACAGTGTCACCCATGGATCCGAGCTTGAGTCCCGACACCACACAAGTCTCGAGGGGATACTCATCCTGTTCCTGGGCCTCCTGGGTGATCTCGGGTCGGGCCTCGGGGCTCGCCTGAAGGGGGAGGGTTGTCAACCCGGTTCCCGTGACCAGAAAAGCGCCAAACCAGCGTCGGAGAAGGTGGCGGATTCCCGATTCTTTAGGAAGCTTTAGGACGCACCCCAGGCAGCACAACTGAATATCAGCGCTGTTGTGACGCACTGTCACGGGCTCTCCCATAGAACCCAGCTTGTGGCCAGAAACCGGGCACAATTCGGGGTTTTGACTGTTGATGCTCATGGGGCACTCCTTTACCCCAGCAGACGCACAAGGGCCCGAAACCTTACAGTGTTTTTTTCCGCTGACAACTGCAGTTCAGGCACCCGTGAGCCGTGCACGTGCCGCAGGATTGCACGAGCCGTCCATGAAGCGCTTTGCGGGCGCGATGCAACCTCACCATGGCGTTGTTGGCCGTAATGTGCTCGGCCTGGGCGACAGTCTTGATCGGCACCCCCTCCAGATCGACCTGTCGAAGAATATCGGCGTATTCTTCTTTCAGGGTAGGTATGAGGTCATTGATGCAAGCGCAGATGACCGCTTCGAGTTCTGGATCTTCGGATTCTTCCGTGCTCCAGGAGATTCCTTCCAGGGCTCTGTCTTCAACATCCTGGCGTCTGAAATGGTCCGTCAGGGCGTTGCGAAGAAGTCGAAAGAACCAGGCCACAGCGCTGTCCTGGGAACGCAAAGAATTCTGGACTTCAATTCCCTTGGCAAAGGCGTTTTGGAGAATGTCCTCCGCCGTTTCCCGGCTCTGAACCCGACTTTGAAGGAATCGCAAAAACTTTTCATGGTGCGCCACGAGAACGTTGAGCACTTCAGGGGTGACTTCCACATTGGATTCCATATCCATATTTTATACCCATGCATTACGCGCATGAGTCAGTCGCAGGACCGGACTTTACGAATCGGTGGAATCACCAGCGAGGGTCACCTGGGCTTCGTCAAGCGCAGATGCTTCCAGTTGGTGGTTCGCATAATTTCCTTAATGTATGTTAAAGAGACTCGAACCAAAAACATTCGCTTTTTGATAACAATCAACACTTTGCATGACGGTTCGAGCTTTATCCCCTTGACCCTCTCACAGTGTTGATAAAGCTCTAACCCTCCCAACCCCCTAGGGAATGAAAGACTTAGGTTCGTTTTTTCGCCAAAAATAAAATTGGCGAGGATGAAGGGACTCGCACACTGTATGCGCCCTCCTGGGCGTATACAGTGTCATGAGCACCGCAGGGCCGCCAGGCCCGAGGAGCGCAGTCACCCGCTGGGTGAGTGATCCCTTGATTCTCACGATTTTCATGGCCCCCGGAGGGGGCATGAAAATGGCGAGGTTAAGGGGATACAGCTCGAACCAAAAGACTTGATGCCGCTTTTTGAGTTGGCGATGCGGTTCACCTGGCGGCAGGGTTAAGGGGACACAGTTCGAACGTCAACATTGGGTTGTTTGGCAAAAAAATCTGCCTCCCCCCGCCGTGTGATGTGGGCGTCGGGGGTGGGTGGCGGAACAGCACGGCGATTACTTCTTGACACGGATTGAAACCCCTCTTTTTTTGAGCTCCTCCTCAACATCTAAAATCATATCCAGATCAGTGCTCTTATCATGGGTTATCTCAAATTCGGTGACATGTAGGCACCCTTCGGCTGGGACTCCCCAAAACAACTTAGTTAAATACAAGGATTTTCCTGAATAGGTAAATGCCTTAATCCACACATTTTTGATTGGCTCATAGCCCTTAACTCGCAAAGCCCCTTTGGAGTCAAATTCATAAGTGGCAATGCCATCAACTATCTTTGGATCCTGCCCAGAATCTTTATCGAGTATTAAGAAGACTGAACCCTCAAATGAATCTGGGACATAAAATCTCGCGGACTCCTTTTCGTTATTGCATGAAGTCACAAACATCAGAACAATTAGCAGGGCGTTATGGGCTACTTTGTACATGGATGCCTCACATCCTTTCCTTTTGCATCTCCGGGCAATTTTGCATTCTTTTCATACTGACTGCCTACATACCAATTTGAGTTGTTATTAAATTTGATTCCGGCTTTTGTGGCACGGTCTCTAATCCACTTATCCACATCAGCTGAATGCCTATAGCGTTGATCCCTGGAAATAGTAAACCTAGGGGGGTTTAAACCTCTAGCATCGCCACCATGAGGATCCCCTCCCATGCCACTGTGAGTTGTTTTAAAAGGCCTCCGCCCTATACGCTCATCATCGTCTGAACCATCGTCTACGCGGTTGAAATAAGCCCTTGATTTCACACTAGAGTCAGAATAGGCATACGCTCCATGTTCCACATTTTCAGGAACATCTTCTCCATCACCAAAGCCTGGAGTCATATCAACGGGATCATAAGCCCCCACAAAGTTGACCTTGATCCCCCTCTCGCCCAATGCACGTGCCAACTCATTTGCAATATGTCCACCCCGGCTGTGACCCACAATATTGATTTCCTCGCATGGATTCTTTTCTACCTCCTCAAGAATCTGCTTGAGAAGCCCCTCGAAAATAGCTTCCGTATCCGATCCAAGTGTATTGGGGCCAGATGCGTATATTTTCTTCTCATTATCCTTGGCCTTGTAGTCGTTGTAGAAGCTGTAAATGAAGCTGTTCATTGCCTTGCCCCTAAACAAAGGCGCGATATTTTTTTCGGGCAAGTGTACGCCAGTTCTTAAATCTTCATACAAAACGGTTTCTTTGGAATTACTTCCATCGATAGCCACAAGCATGAGGCCCCAAGGATCGCTATAAGTCCCTGGATTACGCTCATACGGCGCGTACAGATTACCCGTGCTATCGTCCTCCATGAGATCCCTACTAAGGAACCCCCTCATCACCGGGTCATAGTACCTAAACCTCATCTGATCAAACCCAGTCTCGAAATCGTGGAAACTCCCGCCATTCAAAAACACATTGCCGAAGGCCGATGTGGAAATCGTGGCATAACTCGCCGACTGCACCGTCACCGCCCCATAAGCGCTATACGTATAACGCTCCACGACAGCCCCCACCTCATTCGTCAGCGCATACACATCGCCTCGGGGGTTGGAGTGGAAATAATAGGCTTCGCGGCCTTGGAAGCCGGTTCCTGCGTTAGTGTCCACATTGGCAAACATCACGACCGGACGATCCAGCCCTTCGTAAATAAATTCCTTGGTCGGGTCGGCGCTTTCGACCCCAGCACTCACCGCATAAACCTCGTTCACGCTCATGCCGACGCCGTAATAATGCTCCCACTTCGTGATCGTGGTGCCATCAGCCGCGTAAACCTTCTTCCACGCCCTCATCCCATCAGGGTGGTAGCCGTATTCAGCCACCGTCTTCAGGCCAGGCACATCAGGCCCTTTTTCGACCTTAATCAGCTCATCCTTCAAATTCCACGTCAGTCTGCGCAAAACGCCATCAGCGGTGAATGAGGTCAGGCGGCCCACATCGTCATAAACCATGTTGTCGCGGATGGGACCTATGGATTGGAGTTCGTTCATGTTGTTGGAAATGCCTGAATGCAACACGCCATCATGGCTCACCGAGGTGATGTTGTTGGCATCGTCATACTGGTAAAGCTCAAACCCATCTCCATCCACCATACCCACTGTTTCAAAGTCATCAAGCGCATCGGCCAATTTGGTGGTCGACAGGTTCTGGATATGGCCGGTGGCGCGGTAATAATCATCCAGCTCCCACACCCGAGCCGAGCCCGCATAGCGCACTTTGTGGTTCACCGTGGTCTTCACAGAGGGGATCGTATAAGCCTCCACCGTAACCGTCAGTACGCCCAGGGCGATGGGCAGATTGTTGAACACAGCGTCACCCGTGACATTGGCGATCTGGGTATGCACGGTCCCCGCTATCGTCACATCCACCGTGGCAAAGGCCGCTGTATGGCACAACAAATCCAACTGACCAGCTGTGGTCACTGGAGCTGTCTGCTCCACCGTTAGCGGCACTGTGCCCACAGGCGCCATCGTGAAGCTCCCCACGCGCAGGCCCATGTTGCCCAGCGCATCAAACGCCTGGACCTCATAGGTATGAAGGCCGAAGCCAAGCCCGGCACCAGAATGACTGTAAAGGCCAGTCCCTGCAGGCGTGAGCGCCACAAATGACCCGGTATCAAAGCGCACCTGGGCGCTGGCGACCGCTGAGATGGCGTCCGTGATTGACCACACTACCGCATCGCCCGTGATCACCAGACCCCCATCGCTGAAGCTGGAGGGCGCAATCACAGGCCCATTGGCATCCCTGGTGAACGAGCTGGTGGCACTGGCACTGTAGCCGAAGATGTTCTCAATCCGCACCACCATCGTGTGGGGGCCATCGGCGTTGAATGGGGCGCCAGGATTGAAGGTGAAACCCGAATCCGTAAATACCACCCCCGTCTGGATCACACCATCCAGCGTCACCTGGCACCGAGTAGTATTCAGCGGAGCATAAGCCCCCCCTGTGGCAAAGGCGCCCGACACCGTCATCGGCACGGATGTGCTGGTGCCACCATTGGCCGGATCCAGCGACACGATCTGCGGCGCCACCGCCACCGTAAACGTGGTCTGCCCATAACCCCAGTTGCCCGCCGCATCGCGCACCGACGCGAACACCGTGTACACCTGCCCCGGCACAAGCTGGCTCTGCGTGAGGCCCGTATGGAGCCAGTTTGTCGGCGAGATCGTCAGCCCGGCATGGTTGGTGACATCAAAGAATGATGTGCCGGGATAGTCCACAGTCACGATCCGGCTTCCCGCAATGCCCGGATCAAAATTGAAATCCGCAATGGAGGAGCCAAAATCCCCTTCCACCGCAAGATGCCCACCGCTCACAGGGAAGAAATCATCGAGCTGGGGTGAAAGCGTATCCACAAAGAAGGAAACCTCGAAGGGGGCGGTGCCATTTGAGTTGCCATTGACATCGGCACCCCTAAAACGCACCGCGTGCGGGGCCTCATCGCTCAATCCCGAAAGCGTGACAAACACCCTGTCGCCCGCCACTGACACCCCTGTAGCCGTGAAGGCGCCACCATCCACAGAAATCTCCACCGAGGCGGGGTTGAGGCCCGAACCTGCATCCACACACCTCACGCTGAAACTCGGACCTGTACTTTTGAAATAACTCCCGCTGATCAGATGATCATCAGTAAACACAGGCGCATGGCCATCCACTGAGAAACTGGTGTTGGCTAAAAACACATTCCCAAAATTGTCCGCCACCTGGCAGACCACGTTCACAGGCGTTCCATCGCCATAGGAAGCCAGAGTCACCGTGCGAGGCGGGGCATTGGCCTGGATGTTGAGGGTGTCGTGATAGGTAACGCCATCGACAGTGACAAAGATTTTTGTCGCATCGTAGCTTACACCGATGTTATTGAGCGTGGCCACAATGGGCGGCACACTGGTCAGGAAACTGCCTGAGGCCGGTGTGAGTGACACAAAGGCCACCACAGGTGCCGAAGTGCCCGAATTCACCGGATTGGCCTGGATTTCTGAAATTTCGGTGTCAGTAAGCACCCTTGACCATAGGCCCACCTCATCGGCCTGCATGCTCGTCCCCCCGCCCACGTGCAATCTGGCCATCGCCGTGAGGGGCGCCAGCGCCTTGGGGGTGGGGATCGAATAGATGTTGGAGCCGATATTGAGGTCAAAACGCTCGGTGTCGGCATCGATCCGAAGATCCACCTGCCTCCAAGATCCTGATGGCACTGTTTCGGTAGAGATCACCCTGTCGCTGGTGGCCACCGTCCCGCCGACCAGTTTGCCTGTGCGGTGCCATTGGAGGAAGGCGATGTTGCGGCCAGAGGCATCGGTGAGGTTGGTGAGATCCGATGCCCATTTCACCAGCTCAATCGAATTGGTGCCCGCCACCCACGAGAGTACGCTGTTGGCTGAACCATTCTCGGTGCGCACCATGCGCGTGAAACCCTTGACATCAAGCGCCGTTGTTTGAGTGGGACCCTGCACGTCCTGGGATGTCAGATGCACCCCGGAGCGCGTGAAGATCACATGTCTGTCGGTGATGTTGCTGTCGCGCCTGTAGGCCGTGACCACGTCGTCAAGGCCATCGCCGTCGTAATCACCGGCATTGCCCACATTCCACCCGAACTGGGTGCTGGTGTCGCTGATCCCGGCCGCCGACTTGAGCACCTCGATGTAAGTGCCCGTGCGGATGTTGAGGATGTAGAAACTCTCGCCACCCCAGCGCCCCAGCACAAGATGACTCACCCCCATGCGGTCGGTGAGCACTTCCATCGTCCGCCCCACATCCTCGGGAAATACATGGGTGGCCTTCAGGGTCACCGCGAAAGACGGGGAAATCTCATAGATCAACACATCATGCGACTGCCCCGCCAAAGCAAACTCACGCAGACCATCCCCATCGGTATCGCCGATGTGGCGCATGGTGAGGCCATAACGGAAGATTTTCGCGGGTGCCGTGTACACCGGGTTCCCACCGTTCTTGAACCCTGTCGATGAGATCACCAGAAGATCCCGCCCCCATTGCGCCTCATCATGCGAAGCCACCATGATCTCGTCCCTGCCGTCGCCATCCAGGTCGCCGATGTTGCAAAGTCCGTAACCGAAACCGGGCGCATTATCCTTGGTGACCTGCGCGATCACGCCAAAGTTACCACCAGACTGCGCCCCGCTGTAAAACGTCACCCAGCCCCTGGGCCTGTTCTCATTGAGACCATACATGGCCACGGCAAAGTCGGCCACACCATCCTGCGTGAGACCGCCCGTGGTCCCCTGATACCCTGCAGGGCTGGACTGACAATAGAAAAAGTTGGAGCGTGAAAATTCCCTCAGCCCCGAGCCGATCAGTCCAAGATTCTTGCCTGAATAAACATGGCCGTTCTGGTTCGATGGGGCTCCGGCGGCCAGGGCCACCACATCTTCCACCCCGTCGAAGTCGATGTCCCCGATGCTCGCGGACGTCTGCGGAAACTCCACCCCTCCACCCGATGGCAGACTCTGCACCACAGAGTTGAAACTTGCCGGGTCCAGAGGCTTGATCCAAGCGCCCAGCGTGATGGCCTGTCCGAGGCTTCTGCTTTCAGTGACGAGACCCTTCTCGCCTTGGTCAAGACTCACCGCATTCGCCGACCCCGCCAAGGCCCCCGCCACCAATTGGCCCCCTGCCACCTGCATCGCCGACATTGTGCCGTTCTCGCAGGGCGGCGTCTCGCTCCCAGATCCCCCATTCAAGTCTTCCGTCCTTTAGTGCGCCTCCATCTGGGCTCCCTGACCGGCAATGCCCGTCACCCGGAAGGGCGGGCGCGACACCGTGGTGAGCCCCGTGGCATCACTGGTAACCACAATCTTCATCAGACTGGCCCCCGAGGGAATCAAGGCTGGGGTCCAAGTGAACACTCCTGGCACCGCATTGAGCGCAATCGTGGCCCGGGTTTCCCCTGTGGGCGACACCAAAATGGCATACACATCCACCGTCTCGCTGGCGACAATGTCGCTGGTCACGCTCCAGCGCGCGAGGGGATTCACTGTGGCGGCATACTCCGCCTGCGCCACCGGTGCCGATATTCCCACCAGGGGAGCCCGGGGCGCCAGAGAGCGTATTCTCAAATAGTCAGGGTTATAAGGCTCGCCGACAGAATAGTTTTCCTGTTTATTGGGAATATGCTGGCTGGTGCCAAAATGATGCCGGTTCAAATAATCAGCAATATCGGCCTGAGTGCCCTGGAGGTCTACCCACACCAAGAGATTCACGCCACCAGGCGCTTGGTCCAGCTCGGACACCGGGACGGGATACCGCCACATTCTCTCGCCCGTCTGCACATCCACCACTGTGGGCACTTTGGATAGCTTGTAGGCCCTGACCCCCGGAGCGCCTGTCGTCTCTGTGGTGGCGTTCCATACATCCTGCCATACCGCCACGGCATTGGCACCGGTGGGATAGCGGTGGATGAGAAACAAACTCGCCGCCCCATCTTCGGTCACATTCGGCTGGCTCCTATATTCACTGGAGATCCCATCAGTGTTCCAACCCCCCTGCCAGCCTCCCGGAGGATCGCGGGGATGATTAAGGAGATTGTCATACTGGTGATACAGCACCTCGCCCCAGGAGGGGATGGCGCTCACCACTGCTGGATCCAGGGTGACCCAAGCGCGATACTGCGTGGCCGCCACGTAATACTGCGTGGAGCCGTTGCCTCTTTCCACAGCTCCATTCAGGCCCGTGATCTCGCCGCTTTGGCCCGAGACAAATAAGTTTGTGAACGACCCCATCTGACCCGAGACTGTGGAGATGAGATTCTGAAGAATGGGGTAAGGGTAGCCCTCACCGCCGCCCTGCGCGAAGCCAAAACCGTAGTTCACTGCGCCGGAGCGCGATCCCGGCTGGGCAAAGACCTGCACATCGCGGTTGGCATACAGGGCACCCCCATAGCGGAACTCCTCAGTCAGCGCCCGGCCCCCCACCAAACCATTGAAGGTCAAGTAGTCGGGGAAGGCCGAAACCCCGCCTTCATACTGCTCTTCCCACTTCTGGTGCACACCCCCGGGGCCCGGCACATAGGGCTCCCCTGTGGGGAAGGTGCGGTTCTCGTTGCCGCCGGGCATCACTTCATTGCTCTCTAGCACATCATTGAGGAAATCAAGATTGGTGAGCACCTGGGCCTTCCCGCTGGTGCGCAATAGGATGAAATTCTTCTCTGTAGCCCCATAACGAAAGGCCGACACGGGAATGTCGAACACATGCTTCATGCCCGTCTGCTGGTCAAAGTCTTCGACCTCATGGAAGGTGCTCAGGGCCACAGGGCGCACCCCGGTAAGGCTCCGCGTGGTGATCTCATTCTCTAGCCAGTCATAAAGGGCCTTCGCACTGGAGACATTGGGGGCAAGCGTGTTATCGCCCGAGATCACATAGACTTTGAAATCTGTGGTGGGCCGCACATTCCAGAAGCTCGCGCCAAAACGATCAGTGATCTGGTAGCGCACAGAAGAAAGCCCGTGGCGATTCAAAAACGGCGTGATCCGCGCTTGGTCGAGCTCCATCAAACCCCAGCTTGTCTGCACTGTGGCGTTGTAGGGGTCGTTGCCAGAAGTGCTGTTGAGGT
>JBFWNO010000020.1:0-30215 GCA_050251015.1 Planctomycetota bacterium
ACGCCCCGCTTGTCCCTGCGGGTTCCCTCAGCCTATTTCACAACCCCGATGGAGGTCCCCATGGTTTATTTCAATATTGGTTGTCTGCGTTTCCCACGCCGGATGGCCCTGGCCCGCCTCAGTCTGGCCCTGGGGCTCCCCTTCTGCCTCGGCGTGGCCCAGGCCCAGGAAGAGGCGAAGAGGGATGACCCGTACCTGACACGCGAGGTCATTGTTTCGGCCACCAAACGGGAAAAAGACCTTTCCAAAATCGGCTCCTCGGTCACTGTGATCACCGGCAAGGAGATTGAAAGGCGCCAGACCACGCGGGATGTTCTGGAACTCCTCAGGGATGTGCCGGCCTTTTCAGTGGTGCAAAGCGGGGGTCGGGGGGGTGTGGCCAACGTATTCGTGCGTGGCGGGGAGCAGGACTACAACCTGGTGATGATCGATGGCATCCAGATGAACCGCCTGGGGGGGGACTACGATTTCTCCACGCTGGTCACGGACAACATCGAGCGCATCGAGGTGCTCCGGGGCCCTCAAAGCAGCCTCTATGGATCCGACGCCATTTCCTCTGTGATCAACATCATCTCGAAAAAAGGCGAGGGGCCACCCAAGGCCACGGTGCAGGCCATGGCCGGCAGTTACAGCACCTTCGAGGAAATGGTCAGCCTGTCGGGTGGCGGTGAGGGCTTCGGTTACTCCGGCGCACTGTCGCACTATGACACCAACGGCCACCTTGACATCAACAACGACGCCCACAACACGTCGTTCCGTGGTCGTCTGGATCTCACCCCCTACCGGCGACTGGCCCTGGGATTCACGATGGGTTACAACGACCTGGAATACAACTTCCCCACCGACTCTTTCGGCCAGATGGGGACCATCGTCATCGATCCCAACCAGGCCAAGGAGATCGAAGAAACCATCATGGGGGTGGAGGCTGTTGTGAGCGCCACCGAAAACTGGAAACACCACCTCAAGCTTTCAAGTTCCAGTTTCAACCGTCAGGATTACGACGATTTTGATCCCATTCCCACCGACACCGGGAATAGCCAGACCACCACGGATGAAGACCGCAAGTCGGCAGATTACCGCCAGGTGTTTGAGGCCGAGCCCGTGGATGGCACCCTCTCCATCACCACCGTGGGGGTGGAGTTCGAGGATCAGGAGTTCGAGCAGACCATCGGCGGACTGTCCACGGCCAATGTCCAGACCACCACGATGAACAACAAGAGTCGGAGGATCTGGGGCTACTACGTCCAACAGGAGTTCGACGTGGATGAGCGTTTCTTTCTCACCATGGGTGTGCGTTATGACCGCAGTTCCGCCTTCCGCGACTCCGTCATTCCCCAGGCCTCCGTGGCTTATCTCTTCCCCACTGACACCAAGATCCGGGGGGCCGTGGGCAAGGGAGTGAGGGAGCCGAGTTTCCGCGAGAGCTTCGGCTCGGCCACCGTGATCCCCAACCCCAACCTCAAGCCGGAGCGCAGTTTCTCATGGGAGACGGGGGTGGACCAATCGCTGATTGACGGCAGGATCCTCCTCACGGTCACCTACTTCGAGAACGAATTCCGCGACATGATCGCCTCGAACCTGGTGATCGGCAGCTTCGCAGAGAACCAGAATATCCAGAAGGCCCGCACCCGCGGCTTCGAGTATGGCGCCAAGGTGAAGGTGACCGACACGTTTGGGTTCGGAGGTACCTACACCGCCCTCGAGACTTGTGTTCTGGGTGACGGGGGTGTCTCCAGCACCAACTTTGTGGTGGGGGAGGCCCTCAATCGACGCCCCCGCGACAGCGGCTCCTACTATGCCGAGTACGATGACAAGACCTTCCAGGCATGCCTCAGCGGCACCTCGGTGGGGAACCGGATCGACCGCGACTTCGGGGCCGATGCCGCGGGCCTCAGGGTCCGGGCCCGGAAGTACACCAAGCTCGACCTGAACACCTCGTACAAGATCTGGGAGGACGAGGCCGCCAAGCGCGATGCGCGACTGAAGCTCCAGATCCAGAACCTTCTCGACAAGGACATTGAGGAGGCCTTCTACTTACAGGCTCCCGGGATCAACTTTATGTTCGGCGGCCAGGTAAATTTCTGATGTAGGGGCGACCCTTGTGGTCGCCCTCTGTTCAGGGCACCCACAAGGGGTGCCCCTACAAAGAAGAAAAGGGTCAATATGACAACCTCAACAGCAGCGCCCACCATCACCCAGAACGCCGATGGCACCACCACGGAGTATTTCGACTTCGCCCCCACCGAGGAGTCTCTGGTGGCCCTCACCCACGAGCTCTTCGAGACCCATTGGAAGCGCCTGCGGTTCGGCCCCTGCGTGCCCGGCGCCGTCTTCGAGCTGGCCCTCACCGAAAAGCCCCAGCGCGTCTCGATGAGCGACGGGTATCTCACTGTGGACACCGGCCCCTGGCACTTCCACCTGTGTATCGGGGAGCACAAGAACACCACCCCCGAGGCCGCCAAACTCCGTCGTTGCACCCGTGCGGCATTCTTTGTGATGAAGAGCGCTGCAGGCACCGGCACCAGTTGGGGCCTCAGGCTCTGGAACGGAGGCGGTGACCAGATGATCACCTTCTTCTTCCCCAACGCCAACTATGACGACAACCTCAAGAAGCTTCCGGCACCCGACGCCAGCCGCCTGGAGCTCTGGAAGAGTCTCCGGGCGAAGTACGCCGGGGTGCAGGGGTGACATTCCTTGGGCCTGTGCTGACATCCACCCTCCTCTTCGGCTTGGTGGCCTGGGGCGTGGGGGGCCACAGGTTAACTCCGCCGGGGCTCCGCACCGTGGGATGGGTGGACAACACTCCCATGCTCCCCGGTGTGCCTTCGAGGATCGCCTCGGCCACCCTGGCTTCGGACGAGATGATCATCGCCCTGTCCGGAGCGGCACCCCTGCAGGCCGTGACGAAGATTGCCGATGATCCGAGGATTTCCAACATCACCCGGGAGGTCAAGGGCATTCCTTACCGCATTGATGGTCTCGATCCGGAGAAGATCCTGGCCATGGGGCCCGACCTCACTGTGGTGGCGCGCTACACCCGCCGCGATGCCGTGCTCCAGCTGGAGGAGTCCGGGCTCACGGTACTCCGCTCACCGGCTGTCGAGGACGTGGAGGATGTGAAGAAGAACGCCCTTCTCCTGGGCCGGATCATGGATGCCGGGCCCGGGGCCGAGACCATGGTGGGCGAGATGGACGCCCTGCTTGAGGATGTCCGCAGACGAGTCCGTGGCCGGCCCAGGCTTCGCGTGCTTTATTACACCAACGGTGGGTACACCGCTGGCAAGGGCTCCATTTTCAGCCAGCTCCTTGAGGTGGCCGGGGGCCTCAACACCTCCGAGGAGGCAGGGGTGGTGGGTCATGGCACCCTGACCCAGGAGGTGGCCCTGACTCTCGACCCCGATGTCATCTTCGTCTCGGGCTATAAAAGCAGTGCCAAGGTCCGCGACATGCCTGCCGCGGAGGAGCTGGCGCAGGATCCGGCCTGGGCCCATGTGAGGGCCGTGCAGGCCGGGCGCGTTTACACTTTGCCCGGGAACCACCTCATCTGCATCTCCCATCATTTGGTGAAGGCGGCCGAGGACATGGCCCGGGTCCTGCATCCCGAGTGCTACGAATGAGGGGGAGGGTTTGGAGCGTGATGCTCCTCATGGGGGCGGCCCTCGTCCTGGCCGTGCTGGTGGCCACCACCATCGGGAGTGTGACCATTCCCCTGGGTCGGAGTGTCGATATCCTCTGCTGGTCCCTGTTCGGCGGGCCCCGGGGCGATTGGGCCCCGTACGAGGAGGCCATCCTTGTCACGGTACGCCTGCCGAGGGTGCTGGTGGCCCTCCTCACGGGAGGGGGCCTGGGGCTGGCGGGCGCTGTGATGCAGGGACTCTTCCGCAACCCCATGGCCGACCCCGGGATTGTCGGCGTATCTTCGGGCTCGGGTCTTGGCGCCGTGATCGCCCTCTATTCCGGCTTGGCTGCCGAGTCGGTGCTCTGGATGCCTGTCGCCTCCTTTGCCACGGGCCTTCTCTGCGCCTTTGTGGTGTACACCATCGCCAGCTCGCGGGGGAAGACACCCGTCTTCACCCTCATCCTTGCCGGCATCGCTGTGGGGGGGATGGCCGTGTCGCTGACCTCCTTTGTGCTGTCGATGGCCCTGGCCAATTACGAGATCGGCCGCCAGATGATGCTCTGGCTCATGGGTGGCCTCGAGGGCCGGGGCTGGCTGCATGTGAAGATGGCCGCACCGCTGGTGATCGGAGGCTCGCTGTGGATCGGCCTCTATGCCCGTAACCTCAACGTGATGCTCACCGGTGAGGAAAGCGCCATGTCCCTGGGCATCGATGTGGTCAGGACACGGCGATCCCTGCTCATCCTGGCCACGCTGGTGACAGCGGCCACGGTGTCGGTGGCGGGAGTGGTGAGTTTTGTGGGACTTGTCATCCCCCACATCCTGCGGCTTCTGATCGGCCCCGACCACACGCGACTCCTGCCGGCCTCCTTCCTGGGGGGCGCCCTCTTTCTGGTGCTTACGGATCTCCTGTGCCGCACGGTGATCACCACCGAGGAACTTAGGCTGGGCGTGGTGACCTCCATGGTGGGTGGGCCCTTCTTCATCTACCTGCTCATCAAGAACCGCCGCGGTGCGGAGGGGATGTGAGCATCCTTGCGGCCCGGGATCTGGTCTTTTCCTATGAGGGCCGCCGCGTGTTGTCGGGGGTTTCCTTCGAAGTGGAGCCGGGAGAGTTTCTCGGCCTCATTGGCCCCAACGGGGCGGGCAAGAGCACGCTGTTGCGGGTGCTCCTGGGATTCCTGACACCCTCCTCTGGTTCCGTGATCCTCGGGGGGGAGAGTTTGTCCAGCCTGGAAAGGGACGAGATTGCCCGGCGCCTGAGTTTTCTCCCGCAGGGGGCCCGCATGGACTTCGCCTTCAGCGTGCGCGAAGTGGTGGCCATGGGCCGCACCCCTTGGCTGGGGCGCTTCAAGCCCGAGACTCCGGAGGACCAGGCCCTCATCGAGGGGGCCATGGTCAAGACAGAAACAGCCACCATGAGGGAGCGGCGCATCACCGAACTCTCGGGGGGCGAACGTCAACGGGTCTTTCTGGCCCGCTCCATGGCCCAGGCGGCCCCGCTTCTTGTTCTTGATGAGCCCAATGCCAACCTAGACCTCCTGCACGCCTTCCAACTGATGGATCTCGTCAAGAGCGAGGTGAGCAAGGGCGCCTCCGCCTTGGTGGCCATCCACGATCTCAGCCTCGCCGCGAGGGTCTGCGACAGGATTCTTGTGCTCAAGGACGGCGCTGTAGCGGCTCTGGGCAGGCCCTCCGAGGTGCTGACCCCGAAGCTGCTTCACGAGGTGTTCGGGGTGCATTCGAGAATATCTCACGATGACGATGGCCGGTTGCTGGTGAGTGTGTTGGGCCCGGCGGCATGAAGAAGAGGAGACCATGGTGAAGACAAATGTGATCGACTACAAAAACCCCTCTGATCCGGAGGTGCTGGCCCTCGCTTTTGTGGTGCGCACCGAGGGGGGCCGCGAGCCCGGGGCCCTGGCGCGCTTCCAGGCCCACCTCGAGCGCAAGGGTCTTTTCGGCAATGCCGAGGCCTTTGAGGCCCTCCTCACAAGGGCCCGCAAGAATTTCGAGACGGGCGGGCTCTTCGTTTGCCAAGGGCCGTCCTGTTGCAAGCGCCAGCGTTTCGGGCTCGATCCTTCTGTCCTCGGTCCCCAGGTGACGGTGACGAGCTGTCAGGGTCACTGCGGGGCCGGTCCCGTAGCCACCCTCAAGCGCGATGGCGACTGCTCGATGTTCGCCCAGTTCGAGGAGGATGAGGATTGGCGGAGGGTGGTGGGGCACGCCACGGGTGCGGTGAAGGCCGAGGCCGTGGCGCCCTACCGCTTCGACCCCCGCGAGCGCGAGCGGCGGCCCAGCCGCACCCTCGATACCTTGTCCTTCCTTATAGGCCGCTTCCGGGGAACTTCGGGGGTGAACCCCGTGGTGGAGCGCGAGATTGAGGGGGCCTGGGCCTCCAGCGGCCGCTTCATCCGCCTGGAGATCGCCTCCACCCATCACAGCGACGGCCGGGTCAACACCTACCGCTCCTGCATCATGGTGGGGGCCCATCCCGGGGGTCACCTCGAGGCCCACACCTTCCTCAGCACGGGGGAGGTGGAGCTGGACCGCTTGCACTGGGAACGGGGCCGCTGGGTTTTCGGGGCCCGGACTGCAGCAAATGGATTGAGAAAATACCGCCGTGTACTCCAGCCGGTGGAAGGCGGCTTCGAGGACATCATGGAGAGCGATGACGAGGGCCTCGGGATCTTCGTCGAGACGGCCAAAACCAGGATGCTAAGATCCCCCTCATGATCCACTTCATCACCGCCGTCGACACGGAACTTCTGGGGCTTTCGCAGGCCCGCCGGCGCCTGGGGGCGGATTTTTCACCCGTGAGGGGATGTCACCTCCGGGACCTTTCGGCGGGGCCCGCGCTGGAGCATTACCTCAGCGAGCAGGCTCCCAAGGCCCGCGTGATCGTGGCCCGCATCCTCGGAGGAAAATCCTATTTCCAGGAGGGCTTCGACCGCCTGGCCAAGTTGTGCCGCGAAAGGAAGATCGTGTTCATGGCCCTGCCCGGCAGCCGCGAATTGGATCCCGAGCTCAGCCACCTGGGTACAGCCCCGTTGACGGCCCAGACCCAGGCCCTGGAGTATTTCAGCCACGGCGGGATCGACAACCTCGAGCATTTCCTGCGCTTCCTGTCTGACAAGTTCCTCCTGACGGGCCACGGCTACGACCCGGCCCGTTCCACGCCGGAGCGCGGTGTCCACGAGGTGGCCGGACTGCCGCCGGTGCCGGCCTCGGCCCCTCTGGTGGGCCTGCTTTTCTACCGGGTGCACTGGCTTTCGGGCAACCTGGAGCCGGTGGAGGCCCTGGTGCGCGAACTGGCCTCGAAAGGTCTGCGGGTGAGGGCGGTGTTCTGCGATTCGCTCAAGGACACCGATGCCGAGGGACTCCCCCTGGCCATCCGCGACTATCTTGCCGACGCCGATGTGCTCATCTCTACGCTGGCCTTTGCGTCGCCCTCCACGCTGGATCGCCCTGTCATCCAGGCCATTCCCAGCGCCTCCACCCTGGAGGAGTGGCGGGCCTCCGATGGGGGCCTCGGCCCCCGCGATGTGGCCATGCACGTGGCCCTCCCCGAATTCGACGGCCGCATCATCTCGGTGCCCGTGTCCTTCAAGTCCGAAGGCACACAGGATGAAGGGTTGGGCACCGAGCTCCGGCGCGATTTGCCCCTCATGGACCGCGTGTCCTTCGTGGCGGCCCAGGCCGCGGCCTGGTGCCGGCTGAGAAAGACCAAGAATGCCGACCGCCGCGTGGCCCTCCTCTTCAACAACTACCCCACCCGCAATGCCCGGGTGGGCAACGGGGTGGGTCTCGACACCCCGGCCAGCGTGGTGAACATCCTCAAGGCGATGAAGGAGGCGGGATACAAGGTTCCCCGTGTGCCGGAATCGGGGGATGCCCTGATGCACGAGCTCCTCGGTGGTGTCACCCAGGATGCCGAGTTCCAGACTCCCGAGCACCTGGAAGCTGCGCCCTACAAGCTGGCCGAGTCGGCATATACGCAATCCTTTGCCAGGGTGCCGGCCTCGCGCTCGGAACAGATGAAGGAGCAATGGGGCGAAGCGCCGGGCACCACCATGCTGGCCTCCGATGGCATGGCCATTCCCGGCCTGCAATTGGGCAACGTTTTTGTTGGCATTCAGCCGGCGCGGGGCTTTGGCATCGATCCCCGCAGCATCTACCATTCGCCCGACCTGCCGCCGACGCATTATTACCTCGGGTACTACACCTGGATCCGCGAGACCTTCGGGGCCCAGGCCGTGATCCATGTGGGCAAGCACGGCAACCTGGAATGGCTCCCGGGCAAGGGCATCGGGCTCTCGGCCGAGTGCTATCCCGAGATTGTGCTGGGAGATTTGCCCAATATCTACCCTTTCATCATCAACGACCCCGGCGAGGGCACCCAGGCCAAGCGCCGGGCCCATGCCGTGATTGTGGATCACATGATCCCGGCCATGACCCGGGCCGAGAGCTATGGCGACCTCGTCAAGCTCGAGCACCTGGCGGACGAGTACGCCCAGGTCAGCGCCATGGATCCCGCCAAACGCCCCCTGGTGATGGACAAGATGATCAAGCTCATCGAGGCCAGCCAGATCTACAAGGATCTTGATTTCGAGAAGCCCCCCGGCGAAGAGGACCTCGACCACTTCATCAGCGCCTTTGACGGTTACCTGTGTGAGATCAAGGAATCGCAGATCCGTGACGGCCTGCATGTGCTGGGCGAACTTCCCTCGGGTGAGAAGATGGTGGACCTCCTGGTGTCCCTGGTGCGTCTGGGGCAATCGGGCGTGAAGGGCCTGCCGGCGGCCATCGCGGAAGACCTGGGCCTCCACCACGAGGCCCTGGCGGCGGATCCTGCGAAGAACGTGGATTATCCGGGTTGCCGCACGGCCGGCGACCTGATCGAGGTGCTGGAGCTCAAGGCCAAGGATGTGGTGCGCGAGAACAAGGCTGTCGGCCCTTGTTCAGCAGAAACCCTTAAGTTCTTGAATGACGAGGTGAAACCCCGCCTTGCAAAGACCCCGGATGAGATCCGGCATATTCTCAAGGCGCTGGAAGGCGGTTTTGTCCCGCCGGGGCCCAGCGGTGCGCCCACCCGCGCGATGGCCAGCATCCTGCCCACCGGGAGGAACTTCTTCTCCGTCGATATCCGCGCGATTCCCACCCAGACAGCCTTCGAGGTGGGCAAGAGGGCGGCGCAGAGTGTGCTCGAGAGGCACCTCAAGGAAACCGGGGAATATCCCTCTAGCATCGGCATGGTGGTCTGGGGCACCTCCAACATGCGCACGGGCGGCGACGACATCGCCGAGATCCTCTACCTGATGGGCGTGAAGCCCGTGTGGCAGGGCATCAGCCGCCGCGTGACGGGGGTGGAGGTGATCCCGCTCGCGGAGCTCGGGCGCCCGAGGGTGGATGTGACGGTGCGCATCAGCGGGTTTTTCCGCGATGCCTTTTCGAATGTGGTCGACCTGCTCGACGACGCCATGCGGGCGGTGGCGGCCTTGGATGAGTCCCCTGAGAGAAACTTTTTGAAAAAGAATCCGGACGGGCCCCGGATCTTTGGCTGCAAACCCGGCAGTTACGGTGCCGGGCTTCTGAACCTCATCGACGAGCGCAACTGGAAGACCGACAAGGACCTCGAGGAGGTCTACGTGACCTGGGGGGGCTATGCCTATGGGCGAGGGGTGGCTGGCGAGCCGGCCTTCGACGCCTTCCGCAAGCGTCTCTCGGGCATTCAAATCGCCCTCCAGAATCAGGACAACCGCGAACACGACATCTTCGATTCCGACGATTATTTTCAATTCCACGGGGGGATGGTGGCGGCCGCCCGCTCACTCACGGGCAAGGCTCCGAAAGCTTATTTTGGTGATACTTCCAAGGGCGAGATCGTGAAGACCCGCGACCTCAAGGAGGAGGTGGCCCGGGTGATTCGTTCGCGGGTGGTGAACCCCAAGTGGATCGAGAGCATCATGAAGCACGGCTACCGGGGGGCCTTCGAGATGGCTGCCACAGTGGACTACATCTTCGGCTACGACGCCACGGCCCATGTGGTGGAGGACTGGATGTACGAGAATGTGGCCCGCAGCTACATTGTGGATCCGAAGGTGCGGGAGTTTCTGGAAGAGAAAAACCCCTGGGCCCTCCGCGGCATGATCGAGCGCCTGATGGAGGCCAAGGAGAGGGGGTTGTGGGAAAAACCTCCGGAGGAGCTGATGAAGGAGCTCCAGGGGATCTTCCTCGCCAATGAGGCGGGGCTGGAAGGGAGGGCCTGATGTCGATCTGGAGCTATTCGTTGCCCGATCTCTTTGCCAAGGGCGGCTTCATGATGTGGCCCCTCCTCGGATGCTCGGTGCTGGTGGCCTCCCTGGTGCTGGACCGCCTGTGGGTCCATGCCCTGTTGGCCATGGATGTGTCCCGCTTCGTGAGATCCCTGCGGGAATTTCTGGGCAGTGGCCAGCGGGGGAAGGCGCTTGAGCTCTGCCGGAAGAAGCGCCACCCGGCAGCCAGGCTTGCCGTGGTGTACCTGGAGCATGAAAACGAAGGCGATGCCGAAAGAGGGCGCCTTGTGGAGCGCGAGGGCATCCTGCTCTTGGCCTCGGCCCAGAAATATATTGGCGACCTGGCGGTGCTGTCCAAGATCGCCACGCTCCTGGGCCTCCTGGGCACGGTCACGGGTCTCGCCGCCACCTTCCGCGAACTCGAGCACATCCATGGCGCGGCCCACATCGGCACCCTGGCCTCGGGGATCTGGGAGGCCCTCATCACCACGGTCTTCGGCCTCATCATTGCCATCCCGGCCGTGGCGGCCTGCCATTATTTCCAGAACCAGGTGAACAAGATGGCCCGGTGGATGGGCTTGGTGGTCTCGCACCTCGACAGCATCCTCCAGCACAACACCCCGGCGGAGTCCCATGCGCCGCATGTGGATTCGGTGCTGGTGTCCGAGGTCTAGGCCATGCGCTTCAGGCCCCAGAGGCAGACCTCGCTGGAGCTCGATCTCGGGCCGATGGTGGATGTGATCTTCCAGCTGTTGATTTTCTTCGTGCTCACGTCGGTGGCGGTGTCGGCCTCTCTGCCGCTCGCACTGCCCCAGGCTTCCACGGCCGCGCCTCAGGCGGTGCAGGGGCTGGAGATTGCGGTGGATGAGCAGGGGCTCTACCACGTGGCCGACAAGCCCGTGGCCGCCGCCACGATCCTCGGGATCCTCGAGGAGCGTCTCCGGCAGGAGCCGGAGCTGGCCCTGACCATCCGGGGACACAAGGATGCCCGGCATGAGCAGGTGGTCTTTCTTTTGGATGTGGCCAGGGTGGTGGGCCTGAAAAAGGTGCGCATCGCCTGCGACCAGGCCGCCCATCCCCTGGGTGTGAAGGGGCATTGATGAATTCCCTGCGTCTCACACTCCCGGTGTCTCTCGGTTTGCACCTGGCGCCTTTCTTGGTGTTTGCCTCGGCCACGCCGACCACAGACCTGGAGATCCAGATGGGGGAGGTGGCTGTGGAGGTGGAATGGGTGCCGGAGCCCCTTCCCGAGTTGCCTCCCGCCCCGCCCGAGGTGGTGCCCGAGGAGCCGGATGATTTTCTGATCCCTGAGGAGGTGGTGCCCCCGGAGCCTCCTCCCGAGCCGCCGCCCGTGCCGGTGGAGGATGAGGGGTTGGTGGAGGCCCGGCAGGTGGAGGGCAATGTGCCGCCGACGTATCCGGGTCTGGCGCGCCGCCGGGGGCAGGAGGGGCGGGTGCTGGTGCATGTGGTGGTGGGGGAGGATGGTGTTGTTTCCAGTGCCACGGTGCGCGAGAGTTCGGGACTAAGCTACTTCGACGAGGCCGCGCTGAAGGCGATCCGCGGATGGAAGTTCACGCCGGGGCGGCGTTGGGGGAAATCAGTGTCTTCCGAGCTCCTGATTCCCATTGAGTTCAAGATCACCGATAAGGATCGCAAGCCATGAATGAGTCTGTTTCCGCAGGGGAGCACCACCTGAAGGGTCAGCAAAACTACGGTGCGCCATCTCATGCAGCTGAGATCGAGACGATCAAGGCCGCCTACGCCGCCCTCAACCGGGGCGACATCGCCGGGTTCGTGAAGGATTTCGACCCTGAGATCGTGCGGGTGGAACCCTCCGATTTCCCCGGCGGCGGAACCTATCATGGGATCGAGGCCGTGAAGGCTCATGTGGCGCTCCATCGCGGGAACTGGGCGGAGGGTGGCTGTGAGCCGCAGAAGTTCACGGTCGTCGGTGACAAGATCCTTGTGTCGGTTCAGGTGCGCGTGAGGCTCAAAAGCGAAACTTCTTGGCGCGAGGGCCGCGTTGGTGACGTTTTCTCCTTCCGCAACGGCAAGGCCACGCTGTTCCGCACCTTTTTCGATGAGGGGCAGGCCTTCGAATGGGCCGGTGACAAAGCTCCCAAACCTTAAAATGAACTTCCCCATGAACAACCCATCCATGCTTTCCATTTCTCCACACCTTTCCGATGTAGGGGCGCACGGCGGTGCGCCCTTCTGCATGCGTGTAAATGTGACGGAGTCGGAGGGAAGATGAACGGAGGAATTTGCTTGATTCTTGGAGCTGGCGCGAGCATGCCTTATGGATTTCCATCTGGCTACGATCTGATTTGGGACATCATTGAATGCATTGAGTTTGGCATTAAGTGCCGCTCACAAACACGTGAAGAGGTTATTGAGCGGGAATGCAATAACAGGATTGAGGATCTAAAAAAAAGTGGCCGCAATTACTATTTCATCAAGTCTTCTAGAAGCATCGTTAGTTACATCATTAGTTTGGTGGCAAAAAAAACAAAGAGACCATGCGGATCGATTGAGGAGCAAGCGCCCATATCTACTGAAATTGAAAATTTTTCCAGGGCATTAAAATATTCTGGCTGCCATTCCATTGACTTCTTTCTTGAAAAGAGAGGTGAGCAAGAGGCTTTCATTGGTAAATTAATGATTGCCGCGCTTTTAACGTTGAATGAGCAAGAGGAAAGATTTTTCACATACGAGCTTGGGAGTGAATGGTATGGTTGGTTATATAACAAGCTATTAAATGGAAACAAATTGGAGCAATTTGGAGCGGATGGGCTTCATATTATTACGTTCAATTATGATAGGTCCTTCGAGCACTTTTTATTCAAGGCGTTATCGACAACATATCCCGATAGATCTCCACAAGATATATGGGAAAGAATCGACACGTTAAAAATAAAGCATGTTTATGGTTCTCTGGGAGAAATTAGAAATCACAAAGATAACTACAAAAGTTACGAAGTTGGCTTGTCTGAAGAGTTGCTTGATAAATCAGCAAAATCCATATATACAATTTCGGAAAGTATGGTTAGCCCGGAAATTAAGGGCATCACAGAATCGCACCATCATTTTGTATTTATTGGTTTTGGGTATAACAAGCGAAATATTGAGAGGCTAGGCATCTTTGACGGCCGAGTTGGACATAAAGAAATCGTTGTTAGTGGCAGTACCTATGGTCTGAGTGTTGCCGAAGTTGACGCGCTACGATCCTATTTTTGTAAGCAATCAAGTTTTGTGAATGTTGAGCGATTAAGGCCATCAGATGAAAAGGTAGATAAGTATCTTCGGAACTATCGTTTTGACGATCTATTTATTCAAAAGTTTAGAGGCAAAAGTTAATGGTTGTTGCAAATAAGGTTTCACGTGCAGAGCTCGATAGAAGAAATAGTCAGCTATTTTCAATTTTGTTTGACCTTACTAGTTCTCTTGGAGTGTTCAAGATCATTGCATTGAATGCAAAGGCAATAAATAGGAGCGGGGTCGGTAAAGCATTTCTAAAGCATGTCCATTGGATGTCGCTCAACAAGATTTTGCTCGATCTATCAAAGTTATATGAGAATAAAAAGGACCATGAAATTAACTCGTTGCCAGTAATCGTTAGCTTGGTCGTAGATGTTGATATGTCAGATAATGAAATTGGTATGCCTGATTTTCTACAGAGACATTCGGTTGAATATGTGTCTGATAAGGGCCGTATTTTGTTGAAAGGGCTGTTGAGAAGGAAGCAGAAAGATTTCAGAAAAGCACTCGAGCAGATTAGAGCGATTAGAAACGAAAAAATTGCCCATTTTCAAGACGATAGAAAATCTGCTAGACATACTCTTCCAACTTACAATGAGATGGAGGGATTGGTTCTGTTCGCGATTGATCTTTACAAATTCGTATCAAACGCTTGTGGCGTTGCCACAATGAATTTCATGGCGGATCGTAGAACGGAGAAGAGTCTCATTAGTGCTTTGGAAGCAATGGGTATTACTAACTTGAAAACCAGTTATGAATAGCATGCTGACTTTATGGAGTTTAAAAAAATGACCTACCCCTTCTCCGCCCTCGTCGGCCAAAAACAAATGAAGTTGGCCCTTATCCTCAACGGCATCAACCCCCGCATCGGCGGCGTGCTGATCTCGGGGATGAAGGGGTCGGGGAAATCGAGCGCGGCACGGGCGCTGGCGGCTTTGCTCCCGAAGACGCCGTTTGTGCACCTTCCGCTGGGGGCCACGGAAGACAGGGTGATCGGCACCCTCGACATCGAGAAGGCCCTCAAGAAGGGCAAGAAACACTTCGAACCCGGCCTCCTCAAGCGCGCCCATAACGGCGTGCTGTATGTGGATGAGGTGAACCTGCTCCCCGACCACCTGGTGGATATTCTCCTCGACGTGGCCGTCAGCGGCGTGAACGTGGTGGAGCGCGAGGGCGTGTCGGTGAAACATCCCAGCCGCTTCATTTTGGTGGGCACCATGAACCCCGAGGAGGGGGAACTCCGGCCCCAGCTCCTCGACCGCTTCGGCCTCTCCGTGGGTGTGGAAGCCATGGACAATAGTGACGACCGCGTGGAAGTTGTCCGCCGAGCGGTGGCCGCCGAGGCCGACCCGGTGGCCTTTGCCCGCCGGTGGAAGAAAGAGGAAGACACCTTGCGCGCGCGCATCCAGCGGGCCCGCAAGCTCCTGCCGAAGGTGAAGGTATCGGGAGATGTCGCCTCTCTCATCAGCGAAATCTGCCGACGGGAGAACGTGGAGGGCCTCAGGGCCGATATCGTGATCCACCGCGCCGCCATGACCGTGGCCGCCTGGGAGGGCCGCACCGAGGTCATCGAGGCCGATGTCCACCAGGTGGCCGAGCTGGCCCTGGCACACCGCCGCAATGCGCCGCCGGAACAACCGGCGCCGCCGCCCAGGCCGAAGCAGCGCGACAGACAGGATCCCGGCCAAGGTGATGCCTCCAGCCCCCCACCCAGCCCTCCCCCCAAGAGGGGGAGGGATCAGGAGGCAGGATCACATACCAGTAATCAGGGGAGGGATCAGGAAGCGGGATCGCAATCCAGCAATCAGGGGAGGGATCAGGAAACGGGGTCGCATTCCAGCGACCAGGACAGGGATCAAGATGGAGGGGAGCCATCCGAAGAGCTGGCCCCACAGGCTCCCAACGATTTCCGGCTGATCAAGGCTCCCCAAGACAAACCCAAGATCCGCCAGCGCATCAGCCCCGGCTATAGAGGAGGAAAGAACGAGACCGGCACCCGCCGTGGCCCCACGGTGGGCTCGCGGTTTCCGCAGGGCAAGGTCCGTGACATTTCCTTGGAGGCCTCGCTACGTGCCGCTGCCCAAAGGGGTTGCCGCCTGACCGCCCAGGGCCTCGCGCTCCAGACCGGCGATCTCCGCGAGAAAGTCCGCCGCACCCCGGTGAGCCGCCTCTTCCTCTTTGTGGTGGACGCCAGCCGTTCCATGGGCGCCCACCAGCGCATGCAGGCCACCAAGGGTGCCCTGATCGGGCTCCTGGAAGAGGCTTACCAAAAGCGCGATGAAGTCGCCCTCATCATTTTCCAGGGCGAGAAGGCCCGCGTGGTGCTGGAGCCTACCCGTTCAGTGCGGCGTGTGCAGAAACTGGTGCGCGACATGCCGGTAGGAGGGCGCACCCCCCTGGCGGCGGCCCTGCACCTGGCGCAGACCGTCCTTGTTCGTGCCCGCCGCAAGCGCGCCAGCCTGGTGCCTTCCCTGGTGCTGGTGTCCGATGGGCGTCCCACCCTGGGGCGCGGCGGCCTCGACCCGGTGGCGTCAGCCGAGAAGGAACTCGCGGCCCTGGAGCGTTCCGGACTCTCGATGCTGATGGTGGACACCGAGGAGGGTTACATCCGCCTCGGGCTCATGAAAGAGTGGTCGGGCAAGGCGGGCACGCCCTGCGTGACCCTCGACGACCTTCAGCGCCGGGGGGCCCGTCGCCTCCTCAAGGCGGGATGAGGTGAAACGGTTACTGATCATGGCGGTCGCCGTTATGGCGGTGGGCGCGTGGATCATCAAAGCCAGTGACCCGGGAATGGGCCGACACGCGGGTCGGCCCCTACAAGGCGAAATCCATGTCCCCCAGCGCATCATCTCCCTGGCCGTGAACACCGACGAGATCCTCCTTTCGCTGGTGCCCCGCGAGAGGGTGGTGGGGGTCTCGATCTACGCCACAGATCCCGTGAAATCCTATGTCTGGGAAGAAGCCAGCGGCATCCAGTCCCTCGAGCGCGACAACGCCGACGCCATCCTCGCCCTCAAGCCCGATTTGGTGCTGATGTCCTCGATGGCCTCCAAAGATGTGGAACAACTCATTGCCAAAGCCGCCGTGAAGGTCATCCGTGTGCCCTCGCCCAAGGATGTGGAGGGCATCCGCTCCAATGTCCGTCTGGTGGCCGCCAGCGTTGGAGCCACTGAAAAGGGCGAAGACTTGATTGCCGATATGGACAGAAGGTTTGCGGAGTTGGAGCAGTTGAACGGGGCATTGTCCAATGTAGGGGCGCAGCATGCTGCGCCCAACATATCAGGTGACAAAGAGGGCGCCGTGCGCGGCGCCCCTACACGGAGCGAAAGTCCGGCTCCTTCCGCGTTGTATTACACCCCCTCCGGCTGGGTCTCCGGCCGCCAATCCACCCTCGACATCGTCATCAAGGCCGCCGGACTCCGGAACGCCGCCGCCGCCATCGAGGGCCACAAGCAGGTGTCGCAGGAGTGGTTGATCGGCGTTGACCCCGATGTCCTTCTGATCAACGAGGGTTACAAGGAATTCGAGGGCTTTGCCGAGCGCCTCAAGACAGAGAAGGCCTTCTCCACCCTGAAGGCCGTGAAAACGGGCAAGATCCTGCGTATCGAAGCCCGCGAGCTGGTTCCCGTGTCGCATTTCATTGCCCGTGCCTCGGAGAATCTCCGGGGCCGCCTCTGCGAGGAGGGTGTGGTGCCCCGGCCCCAACGCGTGGCGGCCCTCACCCTCAATGCCAGCGAGATCCTCCTCGACCTCCTGCCCACCGGGCGCCTGGTGGCCCTGCACGAAAGCGCTGCCAGCGATCCCTCCTCCAACATCCGGGAGAGGGCCCAGGGTCTACCGCGGGTGGGCACTGATGCCGAGGCCCTGCTCCTTCTGAAGCCGGATCTCGTGATCACCGCCAGCTACTCCAAGCCGGAATTTATCGTCCAATTGGACAAGGCGAAGCTCCCGGTGGCCCGCCTCACCCGCTTCAGCGGCCTCTCTTCCATCTATGAGAACATCGAAAGACTGGGGAACCTTGTGGGTGAGCCTGCGCGGGCCACGGCAATGATCACCACGATGCGTCGCCGCATCGAAGGCCTGCGGGCCTCCAGACCCATGGCAGACAAGCCTTTCCGGGTTCTCTCGTTGGATGTTTCGGGCACCGTGGCCGGGAGGGGCACCCTCTTTGGCGAGTTGATTGAACTGGCGGGGGCTGTCAACGTGGCCGCCGAGCACAACATCGAGGGTTTCGGCACCGTGTCGGCCGAGCAGGTGCAAGTATGGAACCCCGATGTGATCGTGGTGGGTGGAGACGTGCAAGAGGAGCCCCTGTTCAAAACCCTGATGAACCGCCGGATCCTCCGTCTGGACCCCTCGCGCTTCACTTGCGCCTCGCAGTACATCGTGATGGCCCTCCATGACCTGATGCAGGCGTTGTACGAATGACGAGCCCCCATCCCCAAAGCCCCCCACCCAGCCTTCCCCCGCTGGGGGGAGGAGCCAGAGCACGCTCAAGGCTGGTGATCATCTGTTGTATGGTTCTCCTTGGAGCGATCGCAGCAGCCTCGTTGCGCTCGGGGCCCGCGTCGATGGGTTGGGACCGCATTGCGGAAGTGTTCCTGGTGGAGTCAGGACTCAAGGATGCTGCCGCCACGGACCTCACGGAACAGGAGCGCGTCATCATCTGGCACATCCGCCTGCCGCGGGTCATCGTGGGGGCTCTGGTGGGGGCCTGCCTGGCACTCTCGGGAACTCTGCTCCAGGGTCTCTTCCGCAATCCCATGGTCAGCCCCAGCGTGATCGGCGTCAGCGCCGGGGGAGCCCTGGGGGCCACGGCTGCCATCGGGCTGGGCCTGGGGGCGATGTCGCTCTGGGCCGTGCCGCTGTTTTCCTTCCTTGGGGCCCTCGTCTCTTGCTGGCTGGTGTACCTGATGGCCTCGCGCCACGGGCGTACGCCCATCGCCACGCTCCTGTTGTGCGGCATCGCTGTCAACTCCATCGCGGGGGCCCTCACCTCGCTGGTGCTCAGCGTCAGCGTGAAGGAGTGGGAGGTGGGACGGCAGATCCTCTACTGGCTGATGGGCTCCCTCTCCAACCGCACCTGGGAGCACATCGAGATGATCACGCCCTTCTTTGTGGTTTCGGCCGTGGGGGCCGCATTGTTTCCTCGTGAACTGAACCTCCTGATGACGGGCGAGGAGCCGGCGCGCTCCCTCGGTGTGGACACGCGGATGACCACGCGTTGGATCATCGTGATCGCCGCGCTGGCTGCGGGAGCCGCGGTGGCCGTGTCGGGGGTTATCGGCTTTGTGGGCCTTCTGGTGCCGCACATCCTCAGGCTCCTGATGGGCCCGGATCACCGGCGCCTCCTGCCCGCCTCGCTGGTGGCCGGGGCGGCCTTCCTGATGGGCATGGATCTCATCGCCCGCACCATGCTTGGGTCGGAGGAAGTCCAGCTGGGCATCCTCACCGCCGGCCTTGGCGGGCCCTTCTTCCTCTACCTGGTGCTCAAACACCGCAAGCGCGCGGAGCAGTTCTGATGCGCCTCTCGATGGAAGGGGCCTCGGTGGACCTGGGTGGACGCCGTGTGCTCAAGGACGTGACACTGGAGTTTCCTGTCGGCACGGTGACGGCCCTCCTGGGGCCCAATGGCGCCGGGAAGTCCACGCTCCTGAAGTCTCTGGCGGGCCTGATCCCCATGAGGTCTGGCTTGGCCAGGGTGGGTGACGACGATGTGCACCGCCTCTCCCGGCGCGAGGCGGCCCGGAGGGTGGCCTACCTGGCCCAAGGCACCGAGGCCCCCTTCGCCTTCCCGGTGCGGGAGCTGGTGCTGATGGCCCGCTATGCCCACCTCGGGCGTTTTGAACCCGAGGGCCCGGCGGATCACGAGGCGGTGGAGAAGGCATTGGCCACCGTCAATGCCCTGGATCTGGCTGACAGGCCTGTGGGGGAGCTTTCCGGCGGTGAGCGCCAGCGCGTGCTGCTGGCCCGGACTCTGGCCACGGGCGCGCCCTGTTTGATCCTGGATGAGCCCGTGGCCAACTTGGATATCCGCCACTGCCTCGACCTCCTGGAGATTTTCAAGAATCTGGCTGCCGAGGGCCGCACCCTGGTGGTGGCCATCCACGACCTCAATCTTGCGTCACTCCACTGCGACCGCTTTGCCCTCTTGCACGAGGGACGGGTGCTGGGGGAGGGCCTGGCGGAGAAGGTGCTCTCCCCCCAGCTCATCCGCCAGGCTTATAGCGTGGAGGCCCGCCGGCATGTCGGCGACGATCACAGTTTTTTCACGTTCTCACGGAGGGACACCCATGGATGATGCGTACAAGGCCAAAACCCAGAAGATCAAGGAAAGCTACGAGAAGCGCAAGACGGAAGCCACCCGCGAGAAGGGCCTGATCATCGTGCATACGGGGCCTGGCAAGGGCAAGAGCTCGGCCGCGTTTGGCATGCTGTTGAGGGCGATTCACCACGGCATGAAGGTCGGGGTGGTGCAGTTCATCAAGGGGGCCATCGAATGCGGCGAGACCGAGGTGTTCAAAAAGTTCGGGAACCAGGTCGAGTGGCACCGCATGGGCCAGGGCTTCAGCTGGATCACCCAGGACAAGGAGAAGGACATGGAGGCTGCCCGGGCGGCCTGGGCCAAGTCTTTGGAGCTGATGGCGGATCCCCAGATCGGGATGCTCTTGCTGGATGAGATCAATGTGGCGATACGGCTAGGGCAGCTCCCGCTCGAAGAAGTGCTGGAGGCTCTCAAGAAGAAGCGCGAGATGCTGCATGTGGTGCTCACCGGGAGGAACGCCAAACCTGAACTGGTGGAACTGGCGGACCTCGTCACGGAGATGACGATGGTGAAGCACCCCTACCGGGCGGGGATCAAGGCGCAGAAGGGGGTGGAGTTCTGAGGTCCTGACGCACCTGTTGCAGAAGGGGGGCGGCCCCTTCGGCATCCCGGGAGCCCCAGCGGTCGAAATACAAGAGCTCGTCGAGGGGCAACCGCGGCAGCCACCCCGCGGTCTGGAGCTCGGGCTCCTTGTGGAAGTGGGTGACAGACCCCATGCACAGGTAGGCCACGGGGATGATCTTCCGCGGGATGCCCAGGATCTTCTGCAGGGCCTCCTGGTGGATGATGCTCACCCAGCCCACCCCCAGACCCTCCGCCCGGGCCGCCAGCCACAGGTTCTGCACGGCGCAGACGCTGCTGAACAGATCCATGGTCTTGATGGCGGTGCGGCCGATGACCAAGGGACCCGAGCGCGACCTGTCGCAGGTCACGCACACGTTGACGGGGGACTCCATGATGCCCTCAAGCTTGAGGCTCTTGTAGGTCTCGCGCTTCTCCCCCGTGAACATCAGGGCCGCCTCGGCGTGGGCCTCGAGGAAGGCCGCGTGGATCAGCCGCCTAGTTTCGGGCGACGTGACGACAATGAAATTCCACGGCTGCATGAAGCCCACGGACGGCGCGTGATGCGCCGCTAGGAGGATGCGGCTGAGGACCTCGGGGGGGATGGGATCGGGCTTGAACTGCCCGCGGACATCCCTGCGGGTGAAGATGGTTTTGTAGAGCCCGCGGCGCTCCTCCTCGGAAAAGGCGGTGTCGGACTGGTAGCTTGGATGGTTCATGGATTCCCCTTGCTGAACGTGGCCCAAGGCTCGACCAAGCCTTGTTCCATTTCCCTTGCAAGCCGGTCTTCTGACTGAGGATCAACCCGCCCAGACGCCTTCCCGGCTTTCAGCCAGTGGCCTGTGTCTTGGACAGTCCCCATCACAGTGGTGGGCACGTTCCGGATTCTCACCGGATTCCCGATTCTCCCGCCACCTCATGGAGGGGCGGGCACTTG
Source organism: Planctomycetota bacterium (assembly GCA_050251015.1). Taxonomy (GTDB): domain Bacteria; phylum Planctomycetota; class JBFWNO01; order JBFWNO01; family JBFWNO01; genus JBFWNO01. The sequence continues at coordinate 20,976 of JBFWNO010000020.1, forward strand.
AAGGTGTGGTTGTGAAAGATCTGCACCGATTTTACAGGATTTCAGGCTGGAGGCCCGCTGCCGATCCCCATCCTTTAGTGTTGGGAGGTGAGTCTTTGGGCCAGCTCCTGCCCCACCTTCCTGGCATGCAAGGCGGTGAGGTGGCGAGATGTGATATCGAAGTGGGCGTCGAGGTTCACGGGATCGTTCACATCGCCGCAGAGATGGCGGAAATCCCACACGTCCACACCTCGTGAGGCAAGCTTCTCGATGAGGGCCCGGATGTTCTCTTCGTGCCGGACCTGGTCATGGTATCCCAGCACCACCATGTGGAAGCGGGCGCCCCACGGCTCCGAGCAGACGCGGCGCATCTCACACACGAGGCGGGCAGTGAGTTCGACCCAGGCGGGATCCACCTCGCCCTGCGGGGGGGGCAGGCGGGTGAACTTGCTCAAGCGGGTGTGCTGGTTCCAGAAGGTAGAGCCGAACGCCGCGAAGGCTCCTGGATCGCCGGAGGGGGGGCGGGAGAAGACGAAGGGCTCAATCCCGCCATCCTTCAGTCGGTAGAAGAGCGCCCCTTCAGAGAGACGGTAGTTCCAGGAAGGCGAGAAAGGATGGCGGTAGAAGTGGTGGGGGATGAAGAAGTACACCACGTCCTTCACCTTGGCCTCCGGATCTAGGTGGAACCGGGGTTCCAATCCCTTGAGCAGGTTGAGCACCTCGGAGGGGCCGTAGGCGTTCACCCCCAGGTTTTCCACCCGCTGGGGCACCCTGGTCTGCAATACCGAGGCGATGGTCTCGTCATCATTCACGCCGTGGCCGAACGTATTGGAGCAACCCACCAGGGCGATGGTGTCCTGTCCTTTTTCCTTGGGCGGCTGGCCGACGGTGAGGCGGCGGCCCTCCGCATCGATGGTGTAGAGGGCCTCCCAGTCGAGCGTGTCGGAGTGAAGATAGCTCAGGCAACGGGTGGACTTGCCCGGCGTGGGGCAGTGGCCCAGCACCTTCACACTGTCGCTGTCGTAGGGCACACCGTCGGGCCACTTCTCCTTGTAAAAGAGGCGCGTCTCGATCAGCCCCCTGTCGGCGGCCCAGAGAAAACCCTCGGCACCCAGGAAGAAGACGGACAGGTTCAATCCCATGAAAGCCAGACGCTTGAGCGGCTTGGAACCGCGCGAGGCCCACACCAGTCCCAGGCTGAGGGGGAGGGTGGAGATGGAGAGGTTCAGGCGCCGGAGCGCGAGGGTGAGGGCCAACGATCCCAGGAGGATGCCCGCCCGCGGCCATGCGCGAAGGAGCCCCAGGGCGCCAAGTCCCATTGCCAGGGCAATCCAGTCTGCGGGCAGGAAAGGCATGGGTTCATTGTACGGGCCTGGCTCTTGTCCTGCCCTGCGTCACAATCCGAAACGTTCCAGGAAGCTTTTTGGGGGCGCAGGTTTGAAGGTGCAGACCAGGGAGTCGTTCTCGTACAGTCTCATGGTTTCCACACTCAGGAGGACCAGATCGGCACTGGCCCTGCGCTTGGCATCATCGACAAAGTAGAACCTCTTGCCCCTGACCTGCTGGAGCAGAAGCTTGGTGAAGGACTTCCATGATGGAATCAGGAAGCAGCCGGGATGTCCCGAGAACTGGATGTCGACCGCTTCGATATCCATGGGGATCCCATCCAGGCAAAGGAAGGCGGAGGCTGTTTGGATCTTGCGAAGTGTTGTTTCCATGCCCTACCCAGTGCAAATGGCTGTCCAGAGGCACAAGGCCCATTTTTCTCTTAAAAACAGGCCACTTGTGTACAAAGTGGTCAAAATATGGATAGGGTGTTGTCGATAACGTCCATAAATCAAACGGTGCCCCGTCTCGTTCCTAGAATGGGCTTTATGGCCACAAGACATGAGGCAAAACGGCTGTCAGCCCTTTTGGCAATTTACGGCAAGAGTCTTTATGAAGCCGAGACAGATCAGGGAAAAATCATCCTCAAAATTGGTGCAAGGTCTCCGTCCGTGGTGCGCCTATGCCGGATGCATCGCCAGCATACGGCCCTGTACATTTCGGCCTGGAATCCAGATGGCCAGCTCCGCAGTCGTGTCTCAAATGTGCGAGTCAACAAGAGGCTTGAAAGGGACCTTCACAAGCTGACAGAGCATGTCTGGTATGGAGTGGGGCGTTCTCGGGATGGCTCGTGGAAGGAAGAGAGCTTTCTGGCCCTGGGCCTTAGCCTACGGGACTCCAGGAGACTGGGCCGGAAGTACCGTCAGGTGGCCGTAGTGTGGGTGGGCCGGACGGGGATTCCAAGACTTGTTATGACGTTGAGGGGGGCTGATAGGTGTTGTGAGGGGGGGGCGGTGGGTTTTTCGCAGCGACGAGTCACGGGGAAGTCGCAAGAAAAATCTACCGCCCCCCCTTCACCTCCAACTATTGGATCGGCAGATCCATCTGCATGTTGCCCGGGACCTCGATCTCGTACTCCAGGCGGACCTCGCGGGATTCACCGGGCTTGAGTTCCACCTTCCAGGTGAGGATCCCGTCCTTGCCGTGGACAGTGGGGGGCGTGCAGGAGTCGGTGAGCTTGACCTTGATCCCCTCAAGTTCCGGGACAGGGATGGCTTCCATCACCTGGATCGTCCGGGCCTCCGTGCCCTCGTTCTTGAGTTCGATCAGGTAGGAAACCCGGCCCGTCTTCGACGTGCCGAAGGTGGCCTCCTTGAAGGCCTGGCAGCGGTCGTTGTCGATTTGGCGACGGACCTTGATGAGGGCATCCTGGCCCAGGGACAGGTTCAGGGGTTCGCCCGGGGAGCGGTGCGCGAGTTGTGAGAATCCGAGGAATCTCCCCTCGCTGAACAGCTGGGCGGAACCCGCCAGGAGGGGGTGGCCCACCTTGTTCGGGCCCGTCAGGCGGCGGAAGACCCTGGCGTTGTGCGAAGGAATGGTGACCCATTCCACCGTGCCATCAAGATCATGGCCTCTCACGTTCACCCTGGAGGTGCCGGCCCCGCTGGAGACGCTGGAGCGGCCCTCGGCGATCAGCACCACATTGATGCCCGTTTTCTCGAAGGAAGGGGATCCGGGAGGCAAGGGGTCGGCGCCGACAGACAGGCCTTGGGCATTGATATCGAGGGACCTTCTGCCGGCGAACCCGCCCACATCGACCTTCCTGTCGGGGTTCACATTCATGAAACTCAGTCCGATGGGGCTGAGCTGGGGGGCCTGGGCCCCGAGGGAGGGCCGGGAGGTGGAGAAGGTCAGGCTCACATCCTTCCAGTCTTCACCGCTGTTCTGACTGACCTGGGCCCCGATGCCCAGGTGCAGGTTGTTCCCGCGGTGCTGGGCTTCATAAACGGGTGTCCAGGAAGCGTTGTCCACCACATAGGCGAGGGATGCCGCCCCTTGGAAAGGAGAGGTGGCTTCCACCAACAGGTCCACATCGGTGACCGTTTGCTGAAGGGGCCGGAGTTCTCCCAGGTTGCGACGGGCCAAATGGGCCTTCTCCTGGAGGTCACGGAGGCTCTTTTCATCAGCGCGGAGCTGGGTGGCGATCTCAAGACGCCTCGTGGTGAAGAACTCCAGGGAGGCCTGCAGGGCCTTGGGGTCCAGGGGGGCCCGGACTGTCTGTTCCGAAACAGCCTGGCGGGCCATCTCCTGATAGGTGTCGAGCCTGGAATCCTCACGCGACAGGCTGGTCATGTGGTCGCGGAGATCCTGAATAGCACGCTCATGCCCGAGGATCTCGGCCTCGAGCTGGGCGACAAGCGGCGAGGGGTTGGATTTCACCAAGCGGAGCCTGGGCGTTACTTCCAGAACCGTCACATGTGACGGGAGTCCCGTCAGTTGGAGACTGTCCGGTGAGAGCGAGCCCGTGAGGTCAGAGACATGGATCGTGTGCCGTCCCGTTGCCAGGTTCATTACCAGGGGGCGTTCCACCCTGGCTCCCCTGTCGTAAAGGCGCACTTGGCGGATGGGGCTGTCCTTGGAAGGGAAGTCGAAGGCGTCGGCCTTCAGGAAGGGGGAAAAGGCGAGGGCCAGGGCAAGGTAAGAGGGGGTTTTCATGGTTTGAGTCCTTGGATCTTGAGTTCCTCGTCATGGGTGATGGCATAGCTCCAGGTGTAGAGCTTGGTCTCGCCCTTTTTCAGTGCCGCCTCCCATTGGAGGAGGTTGGCCTTGTTCTTCACCAGGCGGACCCCGTCAGTGGCCCCGTCAGAGAGGAGCTCGACCTTGGTCTCGCTCGTCTGCGTGAAGGGGAGGGATTCCTCGATCACCACGGTGGTGTCTTCGTCGCCGAGGTTCTTCAGTTCCAGCGTCACCTCCACGGTGGTGCGCCTGTCCGAGCCGAAGAGGCCGGGGTCGGCGTCGAAGGTGCGGGTGCGGCGCTCCACCTCCAGGTTCTCGTCGACTCCCAGGGAGAGTTCCATCTCACCCTTGTCGCCAAGGCCCGTGAAGGAGACCTGGCCCACGTAATCGTTCTGGAAGAAGACCCTCATGCCACCCGGGAGCCACGAGAGTCCCGAGGTGTTGGGGGCCTTGGCGATCAGGAAGGCCCGGGTGTCCTGGCGCGGGCGCACCAGGTGGTGGAAGCGTCCCTTGAAGTCGTGGCGCGAGAGCAGCACACGCACGGGCTCCGATGTCGAGGGGATGGTGCCGGGGGTGAGGGCCTTGAACTCCTGGTCGTACCAACTTCCCGGGCTATGAGGCAGGCAGACGGACTGGCCCTGCCATTCCACCACCGGCGCGGTCTGCGGCACCACGGTGCGGGGCTTCAGGGCGTCGAGTCGTTGGCGGAGGACAGAGAAGATCTCGGCGTTTTCCTTGGCCACGCTCTTGGCGGCTTCCCGGACAACCCGCGACCCACGGCCTTGCAGTTGAGCCATGTCCTTGAGGGAGTTGGCGGCCGCATCACGAACCTCTTCATCTTGTTTCTTTTCCCAATGCTCGATCTCCTGGCGCTCCGCACTGTTCAACTTCCGGAGGTCTTCGGCGTAGCCTTTGCCGGATTCGGCACGGGATATGGACTCCAGTTGGATCTTCCTATGAAGGGCTTTGGTCATCGGTGCCATGCTTTTGATTCCATCGACTTCGGCATTCTTGTCTTCCATTCCCAGGTAGGGGTTGAGGTTTTCGCGCAGGAACCAGGCGCTCAGCTCGGGGATGTTGGAGCTCTCATCGGGATTGGCCGTCGACACGTTCAAGGGGGCATCCGCCCAATTGCGGCCGGTACCCTGGAAGATCATGCTGTAGCAGGAGAGCTCAAGGGTCCCGGCCTTCCTGTCCACGCGGGCCTGGTACTGGGGGAACCACCCCGGTCCGCGGACCTGGTAGGAAATGTCGAACACGGCCTGGCCCGCGTTTTGGGCCTCCACGGTGAGGGTCATGAGTTTGCTGTCCATGACCTCGAAGGCCGCGAGGCGTTGGATGCGGTCCAGGAGGACCTGCATCTCGATCTGGCGGTCGGCCAGTTTTCTTTCCAGTTCGCGCAGTTTCTTGCGGTTGGCCTGCTCCTGCGTCCTCATGTCGTCGAGGATCAGTCCCCAACGAGCCGGGTCCACCGTGATGGGAGCGGTGTCCGTCTGGGGGTTGCCGATGGGTGTCCGGCCGATCTCGATGCCGGCAAGGAGATTTTCATTTTTCTCCAGGATGCGCAGTTCATCGGTCAGGGCGTGGGTGGCAGCCTCCTCCTTGTCGATCATGGCCCGGAGCTCCTTGGCCTGCTCCGAGAGGATATTCTTGACATGCACAGCGCCCACCTCGACCAGGCGGACGGTGATCCCCGGGGTGCTGGTGGAGACCTGCACCGAGGCCGGATTCAAACCGTATTCCAGGCCCTCGAGCACCAGAGACTGGGTGCCTGCCTTGACTGCGGTGGTCCAGGAACGGCCCACGCGGGCCTGGCCGGGGAACACCGTGACATTCTTGAGGGGGGCCTCCTTGATCTCCGTCATATCGGGTTCAGCCGCCCTTGTGGGCTGGGTGACCGCCAGGGCTGCGAGGCAGAGCGAAGTGGAGAGCAGGAAGCGGTAGTTCATGGCGGGGGGGCCTTTCTGCCCCTATGACGCCCAGCCCCCGGCCAAAGTTTCAGGCTTTTTTGGCCGCTGCCACCGCTTTCTCGATGATGTCCAGGTTGAGGAGGGTCCCCACCATCTCGTCTTCAAAACGGACGCCGAACTTCCTCTCTATATGGAGGATGAGTTCCACATGCTTGAGGCTGGTCCAGGGGGCGAGGGTGCCGGCGGCGGCGGCATCGGGGATTTCCTCGACCTTCATCCGGAAGACCTTGGCCATGACGGCCTTAATGTCGGATCTCATATGTTTCCTCGTTCGGGGTCCTGTCGCCGGTTGTCCGTTCGGTACTCGCGATGACGCTCCGCGCCGTAACGGACACCTACCGGCGCCACCCCTTACATTTTACGCGCGAAAATTTTCCAGTTCCAAACGCAGGTCGGTCAGCAGGGCCACGGCATCGGAGCCGTTGAGGATGCGGTGATCGTAGGTGAGGCCGACCATCACAAATGAAGAGGGGGTGGGGCGGCCCTCCACAAGGGTGAGTTCCTGGTGCACGGCACCCATGGTCAGCATGGCCACCTGCGGGGGTTGGATCAGAGGCTGCACCACCCACACGGCTTCTTCCGTGTTGAGGGAGATGCCGATGCTGGCACCCTCGAGGTCGGCGGCCTTGAAAGTTCCCCTCATCGCTTTGACCCGCAGAGCCATCATCTCCTTGGCGGTGCCCTCGAGGCCGAGCGACCCGGCATTTCGGATCACGGGGATGGTGGGGCCCTGGCCCACATCCATGATCACGCCGATATGGGCTTCCATTGGGCTGAAGCGGCCCTTCATCATATGGCCGAAGCATTTGGGGTGTCTGGCCTGCTGTTGGGCCAGCAGGTGGACGATCAGGTCGGGCAGGCCCACCAGCATCTTTTTGTTGGCTGAAACACCTGCCGTGTGGGCCAGGGCCCTGTCGATGCGCATCTTCATCAGCGCGAACGAGGTGGGGATGGTCTGGTGCGAGAGGGTCACGGTGCGGGCCACGGCTTCCTGGTGGGAGGTTTGGTAGGAGGAGCCCGCGCCTCCGTCGACGAGGGCTGCAAGATCGGCCGTGCGGATCGTGGACTTCCCGAGGGCCCGGATCTGCTCGGGGATGATTCCGTGCTCCTGAGCGAAACGTGCCGCGTCCTTCGAGAGCACCGGATCCGTGGCGTGCGAAGCGGCACCCGTAGCGGAAGGAGCCGCCTTGAGATGGGCCTCCAGCTCGGCCTTGCTCCCGAAAAGGCGTGCGACAGCGGATTGGAAGGGGCAGGACTGTCCCTCGGAGGCCAGGGGATGCAGAATCCCCGCGCCGGGGCTCTCGAGGTCGAAGGTGGCCTTGGAGGTTTCCAGCACCGCCACGATCTCGCCGGCCTTCACCGCCGCCCCAGGTTTGACCTTCCATTCCAGAAGCTTGGCCGCCGTGTCGTTGGTGTTGAGGGTGGGCACCAGGATGTCGGTCATGGGCGCAGAACCCTCCGGATTTCATCCACGATTCTATCCTTGGACACCAGCACCTGTTTCTCAAGGAGGGGGGCCGAGGGGATCACGGCCGCCAATGAAGCGAGGGTGATCACGGGCTCCCGGCCCGGCTGCTGGCGCTGGAGATGGGCGGCCAGGCTTTCCCCCCAGGTGCCACCCGCCACGCATTCCTCGACGGTGAAAACCCTTGCGGGTGAAGAGGTGAGAAGGGGGAGGGTCTCCGCGAAGGGATAGAGGCGCGAGGGCACCAGCACCTCGGCCACGATCTCGTGTTCCACAAAGAGCTCGCGGGCGGCCTCAAGGGCCATCAAGGCGCAACTGCCGTGGGTGAGGATGAGGGCTTCGGGCACACCGGCATCCGGCAGGAAGGCCCTGGCCACCCCGCCCTCCAGCATGTCCACCCTGAGGCGGCCCGCTGTGGCCGGCGCGCCGATGAAATCCTGCGTGTAAAGCACCTTGCTCTCGAAATGCAGGCAGGGCTTGTCGCTGGCCCACATGGCCTCGAACACGTCGGTGCTGTCATGAAACGGCGACAGCTCATGGAGCTCAAGGTCGGGGATCCCGATGAAGTGTTTTTGCAGGCTCTGGCTGTGGGTGGCGCCATAGCCGCGGTGGCCACCGACTGGAATGCGGACAATGAGGTTGTGGCGGCGGCGTTTTCCGTACATCGACACCGTCTTGGCGGCTACGTTGAGGATCTGGTCGAAACCCAGGGCCGCAAAATCACCGAACATGATCTCGGCAATGGCTCGATCTCCGCAGAGAGCCAATCCGTTGGCAAAGGCCAAGAGGCCCTCCTCGCTGATGGGGGTGCTGATCACCTGCTGCGGAAACTGTGTTGAAAGGCCCTTGGCGGCCTTGAAGGCGCCTCCATAGGGATCCACAAGATCCTCACCCACCAGATAGGTGGAGGGGTTGGCCGCCAGAGAGGCCTGCAGGGCCCTGTTGAGATTCTCGACCATGCGCTCAGCCATTGGGGAGGCTCCTGATCTCGGGCTTCTTGAGCAGGTCGGCTGAAAGAGCTGCCATCTTCGGGCGGATGACCTGTTCAAGACGAGTCTTCAGGCCGCGGATCTGTGATTCATAGTGCTTGAGCCAATCCCTTTCCTGTTCAGCAGCGATCTCGTGGGCCTCCCGCGTGTCGTCGCCTTTGCTGTGGGGACCTAACCGAGGTACAAGAAACTCGACCATCCGGGGGCCGGGGGCCTTTCTCATCTCGGCGATGAGGGGCTCGGTGATGGCGCGAATCTCGGCGAGGTCACGGGAGTCAATGAGGGTGTGGGGGATCCCAAAGGCCGCTGCCCTTGCCGCGATGATGCCGGCCATGTTGAGGTGTGAGGGGGTGGTCTGGGCGATATGGTTGTTTTCCACCACCACGAGGAGGGGCAGGTTCCAGAGCGCGGCCATATTGAGGGCCTCATACACCAGACCCTGCCCGAAGGTGCCGTCGCCGATGTAGGCCACGGCCAGCCTTCCCTGCCCTTCACGTTTGAGGTGATGCGCCACACCCACGGCCTGGCCCAGGCCCTCACCCTGGACCCCGGTGGAGAAAAAGTTTCCGACATTCACATGCTGGCTTCCACCCACTCCGCCGCAGACAGCGCCCTCGCGGCCCATGATCTCGGCCATCAGTCCCTTGAAGTCCTCATGGAGTGCCAGGAAGTGTGCGTGACCCCGGTGGTTTGAAAAGATCCAGTCCTCCCGGGTGAGGCTAGTCCGGAGAGCCACCGGTACGATCTCCTGCCCGAGGGAGGTGTGGAGATCGGA
>JBFWNO010000021.1:0-30180 GCA_050251015.1 Planctomycetota bacterium
TGCAGCGCTGGGAAGAGGTGCTGGGCAGTGTGGTCAGGCGGGAGCCGAAACCCAAGAAACCCGGGCCCTACTCCAGCATCATCATTCCCGTCTTCAACCGATGCGAGCTCACCGAAAAATGCTTGGTGGCTGTTTTCCGGAACACACAGGAGCATTTCGAGGTCCTGGTTGTCGATAATGCCTCTAGCGACGGCACATCGGAACTGCTTGACCGTTGGAAAGGACAGATCCGCACTGTCCGCAACACCACCAATCTGGGTTTTGCCGCGGCCAACAACCAGGCGGCTGAATTGGCGGTGGGCGACCGCCTGGTTATGCTCAACAATGACACCGAGGTCCGTCCGGGATGGCTTGAGGCCCTCCTCAGGTGCCAGGCCGAAACCGGCGCTTGGTTGGTGGGGTCGCGCCTCTATTATCCCGATGGCTCCATCCAGCATGCCGGCGTAGCCTTCTATCCCCACGACAAGAAACCCCATGCCCTTTATGCGGGCCTGCCCTCCCACCACGGGGATTTTGAATTCCTGACGGGTCGCCGCCGCGAATTCCAGTGCGTGACGGCAGCCTGCTGGCTTGTCACCGAGAAGGCCTGGAAGGAAACCGGAGGTTTCGACGAGGGCTTCATCAACGGATACGAGGACGTCGATTTTTGCCTGCGGCTGGTGGAGAAGGGCGGCCGGATCTTCTACGAGCCGGCCAGCCAGATCACGCATCATGAAAGCCAGTCTCCGGGCCGGGGCCGCCATAGCGCAGTCAATGAACAGAGACTGTTCGAGCGCTGGCGGTCGCGATGGATCGAGGATTTACCCTTCTATCTGGCGGATGACAGGTTGGTGTTCGATCCTACCACCGGCTATAAGCCCAGCGGGGGCCCCTTTGAAGCCAATATCAGGGCCCTATCAACGATGAATCCCGGTCTGGCCGACACCATCCTTCAACTGCGGGGGGGCTTTGCCCGTCGGCGCCTGGAGTATGTTCCCGAGGGTCCGTCGTTGCGGATCCGACACAAGGGATCGGCGGTCCTTCTCAACAGCATCCGGGATCCCCGTCGAGAGGCCGACAAGCTTGCCGAGCAAGCGGTGGCCAAGCAGGGATTGGAGGAGGTGCGCCTCTTCGGATTTGGCCTCGGATTCCTGGCAGAATCCCTCTTGGCTAGGCTCGGTCCATCAGCCCGCTTGGTCATCCGTCTGGAGGATCCGCTGGTGTTCAGGGTGGCACTCGAGAATAGGGATCTCTCGGGCCTGTTGTTGGATCCTCGTCTGACCTTCGACAACCAGATTGAGCCTTCGGGTGCTTTCTGGTTGCCGGCCCTCCTGCAGCTCAGGGCCTAGGGCTTGTGAGCCAGCGCTACGGCCCGCAGACGGAAAGGCTCCAGTGGCGGGCAGAACGAGGGGAGGGGTCCAAAGGGGATAAGACGGTCCATCTTGAATCCTGATAGGGTCAGGAGTTCCGCCAGTGAGCCGGGGGTGAAGTAGCGCAAAATGCTGGTGTCGGGTGCAAAGTCACGGAGGATGTTGAAGGGGGTCTGCCAGAGCTTGTAGCGGGCATTTGGAGTGATCACCGAAAGGGTGCCTCCGGGCCTGAGGACGCGCAGGATTTCGGCCAGTAGGTCTGAAGGGGAAGGTACGTGGCCGATCACATGGTGGCAGCAGGCGTGATCGAAGGAGGCGTCGGCGAAAGGAAGGATGCCGTCCTTCATCAGCAGGAAGTCCCGTTCAGGGAAGGCAGCCCTGGCCTTTTCAAGGGCATGGGGGTTCACATCAGTCCCGGACCCTCGTGTGTCGAGGAGGCGGCAGAGAATGTCCAGCGGCCGGCCCGTGGCGCAGCCGACATCAAGAATTTCACGGGGGGGGTCGGGCCTGAGCCAGTCCGCCACCAGGGCTAGTTCATCCGAGGCCGCGGCCTTTTGTGCGTGTTCGTCGGCCTTCAAGGCGTAGGAGTCGTTGAACAGCTCGGGGCGGTAGGTTCCCGGCCAGAAGATCCTTTTGAAGTCCCGGAGGTTGTTGAAAAGGTGATTCACAAGGACATTGTACGTAACAGATGCGAATAAAGTGGATGCGGAGATGGGCCGGTATCGCCGATTTTCATCAGGACACGGTCTCAAATTTCCGGAGCGGGAACTGCTCTATTGAAAAGCGGTGATGCCGGCCCTTCTCCTCGTCTAGAATGAATTCATGCGCATTGAGCAACGCGAGATCGGCCTGGAGCACCCCCCCTTCGTGATTGCCGAGGCCGGAAGCAACCACGACGGATCTCTGGAGATCGCCAAGGAGTATGTGCGAGCCTCGGCCGAGGCAGGCGCGCATGCGGTGAAGTTCCAGATGTTCACCCAGGAGGGTCTCGTGAATCCCGAGGTTCCCGATGGCAAGGGCGGATGGATGCGCCACCCGGCCTGGGACATTGTGGGAGCCCTGAGCCTGCCTCCTTCATGGCTGGAGCCGTTGGTCGAGGAATGTGCTAAAAGGAAGATCCTGTTCACATGCACCCCCTTTGACGAAGGCGCTGTCGACGCTCTCGACAGGGTGGGAATCCCCTTCTTCAAGGTGGCTTCCGGGGAGCTCACCCACGCCCTCTTCCTCCAGAAGGTGGGCTCCAAAGGCAAGCCGGTGGTGATGAGCACGGGAATGGGCGACATCCCCGAGACAAGGAAGGCTTTGGGCTGGCTCAAGGGATGCCCGGTCTCGCTCCTGCATTGTGTGAGCAACTATCCCCCCAAGGATGAAGACATGGGGATCCGGGCGCTCTCCGCCCTCGGGCGCGAGTTTCCCGGAATTCCCCTGGGGTTCTCCGACCACACTCCTGGTAGCGCCCTGTGCGCCGCTGCCGTGGCCCTCGGGGCCCGTGTCTTTGAGAAGCATGTCACCTTCGACCGCACCCTGAAGGGTGTGGACCATGATTTTGCCATCACCTTCCCCGAACTCAGAACGCTTGTGGAAGATGTGAAGCGCGTGTTCTATTCGCTGGGCAACGATGAGAAGGTGCCGATGAGGAGCGAGGAGGGCATGCGCGTGAACGCCCGCCGGGGGATTTATGCTGCCCGCAATCTCAGGGCCGGCGAGGTCCTGCACCCCGACATGGTGCGCATCGTGAGGCCCTGCCTTGAAGGGGCCGCGAGCGATGTGCTGGAGATGCTGGGCCGCCCCCTCCCCAAGGATGTGCTCATCCACCGTCCCCTGCCGCCCAAGGCCGACTGGCGCTGAGCGTTGCTGATCAGTAGCAGATCGGCTTGTTGAGGAGCTTTGTTCCGAGGGGAACCTTGGCAAGGGTCTGGGCGATGCGGATTCCCGTATGGCCGTCACCATACAGGTGGCGGCATTGTGGGGTCGTGAGCCTGCGGCGGTAGGCGGGCGAGGCGGCCTTTTTCAGGGCCCCCAAGATGGCTGGAATGGAGTGGGGCACGCGGATGAGGTTGGGTCCGGCGGTGCGTTCGGACTGCCGCAGGCCCACATTGATCGCGGGGCAGGCCATAAAGGGAGCCTCCAGAAGTCCTGCGGACGAGTTGCCCACCATGGCCCGGGCGTGCCGGAGGGCATTGGTGTAATGCCAACCCTCAAGGGTGGTGCGCACCGCCCAGTTGCCGGGTTTGTTGAAACGCTGGATTTCCAGGATCATGGCCCGGCTACCCGCATCGGAGTTGGGATGCACAATGAGGGCGGCGAGTTTGGAGCGGAGGATCGCCTCCAGTGTCAGGCGCATCTGAGCGGCCGCGTCCTTCACCTGCGAGGATACGGGATGTTGGATCACCAGCACAAAATCCTGGTCGGGGATCCCGAATGTTTTTAGGAAGTCGGCGCGCGAGCAGGAAGTGTGGGCACGTAGCCTGTCGAGACCCGAGGCGCCCACGGCTTTCACGCGCCAGGGCTCTTCACCCATTTTCACAATGCGGATGGCGTTCTCGGATGTGGTCGGGAAGTGCAGGTGCGCGAGCTTGGTTACGCTGTGGCGCACCAGGTCGTCCACCGTGCCGCGCGAACGGTCACCACCGGAGATGTGGGCGCAGGCGATGTTGAGATAGGCGCAGGCGCTGGCGGTGGCCAGGCTTTCTTCCCTATCCCCTAGCACAGCTACGATGTCCGGTTTGAGTTTGTGGAAGCACCGCGCCAGGGCCGCTGTTTGTCGGCCCAGTGAGCGGGCCCTGTCGAGGAGGGTGTCGCCCGGTAGCAGTGAGGGCACCTTGGCAGCGATGGGGAAGTCGCGGGCCACAAGGCGCCAGGTGGAGCCGAATCTGGGCGAGAGATGCGTGCCCGTGACCACCACCCTGAGCACAAGCTTGGGATGAGCCTCGATGGCCCCCATCACACTCTCGAGGATGTGATATTCACTGCGGATTCCCGTGACCACGGCAATGCGGCGTTTTTTCATGGAACCATTGTAGGGGAGGGGGGGTGCGCCAAGACTGCGCAGGGGGGCTGTTGCTAGGATGGAGGGATGAAAAGCGCGGTGAAGGGCAAGACAGTGCTGGTGACGGGGGGCAGCGGCTCCATCGGCTCTGAAATTGTGAAGGAGTGCCTCAGGCAGGGCGCAAAGGTGGTGCGGATCTTCAGCCGCGACGAAACCAAGCAGTACCGCATGCAGCAGGCCCTCCGGGATGAGCGTCTCCGGTTCCTCATTGGCGATGTGCGGGATCGCGAGCGTCTCCGACGGGCCATGCACCGCACCGACATGGTGTTCCACGCTGCGGCGATGAAGCAGGTGCCCTACTGCGAATACAACCCCTTCGAGGCCGTGCAGACCAATGTGGTGGGGGCCCAGAACCTGGTGGACGCGGCGCTGGATGCCGGCGTCAGCCGCGTGGTGGCCGTCTCCACCGACAAGGCCGTGAACCCCGTGAACACCATGGGAGCCACCAAACTTCTGGCCGAGCGCATCGTTACCCGCGCCAACCTCTGGGCCCGCAGCACCCAGTTCTCCTGCGTGCGCTTTGGCAACGTCCTGGGTAGCCGCGGCAGTGTCACGGAGCTCATCGAGCAGCAGATCCTCGAGGGCGGGCCGGTGAAGCTCACTGACAGGAGCATGACCCGCTTCATGATGAGCATTCCCCAGGCCGCCTCCCTGGTGCTGGGCGCTGCGGCCCTGGCCAGGGCGGGTGAAACCTTTGTCCTGCCCATGAAGGCGCTGAGGGTCGAGGATCTTGTGACGGAGCTCAGGGATCTCTATTGCCGCCGCCACGGCAGGAAGCCCGTGGCCATCAAGGTCACCGGCCGCCGTCCCGGGGAAAAACTCCACGAGGAGCTTGTCACCCAGGAAGAACTGCACCATGTGCGGAAGGTCGGCGGCTACATGGTGGTTGAGAACATCCCCCATTTCCGCAAGGGGACCTTCACCAAGCTCAAGTCCACGGAATACCTGAGCGACCATGCGCCCTTGATGACGCGCCCTCAGGTTCGCGCCCTTCTCCGCGAGTCCGGCCTTTCATGAGGGAGATTCCCCTGAGCCGTCCTTGGGTTACCGAGGATGACAAGAGGGCTGTGATGGAGGTGTTGGAAAGTCCCCATCTGGCGCTGGGCCCCAAACTCCGTGAGTTCGAGGAGTTGTCGGCTCGCCTGGCGGGGGTCAAGCATGCTATCGCGGTCTCCAGCGGCACGGCCGGCCTGAGTTCTCTGGCCCTGGCTCTGGGCTGGAAATCGGGTGACGACATCCTCACACCGTCCTTTTCATTCGTGGCCAGCGCCAACACCCTGATGCATGCTGGTGCCCGGCCTGTGTTCGTGGACATTGATCCGGACACCTTGAACATGGATCCGCGTCATGCCGCCTCACTCATCACCTCCAAGACCCGCGGAATCCAGGCTGTCGATGTCTTCGGCCTTCCCTTCGATGCCGAAGCCATCGAGATTCTTTGCCGTTCGAAGAACCTTGAGCTTGTTGAGGACAGTTGTGAGGCGGTCGGGGCCCGTCATGCCGATGGAAGGATGGCCGGCTCGCTGGGCCGGGGAGGCGTCTGGGCCTTCTATCCCAACAAGCAGGTGACCACCGGGGAGGGGGGCGTGGTGCTCACGAACGACGACAAGGTGGCCGCCTTTGTGCGCTCCGTGGTCAACCAGGGCCGCGGCGAAAACGCGGGCTGGTTTGGCCATGTGCGCCTGGGTTGGAACTACCGCATGAGTGACATCAATTCGGCTCTGGGGACCTCTCAACTCAAGCGTCTCGATGAGATCCTGAGAAAACGCAGCCAGGTGGCCGCGATGTACGCGCAAAGGCTAGAGGGCAGGGGCCCCTGGAAGGTGATGCCTGATATGGGGCGCAGCTGGTTTGTGTATGTGATCATCCTGGAGGAGGCGCGGTTGCGCGATCCCCTCACCGCCCACCTCAAGTCCCGCGGCGTGGCCTGCAGCCACTACTTCGCCCCCATCCATTTGATGCCCCACATGATGGAAGCCTGGGGCTGCCGCGAAGGGATGCTTCCCGTTACCGAGGATCTTTCCCGCCGCACCCTGGCCCTGCCGTTCCACACGATGATGCCCGAGGCGGATGTGGAGGCGGTGTGCCGGGAGCTGTTGGCCTTCACTCGATAGGCCCTCGAGGGATTGGAACCGGCATTTCAAAAAAATCAAGTGTCGATGTTCTTGTATCAAAAAGCGCAAGCCCGCGATTTTTTCACCACCAACACATCATTTACATCGATGTCAACAATCCATGCGGCATCTTGGCAGGGCTTGGAAGCTCTGTTAAGGTATCTATGCCTGAGAGGGGAAATGCAATCCCAGACGCCGCTTCCTTGTGAAGCGGCTTTTTTTTTGCCCCACGGGTCACTGGCCTACAATGGACCCATGGATGACGTGCAGATCCTGGCCTATGGCCGGCAGGTGATCGAGATGGAGGCCAAGGCCCTGGGCTCCCTGGAGCTGGGCCGCGCCTTCACTTCCGCCGTGAGGGCGGTGGCGTCCTGCAAGGGCCGCGTGGTTGTCTCTGGCATCGGCAAGGCCGGCCTCATCGGCGGAAAGATCAGTGCCACTCTCGCTTCCACCGGCACGCCCTCCATTGAACTGCATCCCACCGAGGCCTTCCATGGCGACCTGGGACGCCTCGATCCCACCGACATCTTTCTGGCGCTTTCCAACAGCGGTGAAACCGAGGAACTCCTGCGGCTATTGCCTGCCGTCCGGCGCGTGGGCTGCCCCGTGGTGGCCATCACAGCCCATGCCGAGAGCACCCTTGCGAAGCATGCCGACCATGTTCTGGAAATGGGGCGCATCCCCGAGGCCTGTCCCCTGGGCATGGCCCCCAGCACCTCCACCACAGCCATGCTCGCACTGGGCGACGCCCTAGCCCTGGCCGTCAGCCACATGAAAAAATTCACGCTCGAGGATTTTGCCCGCTTCCACCCCGGAGGCTCCTTGGGGTTGAGGCTGACCAAGGTCGGCGAATTGATGCGCACCGGCGAGAAGCTGGCTGTTCTTTCTCCCTCGGCAAAGGTCCGGGAGGCCCTGCTGGAGATCACCAGGGCCCGCAGTGGTGTGTGCCTGGTCGTGGAAGGGAAGAAGCTGGCGGGTCTCTTCAGTGATGGCGACCTCCGCCGGGCCCTCACCGGAAAGCAGGCTTCGCTGGATGCCTCCCTGGCTGAGGTGATGACCGGGAATCCGACCACAATGCGGATGGATGAACTCGCCGCCTCGGCGGCCCATCTGATGAAGACCCGTCGCATCAACCAGCTCCCCGTAGTGGGTGCCGATGGGGAACTCTGCGGACTGTTGGATGTTCAGGATCTTCTGGACGTCGGTCTTTTGTAGTTTCCTGGCCACCGCCTGGAGCGCGGGTCAGGAGGCTGTGGTGATCCGCTTGGCCAAGGCCGGGACGGTGGAGGCAGTGTTCACAGCCACATCCTTCGAGCAAAAGGGGGGCGAGATCCGACTGACGGATCCCCGGTTGTACCTGCCGAATCCCGAACAGGAGGAAGGGTTTGGGGCCAGTCCCATGGGCTCCTGGCCGGCCTACACCACCGAGCATCCCGGGGAGGTGGCGCTTTGGAGAGCGGCTTCCTGCGTCCTGAAGGTGAATACCGACATCACCAAGGGCGGTCTTGATCTTGATGCCATTACCGAGATGGTTTGGAGCGGGGATGCCGTGATGGAGCTGGGTTACGGCAAGCGCCGGAGTATTTTCAGAGCCAGGGAATTGCGCCTGGTGGATCAAAAAATCGAAATCCCAGGCCCCTTTGCCTGGAATGGGGAGAACTGGTCGATATCCGGCAGCAAGGCGAAGGGATTCTTGGCTCCCGATGCCAAGGGCAGGCCCCTAAGATTGGTTTCCAACCTTGTGCTGGAAGGAAGCACGGAGGCCCGCGGGCTTGTGAGTCTTCCCGGATTGGGCCAATCGGAATTCACCCTCAAGAGCGAGGGCAGTGTTCTGGCCTCAGTGACGGATGACAAGGTTGGGTTCCGGGGCCAAGGGCCCGTGGAGGGTTGGGAGCCGAAGTTCAGGGTCCATGGCAATGATCCCAGGGGTCTCCTTGGCCCGACGGGTTGGCACTATCTTGAACTCGAAAATCCCCGGGCCCATTATGAGGGTCCCGACACACCCGGTGGTGTCGAGCTCAAGGGCCGCTACATGTACATGGAGCCCCGCCAGGTTGAGATCAGCGGAAATCCTGTGACCATGAAGGGTTCCAAGGTCGAACTGGAAAGTGCAGGCGTCCGCTGGGATAGGGGCGAGGGGAGGATCCATTGTGATGACCCCAAGATCAAGACGCGCAAACCGGCAGTGAAAACACCATAAAGGAGTCTCCATCATGACCACCAAGATCATCGACACCCCCAAAGCCCCCAAAGCGATCGGTCCCTATGTTCAGGCCGTGGAAGCCTCGGGACGCATGCTGTTTGTCAGCGGGCAGATTCCCCTCGATCCCGCCACAGGGAATGTTGTGCCGGGTGGCATTGAGGCCCAGGCCGAGCAGGTCTTCAAGAACGCCCTGGCGATCGTGGAGGCCGCCGGCGGCTCCGCAAAGTCCATTGTCAAGAACGGGATCTTCCTCACCGACCTTTCGTCCTTCGCCAAGGTCAACGAGATCTACGCCAAGTTCTTCGGTGCCCATCCTCCCGCGCGTTTTTGCGTGCAGGTGACCAAGCTTCCCAAGGATGTCCTGATCGAGATGGACAGCGTGGCCTGCCTTGGCTGAGGAAGTGGCGGTGGTGGGCCTTGGCCGTTTCGGTGGCGGCCGGGGGCTGGTGCGCGAGCTTCTGGCCCAGGGATTTTGTGTGAGGCTCTTTGATCGCGAACCCCGCGAGAATCTCGCGGAGGCCCTCAAGGCCTTCGAGGGTGTCGGTCCTGAACGGCTCAAGGTGATCTGCGGGGCGCACCGGCTGGAGGACTTCAGGGGCCTCAGGCTCTGTTACCTCAACCCCGCAGTGCCCTGGGAAGGCGAACTCGCCAAAGGCCTGAGGACAATGGGGATCCGCCTTTCCAGCGATCTTGAATTATTCATGGATTCCTGGAAGGGGAATGCCATTGGCATCACCGGCACCAACGGCAAGAGCACACTGTGGGAGATCCTGCACCGGCTGCTTCCCGACTGGGCTGCGGGGGGCAACCGCGGTGTGAGCGTCTTCGAGATGGATAGGAAGGGCAAGCCCGGCGCCATCCTGGAGCTCTCCAGTTTTCAACTCGAAAGAATCGGCTCGCGCTTTCCCATCGCCGCGGTGACGGTGTTCACCCAGGATCACCTCGACCACCACGGGGGCATGGAAGGGTACCGCCGGGCCAAGCAACGGCTCCTCGACTTCCAAACGCCTTCCGACTTCGCGGTGTTCGGGCGCGAACTGGGCGACTGGTCTGCCAAGGGCCGGAGGCTGGATCTGGGGGTCACTCTTCAGTTTGAGGGCGAGACCCTGCGCTTTCCCGACGGCCTAGGGCTGGATGTCTCACGCTTCCCCCTCAAGGGTCCCCACAACAAGGATCTGTTGGCGTTGGCCCTCGCCTGCGCGAGGGAGGCCCTCAAGGACGATGCCCTCTTGGCGCACCGCCTCCGGGAGATCGGAGAAAAGGGGATGGCGCCTCTCCCGTACCGCCAGAACGTGCTCTCAGAGACCCCCTACCTGGTGGTGGATGACAGCAAAAGCACCACGCCCGAGAGCACGCTCTGCGCGCTCGAGGCCTTCGGGGGCGCCACGGCGGGAATGCACCTGATTGCCGGGGGCGAGGAGAAGAAGCTCGACATCACCCCGATGATGGAGGTCCTGAAGGGCTCGAAGGCCCGAGTGTATGTGATCGGGCGCCAGACCCCGCGGTGGGAAAGTCACCCCCTGTCGCGGCAGGTGCCCTGGGAATCCTGCGGCGATCTGGAGTCGGCCGTCAAAAGAATCGCCCAGGTGATCAAGCCAGGTGAAAAGCTCCTGCTGTCACCGGGCACCAGCTCCCACGACCAGTTCAAGGATTACCGGGAACGGGGAAAGAGATTCAGGGAGTGTGTGGCCAAGCACCTTCAGCTGAGTGTGGCCGCCGCGGCGGCAGACTAAAGTCCGGGATAAAGTACCCGCAACACAAGCCGGTCCGTCTGGCTATTTACGGAGAGGCGGCTTGCTCGACTCCTTGAGGGCCTTACTTAGATTTTCCGCCGTTGGCTTTTGTGCCTCGGCCAACTTCGTTACTCGCTCTCGCCAACCTTCAAGGTTCCTAGCGGGTGATGGCCCCCAGTGCCTCTCAAGCCGGGATCCCCAATTCTTCTCCAAGAGGGAGTATGTGGCATCGGCCATCAGCCCTTCGGTATCAAGATCAGGTCGCCCTAGAGCCCTCAGCAGCTTGTTGGCCACCTCAATATCCAGAGAAGGCAATTTTTCGAGAGCCTTCATGGACTTGAGAAAATCATTTTGATTGGCCGTCATCAGGATGTCGCCGAGGGCTTCAGAGGCCTCATGGCGGCCCAACTCCGCTAAGGCGATAGCCATCTCACATTTTCCGGCAGAGCCCTTGGCGCGCAAAGCCCTGAGTAGGAGATTAACGGCAAGTTCCCTGTCGGCTCGAAACGCAGCCATTGCCCCATCGCGCACGCCCACCTGACCCAAGGACAGGTTTTTGATGTGTTGGCGGAGACCCTCCAACCTCAACGCGATGTTTTGGCGGGCGTCATCATTCCATTCAAGGAGAATCGTGCTATTGAAATCCGGATCCATGTTGCACCAGCAACAGTCGAATCCGGCGGGATTCGGATGGAGCATCCTGACGGAAGGAAGGGCCAATAGGAAGGTCGAGCCTGGCTTCATGCACTCAGTCTGCAATCTGTTTTCCCTGGCCACGCCGGCACTATCAAGCTCAATGTATTGATTTTTCAGTTCAAGGATCCGGCTCCCCTTGTAGGTGTTGAGCAGGGAGAGTGTTTGCTCCTCCGTGAAGAGATTCCGTGCATTGGGCCATTGGTCTCCAGCTCCACCCTCCAATCTGAGAATTTTTCTCACCCTGAAAAGCGTGGAATATCCTCGCATAGAGTGTTGGCCAATTCCAAAGTCGATTTCCTGAACGGAATCTACGGATACGATCATGACCACCTTGTCTTCCGGAAACAGGCTTCGAATCTGGTCATCCGTAGAATCGGTGGGGGTGGCGACCTCGGTTTCGGGCGCCTTCGGCACTTCTTGGGCCGACAAGGGCGGCTCGGATGAAAGACTCATCAACACCATGCAAGCGCTCAATCCAAGTTTCAAGGCCGGTACGCTCACAAATCTCCTTTTATCCTTTCCTGATGAGACGATTGGGAGGAGGACAAGTTTCATTTTTTTCAGGATGCTGCAAAACCCAACAAGAACTCCCGGTTGCCCGCTCCCCCCCGGATGGGGCTTTCCATCACCTCCGGGCTTGGGAGGTTGAGGGCCTTGAGCTTGGCCAGCACCCTCTCTACCGCCGCCTCCCCGAGCGCATCGGGAAGCACCCCCTTGATGAGTTCGCCCTCTTCCGCCTCGTAGTGGGGTTTGAGGAGACTGATCACGATCCGGGGGGCGGGGTTCCAGGAGAAGACATGGGGAAGGATGTGCTCCTGCCGTGTCCAGCCCACATCAATGGAAACCACATCGATGGTCTCTGGAGGCCGCCAATGCAGGGCGTTGCGGCGTTCATGAACCACTACGCGGGGATCCTTCCGCAGTTCCCAGGCGAGGGTGCCGTAGCTGGTGTCCACAGAGTGCACTTTGGCGGCGCCTCGCTGGAGGAGGCAATCCACAAAGCCGCCCTTGTGGCTGCCGAGGTCGGCGCAGATCTTGCCCGCGGCGCTCACTCCAAATTTCTTGAGGGCGGCCTCCAGTTTCTCACCCGCGCGAGTGACATGAGAGTCTGTCATCCGTGTAGGGGCGCCGCGCACGGCGCCCTTCTCAACATGGCGGGGCGCCTCAAGGCTTGTTCCTTGTGGGTTCGATTTCCCGGGGCTTGAACTCGTCGAGGGAGTAGTCGCGGATCTTCTTGTAGAGCGTCATCTTGGTGATGCCCAGGATCTCGGCGGCGCGGGTCTTGTTGCCGCTGTGCCGCTCCAGCACACCACGGATGTGCTGGGCCTCAAGGTCCGCGAGCGAACAGTCCCCGGCGGGTGACGGAGGGCGCGACGAGCCGCGAGTGAGGGGAAGATCCGATAGCTTCACGGGGTCGGCCCCCAGGATGACAAGGCGCTCGACGCAGTTGCGCAGTTCCCGCACATTGCCCGGCCAGTCGTGGCGGCACAGGGTGTCGAGGGCTTCTGGGGCCAGCCTGCGGCCCGGGGCCCCGAGCTGGGCAAAGAAGTAATGGAGAAGGTCCGGGATGTCCTCGGCGCGTTCCCGTAGCGGCGGGGTCTTGAGGGTCAATGTGGAGAGGCGATAGAAGAGGTCCTCGCGAAACTCGCCCGAGTTGGCGCGCTCGGCGAGATCCCGGTGCGTGGCAGCCACCACCCTCACATCGGTGGTCAGGGTCCTCGTGCCCCCCACACGGCGGAACTCGCGGTTTTCCAGCACGCGAAGCAGCTTGGCCTGCAAGTTGGGTGAGAGGTCGCCGATCTCGTCGAGGAAGAGTGTGCCGCCCTCGGCGATCTCAAAGAGGCCAGGCTTGGTTGTGGTGGCCCCCGTGAAGGCCCCTTTTTCATGCCCGAAGAGCTCGCTCTCCAGCAGGTTGTCCTGGATGGCGGCGGCGTTCACCGCCACAAAGGGTCCTCCCTTGCGGGTTGAAAGAGTGTGAATGTGACGGGCCACCAGTTCCTTGCCGGTACCCGTCTCACCCAGGATCAGCACCGTGGCCTCGCGGGGGGCGAATTTTTCAATCTCGGTTTTCAGTTTTTCCAGGGCCGGGCTCTTGCCCACAAAGTCCGGAAAGCGGCCCCGCACCTCGGGGAGCCTGGAGACAAGGCGGGCGTGATGGTGGTCGAGGGAGCGCCGGAGGAGGCGCTCCAGAGCCGAAGCGATCTCTCCGAAATCCGCACCCTTTTCCACGTGCTCGATGGGATCCAGATTTCTGGCCCGCGCCAAATTGTCGAGACTGCTGTGGGCGCTCAAAATCAGGGCCGGGAGATCATGCCCTTCCTTGCGAAGGGCGTCCAACAGGCTGATGCCGTCGGTGTCCTGAAGGCGGATATCAAGGATCAGTACCTTGGGCCTCAGGCTGGCCAGCTTGGGGCGGATTTCCGCCTCCGAACTGCACCCTTCCAACTTCCAACCCTTGGCCTGAAATTTCAACTTCAGGATTTCCTGGAGGGATGGATCATCGTCCACCATGAGAAAGGTGATGGGAGGGGGGGTCGACATGTATAGAAAACATACTCTTTATGACATTAAGGTCAAGGTAAATCACTATAATTTAAATTTAAATATAAATGATTAAAGCAATAAAAATAGAAGCTTGTGGCGCAGCAATAAAGGCTTTATAGTCAACGAAATCGGTGAAAGAGGAACCCCGCTATCGTTCTCCCTCACTCTTCGGAAGAAGGGGGAAAGGTGGCGGAAACCAGGCGACGGTGCAAGCGGCACTGGCCTACCTCTCCAGCCTCCTTGGAACCGTCATGGCAGGGTACTTCCTGGCGGACTATCTGGGGAAAGAGTGGATTCTTCCACTTTTTGTGCTGGTGGGGGTATTCGGGAACCTGGTTTTTCTCATGCGCCGACTGAACAAAATCCAGGAGCAAGATGAGAAGCGGGATCGGCGAGGCCCTTAGGGGATTTGCCTCGGCAGAGGGTGGAGGGGGTCATGGGTTCGACCCCATGCATCACGTTTCCGATTCTCCCTATTGGGATCTTTCGAATCCCCTGGCCCCCGACTTCAAGATTCCCCTCGATTTCATCCACTCGGGCCCTCTTCAGACAAGCCTGACAACCTTCTTCCTGTGGCTGGTGGCCGGGATCCTCTTGATCTTCCTCTGGTCCGTGGCCAACAACAGGAGGGCCCATCCCCGCAGCGCCCCCCGCGGCGGGGCCAATGCGGTCGAGGCCCTGGTGGTCTTCATTCGCGACGAGATCGTCTACCCCAACCTCGGGCACCATGCCGGCCGCAAGCTCCTCCCGTATTTCCTCTCGCTTTTCTTCTTCATCGTCACGGCCAACTACGTGGGCATGATCCCCGGCAGTTTCACCATCACGGGCCAGATCACGGTGACCTGCGCCCTGGCGCTGGTTTCCTTCGGCTTCATGTTCATCGGCGGGTTCTATGTCCATGGCGCCCATTTCCTCGCCCACCTCGTTCCCTTCAAGGTCGAGAAGGGCCCCCTGATGCCGGTGATGATCCCGGTGTGGTGCCTGGTGCTCGTCCTCGAGCTTCTGGGCATGGTCATCAAGAGCTTCGTCCTCATGATGCGTCTTCACGCCAACATGATGGCCGGCCACCTGGTGATCCTGTCGCTGTTGATGCTCCCCTTCACCTACCACAGCTACGGCTGGGGCGCCTTCGGCGTTTCCCTGGCGCTGGTGATCAACTTCCTGGAGCTTCTCGTTGCCTTCCTTCAAGCCTATGTCTTCGTTCTGTTGTCGGCCATCTTCATCGGACACAGCGTGAACGCGGAGCATCACTAACCCCGTCTGACAATCAACAAAGGAGTCCATCATGTATCTCGCAGAAATCGACGTTTCCTACCTCTCCGCTTTGGGCAAGGGCCTTGGTGCCGGCATCGCCATCCTCGGCGCCGGCCTGGGCATCGGCCGTCTCGCCGGCAGCGCCCTCGAAGCCATGGGTCGCCAGCCTGAAGCCATCGGCAAGATCCAGACGGCCATGATCATCGCCGCCGCCCTGATCGAAGGTGCCGCCTTCTTCGCCCTCGTGATCGTGATGGGTATCAAGTAAGACCATGATCGACCAGCTCCACACCCACAGCCACATCATCGCCTGGACCTTCATCACGTTCGGGATCGTGGTGGCCCTTCTGGGCAAGTTTGTCTGGCCCGCCATCCTGGGTGCCCTCGAGGCGCGTGAGAAGGCGATCCAGGACGACCTTGACGGCGCCCGGAAGGCCCGCGACGAAGCCGAAAGGCTTCTCGAGGAGCACAAGAGGGTGGTGGCCGGCACCGAAGCCCAGGTGAGGGCCATGATGGACGAGGCCCGCAAGGATGCCCGCGTCCTGAAGGAGGACATCGAGAAGAAGGCCCAAGAGGAAGCCTCGAAGATCCGCGAGCGCACGCTCCGGGACATCGAGCTGGCTCGTGAGGCTGCCGTGGCCACCCTCCGCTCCGAGAGCATCCGCCTCTCGGCGCTGATGGCCTCGAAGGTCCTCGGCCGCAAGGTCGAGTCCACCGACCAGGACCGCCTCCTTGAGGAGTGCCTGACCGAGCTGGGGAGCCAGCGTGGCTGACGCCCTTTCCAGAGCCTATGCCCAGGGCCTCTTCAACGCCGCGAAAGCGGCGTCGAGGGTAGGTCCCGTGGCCGAGGCTTTGGGGGTTCTCCATGCCTTGTGGTTGGCCGAGCCCCGTCTCGGGGCCTGCCTCGCCCACCCTTCGCTCGATCGCGCTGCCCGGCTCAACCTCGCCGACAAGGCCACCGCGCCATTGGGTGAGGAACTGGTGCGGGCCCTGCTGGGGGTGATGGTGCGCAAGGGCCGCGCCCACGCCGTACCGGGCGTGATCACGGCCTACCTGGAGATCAAGGACGCCGCCGAGGGTGTGCGCCATGCCGAGGTGACCTCGGTCGCGCTCCTCTCTTCGGGATCCCTCGATCGCCTGGGGGCCGCACTCTCCAAGAGGCTGGGCGGCAGTTTCCGCCTGGCCGGCAGTACCGATCCCTCCCTCCTGGGTGGGGTCCGCATCCGCATCGATGACAAGGTGTTCGACGCCAGCCTGCGTCGGAGCCTGAACGAGCTCGAGGCCCGCCTCAGTGCGCAAGCCTCGGCAAACACACCGCACATCTGGGACAACTGAAAAGGACTCCACCATGAAGATCCGCACCGAGGAAATCACATCCGTCATCCAGAAGGAGATCGAGAACTTCTCGAAGTCGCTCCACATGGAAGAAGTGGGCACCGTCATCCAGACCGGCGACGGCATCTGCCGCATCCACGGCCTGACCAACGTGATGAGCTCCGAGCTCATCGAGTTCCCCGGCGGGATCATGGGCATGGCCATGAACCTCGAGGAGGACTCCGTGGCAGCCTGTATTCTTGGCGACTCGCTGAAGATCCGCGAGGGCGATACGGTCAAGCGGACCGGACGCGTGCTCGACGTGCCGGTGGGCGAGGCCCTGCTCGGTCGCATGGTCGACCCGCTTGGCAACCCCCTCGACGGCAAGGGTCCGATCAAGACCACGGTGAAGAACCCCATCGAGCGCAATGCCCCCGGCATCGCCGCCCGCAAGAGCGTGCACGAGCCCCTGCAGACCGGCCTCAAGGCCATCGACAGCATGATCCCCATCGGCCGGGGCCAGCGCGAGCTGATCATCGGCGACCGCAAGACAGGGAAGACCGCCGTGGCCCTCGACACCATCATCAACCAGAAGGGCAAAGGGGTGATCTGCGTCTACGTGGCCATCGGCCAGAAGGCCTCCACAGTGGTGCAGTCGGTCGAGCGTCTCAAGGCCGCCGGTGCCATGGACTACACCATTGTGGTCTGCGCAGCGAGCTCCGACCCGTCACCGCTGTTGTTCCTTGCGCCCTACGCCGGCACGGCCATGGCCGAGTATTTCATGTATGACAAGAAGATGCCGACCCTGTGCGTGTACGACGACCTCACCAAACAGGCCGCCGCCTACCGCGAGATGTCACTCCTTCTCAGGCGTCCGCCCGGACGCGAAGCCTATCCTGGCGACGTGTTCTACCTCCACAGCCGCCTCCTCGAGCGCGCGGCCAAGCTCTCCGACGAGATGGGCGCGGGCTCGCTCACGGCCCTGCCGATCATCGAGACTCAGGAAGGTGAGGTCAGCGCCTACATCCCCACCAACGTGATCTCCATCACCGACGGCCAGATCTACCTCCAGCCCGACCTCTTCAACTCCGGCGTTCGCCCGGCGGTGGATGTGGGCATCAGCGTGTCCCGCGTTGGCGGCGCCGCGCAGATCAAGGCCATGAAGAGCGTGGCCGGCAAACTGCGCCTCGACCTGGCGCAGTTCCGTGAACTGGAAGCCTTCGCCCAGCTCGGCACCGAGCTCGACAAGGCCACCCAGAGCCAGCTCGACCGCGGCTACCGCGTGGTCGAGGTCCTCAAACAGGGGCAATACAAGCCCCTGAACGTCGAGGATCAGGTTGCCATCATCTACGGCGCCACCAACGGGTATCTCGACAAGATCCCCGTCGAGCGCGTCCGCGAGTTCGAGGCGAAGTTCCTCCACCAGCTCAGAAGCCAGTTGCCCGAGATCCTCGAGGGCATCGTCAAGGAAGGCAAGATCTCCGATTCCGGGGAGGCTGCCCTCAAGTCGTTCCTGACCAAGGAGGTCGACGCCTTCCTTAAGGCGTAGAACAACCATGGCCAACGCCCGCGAAACCAAGAAGCGTATCCGCACGGTGAAGAACACCGCCAAGATCACGCGCACCATGGAGATGGTGGCCACGGCCAAGAGCCGCAAGACCTACTCCAGGATCGCGGCGCTGGCCCCGTACGCCGACAAGATCCGTGAGCTCCTTGCCGACCTGTCCACGGCCGGCGAAGCCTCGCACCCCCTGCTGCGGCGCGAGGAGAAGCCCCGCCACGTGACCCTGCTGGTGATCACCGCCAACCGCGGCCTCTGCGGCAGTTTCAACGGCAACGTGCTCGACCGCTGCGAGAAGCGCATGAAGGCGCTGGCCGAGGCTGGCATTGCCCACCGCCTGGTGGTGGTGGGCCGCAAGGGCGTGGGCTACTTCAAGTTCGCCCGCGTGCAGGTTGACGAGGCCCACACCGACCTCGACGAGAAGGTGCCCTACGAGCGCACCGAGTCCATTGCCGTCTCGTTGATGAACGAGTTCATCGCGGGCCACACCGACAGCGTGGAGGTCTTCTCCAACCGTGTCCGGGGATCGGCGGCTGTGGTGCCCGACACGCGCACCCTCCTGCCCCTCGAGATCGCCAAGGACGCGAAGCCGGGCGCCGACTACATCTATTCGCCCACCCCGGCGGAGCTCCTCCGGGACCTGGTGCCTCTCGCGTTCAAGACCATGGTGTTCCGCGCCATCATCGAAAGCATGGCGGCCGAGCAGATCGCCCGCCGGGTGGCCATGAAGAATGCCGCCGACAGCGCGAAGGACATGGTCAAGGACCTCACCCGCCTCTACAACCGCACACGCCAGGCCGCGATCACGCGCGAAATCGCCGAGATCGTCGGGGGCGCAGAAGCTTTGAAGTAAACGACAAGGGAGACATCCATGGCAACGAGCACAGGCAAGATAGTCCAGGTCATCGGCTCCACCTTCGACGTGGAATTCCCCAAGGAGGGCCTCCCCGAGATTTACAACGCCCTCAACACCCATGTGGGTGAGGGTGCGTCGAAGCGCAAGCTGGTCGCCGAGGTGCAGCAGCACCTGGGGGGCAACCGGGTGCGCGCCGTGGCCCTCTCCTCGACCGACGGTCTCAAGCGTGGCGCCGAGGTGGTCAACACCGGAGGCCCCATCACCATGCCTGTGGGTGAGCGCACCCTGGGCCGGATCTTCAACCTCCTCGGTGAGGCTGTCGACAACGGTCCGGAAGTGCCTGCCGACACGCCCCGCAGCCCCATCCACCGCCGCGCCCCCAAAATCGAGAACCTCTCGGCCAAGACCGAGATTTTCGAGACGGGCATCAAGGTGGTCGACCTCCTCGCCCCCTACACCAAGGGCGGCAAGGTCGGTCTCTTCGGTGGTGCCGGTGTGGGCAAGACCGTGATCATCATGGAACTCATCAACAACATCGCCAAGGGCCACGGCGGCTACAGCTGCTTCGCCGGTGTGGGTGAGCGCACCCGCGAGGGCAACGATCTCTGGAAGGAAATGATCGAGGCCGACGTGATCAAGCTCGAGCGCGACGACAAGGGTCACCCCATCTTTGAGAAGGGTGTGCCCAAGCTCAAGGCCGGCTCACGCGCGGCGCTGTGCTACGGCCAGATGAACGAGCCGCCAGGCGCCCGCCTCCGCGTGGCCCTCTCGGCCCTCACGATCGCGGAGTATTTCCGCGACAGCATGAACCAGGACGTCCTCCTGTTCATCGACAACATCTTCCGGTTCACCCAGGCGGGTTCCGAGGTGTCGGCCCTCCTCGGGCGGATGCCCTCGGCCGTGGGTTACCAGCCCACTCTGGCCACCGAGATGGGCGCCCTGCAGGAGAGGATCACCTCCACCCGCACCGGCTCCATCACCTCGGTGCAGGCCGTGTATGTGCCCGCCGACGACTACACCGACCCGGCCCCGGCCAACACCTTCGCCCACCTGGACGCCACCACGGAGCTCTCGCGCTCCATCGCCGAGAAGGGCATCTACCCCGCCGTGGACCCCCTGAGCTCCTCGAGCCGCGTGCTCGACCCGCAGTATGTGGGTGACAGGCACTACAAGGTGGCCAGCGAGGTCAAGCGTGTGCTCCAGCGCTACAAGGACCTGCAGGACATCATCGCCATTCTCGGGGTGGACGAGCTGAGCGAGGAAGATAAGGTGCTCGTGGGCCGCGCCCGCCGCATCGAGAAGTTCCTCTCCCAGCCCTTCCATGTGGCCGAGCAGTTCACGGGCATGGCCGGCGTCTACATGAAGCTCGACGACACGGTCCGCAGCTTCGAGGCCCTGCTCTCGGGCGACTTCGACAAGTATCCCGAAGGCGCCTTCATGTATGTGGGCACCATCGATGATGTTGTGGCCAAGGCCAAGAAGATGGGTTCCTGATGCACCTGAGCGTGGTGACCCCTGCGGGCTCCGTGTTCGAGGGCGAGGTGGAGAGCCTGGTGGCTCCCGCCCACGACGGCTACCTGGGCGTGCTCAAGGGCCACGCCCCGCTTTTGACCAAGCTGGGGGCCGGTGTGCTGGAGGCCAAGGTGCCCGCCGGATCCGACCTCAAGGTCACGGTGTCGGGCGGCTTCCTGCAGGTGCTCTCCGACAAGATCTCCGTCCTCGCCGAATCCGCCAAAATCTGATGTAGGAGCGCAGCATGCTGCGCCCTTCCTCAAACGGCTGCGACGCCTGGCGCCGTCGAGAGCATCACCCTGTTCCGCCCGGCCTCCTTGGCGGCGTACAGGGCCTTGTCGGCGGCCACCAGGAGTTCCCTGGCCTTGGCACCGCTGCCCTTGTCGCTGGCCACGCCTAGGGAGCAGGTGACACGCAGGGGCGGTTCGACAGAATTGGTTTCGAGGGGGGTCTTCTCGAGATCCCGCCGCAGTTCCTCGGCGATGGTCAGGGCCTCAGTGGGCCCCGTCTCGGGAAGCACGATGCAGAATTCCTCGCCGCCGTAGCGCCCGATGACGTCGGTGATCCGGAGGCGCTTCTTCATCAGGGCCGCAAAGGCCTTGAGCACCAGGTCGCCGGTGGCGTGTCCATACGTGTCGTTGACGCGCTTGAAGTGGTCGAGGTCGGCCATCAACACCGAGACGGGCTTGGCATTGCGGCGCGAGCGGTCGATCTCGGCATCCACGGCCTCGTTGAGGGCCCGGCGGTTCAGGAGGCCCGTGAGCCCGTCGGTGCGCGCCAGGGCATCCAGCTTCTGGTTGAGCTCCAGGAGTTCGCGGGTCTTGATGGCCACCTGCTCCTCGGCGAAATGGCTGCGGGTGCCCAGCACCACATAGAGGTAGGCCAGCAGAAGGGTCATCGCAACGCCCGAAGAGAGGGCCACCAGCGGATTCTCCGTCTGCAGGTGGGCGAAATCCCTGGGGTGGCCCTTGGCCTCGAAGCGCCACTTGCGGTTGCCCACATCGGCGGTGATCGAGGCCCTGAGGTGCTTGTCGTCCAGCGCCATCGACTTCCGCCCCACTTCGTAGACAGTCTTCTTGGAGCCCGATGTGATGTCGCTGATGCTGAATTCGGCATTGAAGGGCCCAAGCTCCTTGTGGCCGGCATCCAGGATCCTGTGGAGCTGGAAGAGACCCACAAGGTATCCATCGGGATGGTGGGGGGTTTCGTGGCCCGAAAAGGGGATGCAACAGAACACGCCATCGCGCGACACGCCCTCGGTCTGCAGGAGTTGCACGGGCTCGCTGACAGCCAGGCTGTTGATCGTCGAGGATTCCATCAGGGTGGTCCGCCTTATATCGCCCGACATGAGGTCCATCCCGATGACCTTGAGGTTCATGTCGTCACGGGGCTCGATGAAGGTGACGGGATAGTAAACGGCCCGGCTTTCCGAGGGGGTCAGGGTTTCGTCCCTCTCCTTGTCCCGGATGCGGAAGTTCGGTTGCGCAGCCACCATGGAGGCCTCGTAAGCGGGGCGCTGGTCGTCGGTGACCCGGGGGGCCCACTCCAGGGCCAGGATGGAGGGGTGGCGGCTCAGGAGCATCTTGGTGAAGGTGCCGAATTCCTCGGCCGAAACATCATCCGAGCTTTCAAACAGGGAGCGCAGCACTGTGACCACCTCGAGGTTGGCCTGGAAGTTGGAGGCGATGATGTTCAGGCGGTCCTTGGCGGTTTCCCGGAAGGCCGAGCGCATGATCCCTTCCTCCAGTTTCAGGAGGTGCCAGCACAAAATCCCGCTCAAAAGGAAGCCGACAATCAGGATCAGCGTCAGGATGCGGCGCCTGTAGCCCCGCTGGGTAGGAAACACAAACTCACGGACGGGGCCGCTCATGGGAGCCCATTTTAGGCCATCACGCGCTACAATACCGCTCCCGATCCCGGATTTCGGGGGTTCGGGGTTTGAAAATTTCGACTCTGTGGGTGTTTAGCTCAGTGTGCTGCGCAGACTGAGCTGAGTATCCAGCAACGAAAGGGAAACAAGCAAGAATAGAGGTCGTGGGTGTTTAGCTCAGTTGGCTAGAGCGCCAGCTTCACACGTTGGAGGTCGCAGGTTCGAGCCCTGCAACACCCACCAATTTTTATCTTATCGCCTGGGATTCATTCAGAAAAAGAAACCAGACGTCAACGATGCGCCTTTTGAATGTCGTGATCGTCGGCGCCAAAAACATTCAGAGCCGCCTGATAGCCGGCGCCTTGCAAGGTGTGGAACCAGCTTCCGAGTAACGGAACATTTCGGATGCGGTCTGCACGCTCCAGATGGGCGTGATGAAATCGAACGGCCTCAGAAGCTTCCGAAATGCTTGCGCGAATGCACCCCATGGTCAACCCGTAAACCATGGGAAGGGAATTGAGCGCCACCACAATCAGGCAGCCCAAGACAACACGGCTTCGTTTGATTTCAAACTTGTGCATGCCGCCATTCTACGCATCCAATCCTACATCGCATGGGACAGCAGCATCATGAGAAGAAGGGCGGTGATGGTCGGCGCCATAATGAGGGCGAGGATCAACGTGCTCTTCCATGATTTGACCCATCTTCGGATCAGCCAAACCATGAAGAGGAACGCGAAGAATAAAAGAGAGACGGAGAAGGGGCTGCTCATCACACCGATGCCGGCACGGGCAAAAACACAGGATTCGCTTCAAGCCCGGGGCTATCCCAGGCTTCCACCCTCCTGAAATGCCTTCGTCGCGTCCACTCCATCAGGGGCCTCCAGGCCCTCGACGTCATCCGGGTTCTGATCAACCAGGGCCAGAGCCAGTTGCACTTCTTGTAGAGCGTGGACATCCCCAGATAGGGAAGAACTGCGGATGGGTTCTCAGGGCGCCGGTGCCAGATGGAGGCGAAGGAGAAGAGACGCTCGTAGAGCCTTTCATACCCGCGCTCCAGTTCCTCCACCGACATTCTCTTGGGGCGGAACACCACATGCGCCGTGTCGTAGAGATCCCATTCTTGGTGGAGGATGCGGCCCTCTTCCTTCATCGATGTGAAGAAGGGCGTGCCGGGATAGGGGGTGAGGATGTGGAAGGTGGCGCATTCGAGGCGCTGAGCCTCAATCCAGTGGATCATTTCGTCAAACACGCCGGGGCCGTCGGCATCGAAACCCAGCACAAAACTGCCGTTCACCTGGATGCCGTTCTCGTGGAAAATCCTTACGCGCCGGGCGTAGTCCTCCACACGCGGCGTCTTCTTGCGGGCCTCCTCAAGATTGGCGTCGTTCAGGGTCTCGAAGCCGATGAACACACCCATGCACCCGGCCCGGGCCATGGCGCGGATCACCGAGGGGTCGTCGGCCGTGTCGATGGATACCGCCGCCGACCAGATCCTGCGGAGGGGTTGAAGGCGCCGGCAGAGCTGGTGCAGGTAGCCGATGTCGGAACCGAGATTGTTGTCGGTGAACACGCCGTAGGGTTGGTCGTCGGCGACAAATTCCTCGGCCACCTGCTCCGGCCGCCTTTTTTTGTAGGGCATGGTGAGGCCCCGCGTGGAAAGGTAGCAGAACCCGCAGCGGCTGTGGCAACCCCGCGTGGCGTTGAAACTGGAGGTAGTCAGGAAGGCCCGGCGGTCGAGGATGCTGCGCCGAGGGGCGGGTTCGGTGGCATAGTCCCCCGAGAAGGCACCGTGGTATTCGGGTTGGAGGGTGCCCCGCGTGATGTCCGCAAGCAGGCGGGGCCACACCGCCGAACCCTCGCCGAACACCAGCGCGTCGGCATGGGGCCGGCACTCTTCGGGACAGCTCATCACGTGAAGGCCGCCGAACACCACGATAGCTCCCCGCTCACGGTACCAGCGCGCCAGTTCATAAGCCCGCCGGGCGAACGTCAGATGCACAGAGATGCCCACCACCTGCGGGAAGGGCTTGAAGGGGGGATGACCCCCGAGCAGGTTCTCGTCCCAGTAGCGCGCCGACCAATCGGGCGGCGTGGCAGCCGCAACACTGGTGAGCGCCAGGGTGGGGGTGAGCACATGCTTGCCGAAGCTGGCGTGGGGGTCCTTGGGGTAGAAGGGGTTGATGAGGAGGGCTGTCCGGTCTACGGAAGCCGTAGCGATGACGTCCGTCTTCAGCTTGGGCGCCACCCGCAGGGCCCGCGGAACCCTGCGGCTCAAGCGTTTTTCCCCCGGATCTTCCTGACCAGCGCGTTGAGGTTCGAGGCGGGGGAGCGGCTGAAGAGATTCACGAGCCCCAGCACGGCGTCGAGGAACTTGTAGAGGAGCTTGAGGTCCTTGAGCTGGCGGACCATGTGGCTGCGCTGGGGGTCGGCACCCTCCATGGCCTCCAGCTCGGGGATGTGGGCCTCGTTGAGGGCCTTGAAGTCGGCCACACTGCCGCGCGTGAAGGCGTCGAGCGCTTCCTTCAGCGCGGGCCACAGACTGCCGTTGAATTCATAGTGGTCGCGGCGCACACCGGGGACAGCGACAGGCCTCAGAAATTTCATCTGCTCCAGGAAGCGCGCATTGGTGGAGGCCGAGCCCTTGGAGATGCCCAGCTTTTCCGAGATCTCGTCGAGGCTCAAAGGGCCCTTGTGCAGGTAGAGGAGGGCGCCCATCTGCCCTGAGATTTTCGGGAAGCCGAAGTCCTCAAACATCCGTCCGGCACGCTCGGCGTAGGTTTTCACGATGGTCTCCAGGGGGGCATCCATAAGATCTCCTTCGTTCAGTATGTATTGAATGTACTAATTTTAGCGAGTCTGTCAAGGCGCCGGCAGATGGCGTTATGGCCGATCAGCATCCGAACGATCTTCAAAGACAGTGAAACAAACAAATGCGTTTTCTTCTTTATCTAGTAACTTATTTATATAAGGGAAAAAACCGAAATATTCAGATATGGAGATTTCTCCAAATTTTGATCGTCATAATGGCCTTGGTTTCTTAAGAACGCCGATATACACGATAATATTTATCATATGGCAAATATCATTGGTTTATGCGGGTGAGAACCGCTATGTCAGCAACAACAACGATGCCGGCGCGGGCTCGCTGAGGCAGGCCCTCCTCGACAGCCGTTCGGGCAGTTCCGTGACCTTCGACCCTGCCTTTTTCCTGCCCACGGCCCAACGGCAGATCCTCCTCCAGTCGGACCTGCCCGTGGTGAGCCTCGATATCGCCATCGACGCCTCGAATGCGGGCGTGTCCCTCGACGACGGGGCCTTTCTTCCCGCCAGCGGCCTCCTGGTGTTCACGGGCAACGGGGCCTCGGTGATGGGGATCCACTTCAATGGCAGCGGCCGCGATGCCATCGCCATCACGGGAGGTTACACCGCGGTGGGTGGAAGCGGGGCGGGGGAGGGCAACGTCTTCACCGGCATCACCCGTTACGCCATCCATTACGCCTCCACATCGGCGGGCACCACCACGGTGCGGGGCAACCACATTGGCGTGAACAAGTCGTTTGCTGACGGGAACAACGGCGACCACGGGATCTATGTCAACGGCACCGGTTCCATCACCATTGGCGGCACCAGCACCGGTGCGGCGGCCCCCTCCATCAACGAGGGCAATTTCATCGGCTATCACGATGCCGGCAGCAAGGCCGCCATCCTTGTCCAGGATGGTTCCCCTGTCATCCTGGGGAACTACATCGGCACGAACAGGGCCGGCATTTTCTTGGGCAACGACAATGCCGTGGCCATCGGGGCCAATGCCGATGGGGTTGTCCTTGGGGCGGCCACCTATGGCCAGGGCAATGTGATCGGACAGAACAACGACATTGCCGTGTGGTTCGAGGCCTCTGGTGGATCCCACTTTATCCGGGGCAACTACATCGGCACCACGTACGATGCGGGGGTGTGGCGGGATCTTGAGCCGGGAAACCACGGACTTCTCATCAATGGGACGGGGAGCCTGACGGTGGGCGGAGTCAACACGGGTGGCACGGGGCCCACAAGCCTCAACGAGGGCAATTATTTCGCCTTCCACAGCAACGGGGCCCTGGCCTCCATGTTCATCGCGGACGGATCGCCTGTCATCAAGGGCAACTACATCGGGACCAACAGGGTGGGTGCCAACCTTGGCAACGACATTGGCGTGTACATCAGCTCGGGTACCGACGGCCTCTCCTTCGGGGGGACGGGCTATGGCGAGGGCAATGTCCTGGGGTTCTCCACCAATTACCAGATGTGGTTCCTGTGCAACACCGGCAGTCACACCATCAAGGGCAACTTCATCGGCACGACCTATGACGCGGGCACCTGGAGGGATTTGGGGCCCACCAATCACGGGATCAATATTGACGGATCGGGCACCCTTGCGATCGGAGGTGTCTGCACAGGTGGCACGGGCCCCCAAAGCCTGAATGAGGGCAATTACATCGCCTTTCACGACACAGCCGCCAAGGCGGGCATCTACATCCACAGCGGTTCCCATTCCATCAAGGGGAATTTCCTGGGCACCAACCGTGCAGGGGCCGACCTTGGCAACACCTATGGGATCCAGATGGCGGCCGGATCGATGAACACCACAATCGGCGGCACCGCCTATGGCGAGGGTAACGTGTTGGGGGGTTCGGATGGATACCAGATCTATTACCAGTCGACGGCGGGCGGCACCAGCGTCATCAAGGGCAACTTCATCGGCGTGACCCATGACGCGGGCGTGTGGAGGGATCTTGGGGCGGCGGACCATGGGATCTATGCCAACGGAACCAGCACGCTGACGATCGGCGGCACCTGCACCGGCGGTGTGGGCCCGCAGGGGATCCACGAAGGCAACTACATCGCCTTCCACAACACGGCGGGAAAGGCGGGCATCTTTGTCAGCCAGGGAATTCCGGGGATCAAGGGAAACTACATCGGCAGCAACCGGGCCGGTGCCAACCTGGGGAATGCCTACGGCATTAACCTGAGTGACGCGGTGGGTAACATCGTCGTGGGTAGCGCCACTTACGGACAGGGCAACGTGATCGGGTTTTCCGCAAACACGGGCATCTACCACAACTGCGATGCGGGATCCCAAACCATCATTGGAAACTACATCGGGGTGACGCACGACCACATTCTCGGCGGGCCCAATTCATGGCTGGCCCTCACACAGACTAACGGCATCGAGCTGGCCGATCTCAACGGTTCCACCCTGACGGTGGGCGGTGCCGCGGCGGGCGAGGGCAATTACATCGGGTGTGGCACCTATGGAATTGTTGCGGTTACCAAAACCCACCTCAATGTTTACGGCAACACCATCGGAACCGACAACACACACACCCTTGATTTCGGCACGACCTCAAATTCCATCTACATTGCCCTGACGGCAGGCAACACCATGACCATCGGGGGTGCAGGGGCGGGGCAGGGAAATCTCATCGCCTACAGCGATGGATATGCCATCCGAGCGGAATCCGCCCTTTTCAATGTCGAGACCCTGGTGGTGGCCGGGAACTATATTGGAACCGATGCCACAGGCCGCAACTTGGGTGGTGGAGGATCTACCGGTGGCATCTATGCCGATTCAGGATATACCGTCACGGTGGGTGGGGCCACCTCGGCCCATGGCAATGTGATCGGGGGGACTCTGGGAACCCAGGGAATTTACCTCGCCAGCGGACTGACCTCGGCGGTGATCCAGAACAACTTTGTCGGTGTTACTAGGGATGGCACCAGCCTATCCGCAGGTTCCGCGACAGGGATTTTCGTCGCAAGCGACAGCACGATCACGGGCAATACCGTGGGCAATTTCACGGGTGAGGGAATTCAGTTGGGTGCCGGCAGCCACACGCTCAAGAGCAACCTGATCGGCACTCATGCTTCGGGCGCTGCCCATGGGAACGGCACAGGGGTGAGAATCCTGGCGGCGGCCGGATCCGTGGCCATCGGGGGCACAGGGGCCGGGGAAGGCAACCGTATCAACAACAACACCACGTACGGCATCCGCAATGATTCGGCTGACGTCGGGCACACCATCCGAAGCAATCTCATCGGCGTGGCGGAGGGGGGAGCTGCGGCCCCCAACGGCACGGCGTCCCTCTACACCACAACGGGCACCATCGCCTTCGGCAACACCTCAGGGAGGAGGAACAACATCCACGGGGTCGAGGGCCAAAAGGCCATCCACCAGACGGGCGGCACCCTGGCCTTTGCGGGGGTCAATTATGTCTCGGGAGACATGCTGTCGACGGGGGGCACCTCGACAGTAGCCAACCAGCTTGTGCTCACTGGCAGCGTCACCGGATTCTTTTCAGGGGGTCTCGGATTCACCACGATCACTCTCATCGGATCGCGGCCGCAGACCCTGGGGGCCATCAACAATTTCTTCTCGCTGCAGTACAACGGCACGTCGTACCACAACATGACCGGCTATTCCACGAACTTTCTTACTGTGCAGTCGGGGATGGCGGTGGTCAAGAACGGCACCCTGACCATGAAGTCCGGGGACCCCTTCGGCATCAACGTGGGGGCCGCGGTGGGCAAGACGGCCGTCCTGTCCTTCGACAACGCCACACTCACCAGCACGGCGCCCGGCACGACCCGGCATGCCATCAACATCAACGCCCGGGGTGACCTGCGCGCCACCAAAACCGTGTTCAACTCCCTGTGGAACAAGGGGATCGTCTTTGCCACCGGCTCAAGGCTGGGGGGCAACACCACCTTTGACAACGGCACGGCCAACTTTAGGCATGTGACCTTCGATAACGTCACGGCCGACTGCGTGGCGATGGATGTCAGTGCGCTGACCGCCGCAGACGCGGGCTCCTTCCCCGATCTCCTTCGCGACATCCGCTTCAACGGCAACGTGGGGGCCACCAACGTGAAGTCGGGGGCTTCGACACCCCGTATCGATTTCAGTGTCACCACCGGCAACTTCGGCACGATCGGCACGGATGGCAAGTCGGCCGAGGACGATGCCGCAGGCGTGATCAATTGGTTCATCGGGGTCTTTGTTGATACCGTGACCGATGTCGACGACGGCAATACCGCCTCGGTGGCGGCCCTGACAGCCGCACCCGGAGCCGACGGCAAGATATCCCTGCGCGAGGCCATCAAGGCCGTCAACAACAACGTGGATGAAAACGTGATCGTCTTCAGTCCCACGGTGTTCCCCGTTTCGGCGCAGGGGAAAATCACCGTGGGTTCGGCTCTGCCCACCCTCACCCATGCCCTCACCCGCGTGGATGGACGCAATGCCGGAGTGACGTTGGACGGAACGGGTTTGGCCGGTGGCGAGAGCGGTTTGACCTTCAATGCCACGGGTTGCGATATCAAGGGACTGCGCATCACCAACTTCCCCGGGTCAGGCATCCTGGTCAGCGGGGGATCCCTGCAGGTGGGGGGTCCTGGATCGGACGATGGGCTTGTGATTGGTGGTGTGCTGGACGGGATCAGGTTCCAGTCGGCTGCGGCCACTGCCAGCTCGGTCCGGGGTTGCTGGATCGGGGTGAACAAGAGTGGGCAGGATCTGGGGAGCACAGGTCATGGGATCTATGTGAATGGCTCGGCTCCCCTGACCATCGGAGGGTCCGCCTCGGGTGAGGGAAACCACATCGGGTTTCATGACAGCGTCGGCATGGCCGGCCTCTATGTCAACGACGGCTCGGTCACCCTACAGGGCAACCGGATCGGCACAAGCAGCACGGGAGACCGTTGGGGCAATGCCACGGGTGTCTGGCTGGCTGCGGGGGCCGACGCCGTGGTGTTGGGCGGCACCCAGTCGGGTGAGGGCAACAGCATCGCCGGGAACACCGGCACGGGGCTGAGGGTTGCCTCCACCTACGCGGTGGGCTCCGGCACCCAGGTGCTGGGGAACATGATCGGACGGCGCACGGACGGGACGCCCGTGAGCCATGCCAACGGGGGTCACGGGATCCAGATCGATGCGGGAGCCGGGCTTGTCACGCTGGGAAGCGCTTCCGAGAAGGCGCCCAACCAAATTGCGGGGTCCAAGGGCCAGCAGGCCCTGGAGCAGAGCGGGGGCACCCTGAACTTCGCGGGGACGGTGAGCGTGGACGGCGCCATGACCTTCGCGGGGG
>JBFWNO010000022.1:0-28515 GCA_050251015.1 Planctomycetota bacterium
GGCACCCCCCCCCAGCCCCAAGAAGGGGGGGGCAGCAGCATGGACGGAGCGCGCCGGGGGGTGGAAATGGGTTGTGATGTTTGGGCCTCCACCGTCAGCGGGAGGGCATGGATTGCCTGATGCCCACGATCCGATGAGGAAAGAATGGCGATGAATCCTATTGCAGCGACGATCACAGCAATGCCCATCGAATAAGGTCTGATATTTTGAAGTGACAACCTCATGACAGGCTACTCCAGTTCTTTCTTTTCAAAGTGGAAGGGCACAAGCTTGGCCACGCCCTGGGCATCGACCTTCACGATGGAGGGCCAGATCCCTTCGAGACCCTCGTGGTCGTCGGCCCCGAAGCCGATGGAGATCCCCTCGCCGAGCCCGGGGTTGTGGTCTTTGAGGTTGGTGATGAGCTCACGCACCTTGGCCCTGTCGAGATCCCCTTCGGATCGCTCGAGCGCGGCGATCAGCGTGCGGCCGGCGATGTAGCCCTCGAGGGAGACCATGTTGGGTGTGGCTTCGGGCAGGAAGGCGGCAAGATCCTTGCGGTAATCCTGGACCGCGGGCAGGGGGGAGTCGGTGAGAGGGACCACCTGGGTGATGATCACATTGTGGGCCTCGCGCCCGAGGGAGCGCATCAGCCCCTCGGAACCCACAAAGGAGATGGTGGCGAAGAGCGTGGAGGGGTAGGCGGTCTTCATCTTGCGGATGAAGGCTGCGCAGGGGGCGTGGGTGCCCGCCAGGATCACCGCCCGCGGCGTGGCCCCGCGGGTGAGGACCTCGGTCAGCCCCTCGTCGACATCCGTGGTGTTGCGGGTGTAGCGGCCCACGGGCAACTGCGAGGCCATGCCGTAACCCAGGTCCTCGAGCGTTTTTAGGGCCCCGCGGTGCACCGAATGCCCGTAGCTGTCGTCCTGGATGAAGAAAGCCAGCTGGTCCACGTGCACCCCCAGGGCCAGGAGCCCGCGGATGATGGTGTCGACCTCGCAGGCGTAGTGGGTGCGCAGGTGGAACACCGGCTCCCACAGCTCGGGCTTCGACTTGTCGCGGAAGAGCCCGCTGCCGGTGAAGGGGCCCACAAGGACCGCCTTGTCGCGGTGGAGAATGGGGAGGACGGCCTGCGTGGTGGGTGTGCCCACGTTGCCGATGAAGCCCAGCACTTCGGGATCGGCCAGGAGCTTTGCCGTGTTCTGTGTGGCGGTTTCTGGCGAGTAGCTATCGTCGAGGGCCGAAAGCCTGAGGGGGCGGCCACGGATGCCTCCCTTTTCGTTCTGCCGGCGGAAGGCCAGCTCCACGCCCTCCTTGATGCAATAGCCCAGGTCGCTCGCAGGGCCCGAGAGGGCTGCTGTCATGCCGAAGACAAGGGGCGGCCTGTCGGCGGCCACTGAACCGGCGGGGGCCAGGAAGGCCAGGAGGACAAGACACCAGGATGAACGTCGTCGGATCACAGGGACTCCATCAGTAAAAGACAAACAGGGTGGCCATGTAAATGGGGAGCCAGAGGCTGGGCCAGAAGGCCACTTTGAACAGGCGGTTGTCGTGGCGCAGGAGGCGGCCCTCTTCGCCCTTCCAGGCCACCAGGAAGGCATTGAACGACACGATGATCAGGAGGAGGTAGAGCGCGAAATAGAAGTACTCCAGGTAGAAGATGTCCTTCACCGGGAGCGAGGAACGCAGGCTGGTGTGGCTGTAGACGATGCCAAAGAAGAGGGCTGCGATCACCGAGATGTTCCCGCTGACCGTGAAACCCAGGAGGCCGGCATGTGTGCTGTTGCGCGTCAGGCCCATCACCGAGAAGAACAGGATCAGGGCGATCACCAGGAGGGGGGCGAAGTTGGAGATGAAGGGGCCGATGAAACTGCGCTTGAGAACCACGAAATAATAGAGCTCGGGGAACTCCGACTGGCCCTCGTAGTCCTCCATCCCGAAGTTGGTGTTGTAGGCGTTGGGCCGGAAGGAGAAGAAGGTGCTCTCGAAGTCCCAGCCCTCGGAAAGGACGTTGCGCTCGAGGCCGGGCAGGGTGTGGGGATTGAGGGAGGTGTACGATTCGAGGTCGGGCACGAGCACAATGTTCTTCTCGAAATCCTTGTGCCACATGCGGATCTTCATCTTCTTGGCGTCGAAGGGGTACTTCTGGAAGTCGAACTGCTCGCGGATGACGATCTCGAAGTACCAGCCCACCACGGTTTGGTCCCCCTCGCGCCGTTCGTAGGCGGGCTCGATGACAGCCCCGATGGAGTCGGGGAAGGTGAAGCCCCGGCGGATGTCCTGGGGCATGCCGTCCTGGTATTTCTGCCACACGTAGCCTGTGAGCTGGACGTTGTTGAAGTCCGAGAACTCGATGGTCTGGATGAAGAGGCCCGAAGGGATGAACAGGGGCAGGGAATTGCGGGCATTGAGGGAGCCGCGGATGTGGTCTCTTTTGAACTGGCTGAGCTCGCCGTAGCCGTTGACGATCCTGTTGCCGTCGAAATCGAGGTCCAGCTCGGTGCGGGCCTGGTGGTCGATGGCCCAGATGCCCCCGGTGCCCGCCACCAACACCCCCGACAGGGCGGCACTGAGCCTCCAGAGCGAGGCGGGCGAGGGGCTCCTGGCGGCAAAGGCCCTGAAGGCCAACAGGATCACCCCGAGGGCCAGGAATTCGGTGATGAGGCGGTAGAGACCCCGGCGGAGCCCGGCCTGCTGGAGCACGGGCTGGTTCCTTTCCTGGAAGCACAGGAGCCTCAGCCCCTGGCTCTCCAACCGGTGTTCCAGGAGCTGGACGGGGCGGTGGAAGAAGGGGTCCTCACCCACCAGCACGCCGCCATCCTCGTGGAATTGGCGGATGTCGAGGTGGTCGTCGAGGTTCTGCAGGTTTTTGGCCAGTTCGCGCTGGGGGTGCGAAAGGATGGGGCCCGAAACGGAGGCCAGGATGTAGTAGCCCGTGGTGGTGGATCCCAGGAAGTCGAGATCGTGCGTGAGAGTCTCGGCGTTGAGCTGGAGGTAGAGGTAACCCAGGGGCCGGCCCTCGGGCCCCGGGATGGTGCGGCAGACCTGGAGAACGCGGTTCTGCGAGACCGGGTCGATGTGGGCCTCGCACCAATGGAGGCCGGTGGAGGCCATGGCCTTCTGGTAAGGCGTGTAGCCCTCGAGGGTGTAGTCCACCTGGAAATCTAGCCTCTCCTCGGATAGGGTCCCTCCCTGGCGGCGGAAGCGCGGGCCGTAAAGGCGACGGGAGGGATCGCGGGCGAAAGGGGCATAGCAGATCCCCAGGGTGTCGATTTCCGGATTCACCAGGGCCCATTCGCGGATCCTGGACTCAAGCTGGTCCACAGGGGATTGGGCCAGGGTGTCCACCATGGCCTCGGCCATTTCCAGCTTCAGCGAAAGCCTGTCGCGCACCGAGGCACTGCGGGTGAGGAACGAGTCGACAAGGCCACGGCTGGCCTGGCCTGTTTCCCGGACCAGCAGGAAACTTTCTCCCGCAATGAGGATCAGGAGTCCCAGGATGAGGAGTCTTTTCATAGGTCAGTCGTTCTGGGTCTTGGTGATAGAGGAGCAGGAAGGGTCGTCGGCCATGTCTCCGTTGCAACAGGGGATGATATTCTGTTTGCAGGTGGCGCACTGGTAGTGGCCGTGCACAAAGACGGGTTCGAGGGTGCTGCGGCACAGCGGGCAGGGATGGCCGTTCATGGAGCCCGGGATCCGTAGACCAGCTTGTAGACGAGCCCCACGCCAAAGCCGCCGCCGAGGATGTTCCCGATCGTCACGGGGAGCAGGTTGTCCCACAGGGCGGAACCCAGGTCGAAGGGGCGGCCGGCCAACCATGCTGCAGGGATGAAATACATGTTGGCCACAGAGTGCTCGAACCCCAGGGCGACAAAGGCCGCGATGGGGGGGACGATCACCAGCACGCGGTCGGCGACACTGCGGCAGGCGAAGGTCATCCAAACCGCCAGGCAGACCAGGAGGTTGCACAGGATGCCTCGGGCCAGGGCGGTGCCAAAGGGCAGGGCGGCTTTGGCGACCCCGATGGAAATCGCCATGCGGCCATAGGCGCCGGCCCCGGAATTCCAGGCGTCCGCCAGGTGCATGAGAAGGGCTATGCCGAAGGCTCCGGCAAAATTCCCGAAATACACCAGCACCCCGTGGCGGAAGAGGGATCCCTGGCTCACCCGGCCATCCACCACGGCCATCACCAGGAGGTTGTTGCCGGTGAACAGCTCACTGCCCGCCACGCAGACAAGGATCAGTCCCAAGGAAAAAGCCACACCGCCCACCCAGCGTGTGAGACCGGGAGTGACAATGGTGTCTTGAACGATCAGAGTGCAAAGTGCAGCCCCCAAGGCG
The DNA here is from genome assembly GCA_050251015.1 of Planctomycetota bacterium. Classification (GTDB taxonomy): domain Bacteria; phylum Planctomycetota; class JBFWNO01; order JBFWNO01; family JBFWNO01; genus JBFWNO01. Next base: position 4,321 of record JBFWNO010000022.1, read on the forward strand.
ATGAAGGCGCCGGCCAGTATGGCCAGAACAAAGGTCTGCAAGGCCCCACGGGATGCCTTGAGAACAGCGGCTTCTTCGACGCGACGGGCAATTTCGGGGGGTGTGTAGGCATCGAGGGTGAGCATGGTATGGATCAAAGTTCCTGGGGTGTGTCTGGAGAGTCTTCCGAATAACTCTTCTGCCATTATAGGGCTCAGCACCTATAAATTAACATATAGAAAATATTACTCGTAATTTTAGTGTCGTGGGCGTGTCAATTATTTGACACTCTCTTCAGTGAAAAACGCCATAACCCCCCTGTCTTTTAGACGACAGAGGGCATAAAAAATGCATATATAATCGAAGGCGGTTCCACTGCTGCCTCAACAAAATCCTAGGAGTCCAACGGTGATCAACACACTTTTTTGCCCGGCCCAAGTGAAACGCTTTGGGTTGCTGATGCTGATGCTGGCTCTGGTCGTCATGCTCGCTGGTTGCGGCGGTTCCCGCAGTGGCAGTGATGGCGTGGTCCATGTGGGTAGCAGTGGCGGTGGCGGCGGCGGCGGTGGTGGCGGAGGCAAGGGTGGCGGCGGTGGCGCTGACCCCTTTTAAGGTTTGAAGTGATGACACATTTCATTCCATCCAAACGTTCTCTTTTTCTTCTGGCTTTGGCCTGTCTCATCCTGCCATCCTGCGGCGGTTCCCGCGGTGGCAGTGATGGCATGGTGAGTGTGGGCAGTAGCGGAGGCGGCGGCGGAGGTGGCGGCGGCGGAGGACGTCCCGGTCTCCCTGGTATTGGAGGTTGAGGACTTGGTGATGCAACTTGCGAATCCCTGGATCCGTCTGGTCCTTCTCTTCCTCTTGCTGTGCCTCACCTTGACCTCCTGCGGGGGTTCCCGCAGTGGCAGTGATGGCGTGGTTCATGTGGGTAGCAGTGGAGGCGGCGGCGGCGGTGGCGGTGGTGGTGGCCGTGGTGGTGACGACGGCGCCATCGGCTTCTGAACAGCGCTTGAATCAAGAAGGAGAACCCAAGATGAGAATGAACAAGAAGTGGGCATGGTTGGTGATCGTGCTCGTCATGGGTTGTTCCCTGGCCGGTTGCGGGGGTTCCCGCAGTGGCAGTGACGGAGCTGTTCACGTGGGAAGCAGTGAGCCGCCGGGTGGCGGTGGCGATCCCCGCAAGTAACGGGTGAAGTTCCGGGTCCTTGTCGCGCTCAATGTTGTCCTTTGGACTGTGTTGGCGTTTTCAGGGCATTGGTTTTTCAAGAAGGAAATCAGGAATCTCCTCGGGATCAACGAGCCGGAATTCCGGGGCTCGACGGAATCCCGTGATCCGGATTCGGCACGGGACACCTCCGAAGAGGACGAACCTGAGCTTCCACCTAGTCCCGTGAAGGAGACGGGGAGTTCTTCCCTCGAGCCCGAGGCCAAGCCCCCTGAAACGCAGCCCAAGCCCACAGTCGATGGTGGCACGTCGGCCCAGGATCTGCTGGATGAGCTCAGGGCAGCCAAGGCCGATCTTTCCAAGGTCGATCCCGACAGCGATCTGGATGGAATTGTTTATGACGCTGCCAAACGGTTGGGGGATGAGAAGGTGTATGCCTATATCCACGACATCACGGGCCTGAGTCGCGAAGAGATCGATTCCAGCCTATCGGCCCCCGAAGCCGCACAGTTGCTCTATGACATGGCTATGGAATCCCAGGAAGCACGCTACTTGCGTCCCATTCTTTTCGGTGTGGAGGTCGACAGCCAGAACCGGGTCATTGAGGCCAAAAAAACATTCAAGGATGATGCCAAGAGGATCTATGCCACCTTTGAGGTGGCCAACATCGGCATCAAGACCGTGATCGTCAAGTGGCAGAGGGTCGGCGAGGAGCAGCCCTTTCTTTTCACACGCCAGGTCATCAACCACAAAATGGAAAACAACTACATCTGGGCCGAAACCCCGACAGTGTGGAAGCCCGGAGAATACCTCGTTGAAATCTTTGATCCGGCCCACCGATTCGATCCCCTGGCCGGCGGGACCTACACGATGACCACCACGGCCGACAACGTCATCGGTCCCTGACGAGACCCTGCTCTTCCAGGAGCATGAGAAAATCCACCAGTTTCTCGTCGGAAAAGCGGCGGGCCACGGCCTGGACCCCGACGGGTAGCGCCCCGACCCTGAGGGCGGGGACACTGGCCACGCTAAGGCCGCAGAGAGTCCACAGGAGACAGGTATCGGGAGGGTCGATGGCCGTGCCGAAGTCCGGGGCGGGACCGGCCGTGGAGGGGGTGAGCAGGATGTCGATGCCGGCAAAGGTTTCGTCCATCTGGTGAGACAATATTTCCTGGTTGGCGAGGGCCATCTGGTAGGCCTCCAGTGAGATGCCCCGGCCTTCCTCGATCACGGCGCGGATCACGTCGCTGATCTTGCCCGCATGCTTGAACTCGGTCTGGAAATAGTAGGCCAGGGCCCGGTGGTAGATCGTGGTGTGGATGGAGTGGCTTTCGGCGGCGAGGGCAGGCAGGCGGGGTTCTGTCAGGGTGATCTCGGGATGGCCGGAAAGCTTTTGCATGAAGGTGGCGAAGGCGGAGCGGGTCGTGGGTTCAAGATGCTCGAAGGACCCATGGCCCTCAAGGAGCACGGCCACCTTGAAGCCCTGGCCCACGCGCCGCCGCCCCTCACCAGAGTCCACGCGGCGGTGCACGAAGGGGTAGTCTGGGCCCCGCACCCGGAGCGCGTCCAGGAGCAGGCCGAGGTCGGCCGCCGAACGTCCGAAGAAACCCACAGTATCGAGGGAATCCGTGGTCTTGAGCATGCCCGTGCGGGGGATCAAGCCGAAGCTGGGCTTCATGCCCCAGGCCCCGCAGTAGCTGGCGGGGCGGATGATGGAGCCGCCGGTCTGGGTGCCCAGGGCCGCCGGCAGAACACCGGCCGCCACGGCCGCCGCCGATCCCGAGGAACTCGTGCCAGGTGATTTGGAGGGATCGCGGGGGTTGCGTGTTTCGTTGGGGGTGTGCACGGCAAACTCCGCGGTCACCGTCTTGCCGGCCACCAGGGCCTGCTCTTCCAGAGCCGCCGTCACGACCCGCGCATCGTTGCCGGGGGTGAAGCCCTTCCAGAGCGCCGAGCCCATGCCCGTGGGTAGGTCGCGGGTGTTCATGGTGTCCTTCACACCCAGCGGCAGGCCTGCGAGGGCCCTGGGTTTCTGGGTCCCGATGCGGTCATCTAGGATGCGGGCCCTTTCCAGCCACGACTCGCCATCGAGATCGACAAAGGCCCGGAGGGTGGGCTCCAGGCTCCGGGCCCTTTCCAGGCAGGCCGAGCTCCACTCCAGGGCCGAAAGGCGTCGCGCCGCCACCAGCCGCGTGCCTTCGGTGGCGGTGAGGTCCGCGGGATTCATCGCCAGGTCCAGCCCTTTTTTAGGAGTTGATCGAGGGCCATCCTGCGGGCCTCCGCCGCGCTCTGGGGACTGGTGGCCTGGCACAGGGGGGATTGGTCCTCGGCCAGGACTTGTACCGTGAAGGAGGTCTGGGCCATCTGCTCGCTCTTGGTCCACTTCTTCTCGGGCATCCTCACATGGATGAGCACCACAGCACCCTTCTCATCGATCATCAACCGATGTTCCATTTTTTTATTTCCCTCCCCCTCTTGGGGGGAGGGCAGGGTGGGGAGCTTGAACAGGGGCAGGCATTGGAAAATGACCGCACGATTCACAAGAACCGCACGTCTTCTCTCCCATGGTTTCCAGCCGGTGGGCACGCATCACGCGGTGGAATTCCTCCTCGGTAAGCCCGGTCATCTCCAGGTATTCATCCAGGATGGCCGGCCTCACGGGGTCATGCTCGCGTGCGAGGGCAAAGCCCTCCTCGCGGGTCAGGAGTCCGGCGCGGACATCCAGACTCACATGGTCGGTGGCCCTGCCGAATCCGCGCTTGAGGAACTTGGTCCAGTCGTGGAGCCCGGGCATCCGGCATTCCACGCTCTTGTAGCCCTTGTAGGTGCCCTCCACCTTGTCCTCGCGCCAGCCGAATTCGCGCTTCAGGAATTCCATCTGCTTTTCGCCATCCCAGAAGATGTAGTCCCCGAGGTGGATCCCCACAACACCCACATCCTCGATCTGGGGGTAGGTGGGCAGGACGAAGGGCCGCAGTTCCTCCACGGTGAGATCCCCGCCGACCATCTCCTCGGCATAGTAGCGCGCGCTGACGCGGGTGAAATACTCGCGGTCGAAAACGATGGGATTCTCGTAGGTGGCCGTGCCATGGTTTTCAGCCACGCTCTCGCCCCACACCAGGAGAGGGATGCGGTACTGCACGGCGACCTGCAGGGGATAGGCCCCGACCCCGGCGTGGCAGTGCCAGCAGGGGTCCCCGATGCGGTACAGGCTTTCCTTGGCCAGCTTGGCCACCAGGGCCTTGGAGGGCGTGTACATGACATGGTCGGTGTTGAAGCTCTCGATGCAGACCCTCAGGTTGTGGAGGCCCGTCGGGGAGTACAGGTTGTGGCTGAAGGTGCAGGCCAGGGGCCTGAGGCCGTACTTCTGGGTGAGGATGTACAGCTGGTACATGCTGTCCTTGCCGCCGGAGATGGGCACCAGGCAGTCGTAGCCCGAGGGACTCTTGCCCCGGTAGCGCTCCAGGATCTCGCGCAATTTTCTTTCGCGCTGTACCCAGTCGATGTGGATCTTCTGCTCGCTGGAGCGGCAGGGTTGGCAGATGCCCATTTCGTCGAAGGCCAGACCCTCCGCCGTCTCGGGCATGCAGCAGCGGGTGCAATAGCGCAGGGTGGGGAAGAGGGGGCCCGAGGGGGCGTGAGCGGTCATGCGCCGTCCCGCACCATGCCAAAGAGCACGATGTCGTGATAGCGGCCGTCCTTGAACCCGGCCTCCTTTCGCACGCCCTCCTCCCGCATGCCCATCTTGAGGGCCAGCTTGCGCATGGCCTTGTTCTCGGCATGGGTGCCGCAGTGCAGGCGGCGGAGGTTGAGCTTGGAGACGGCATACTCCACCATCAGCTTGCCCGCCTCGGCGCCCACGCCCTTGCCCCAGGCTTCCCTGTCTCCAATGACAATGGCGAATTCCGCGGAGCGGGCCAGGGGGTCAATCTTCTGCCAGGCCACATTACCGACATGTTTATCGGTTTTTTTGTCGCAGATGGCGAAAACCACCTCTTCCTTGGAGGCCTTGGTGCGGGCGAGGAAATCCTTCATGGCGGCCACCGAGTTGGGAAACACCGCATGGCTGTTGTATTTGCAGACCTCGGCATCGTTGAACCACTGGAACCAGGGGCCTTCGATGTCCTTTTCCTCAAGGCCCCTAAGGTAGATCGTGTTGCCGGTGAGGAAGGGGTGGTGCATGTCAATCATTATAGGTCTGCTTGAGCGGGATTTATCCCTCCCCCCTTTGGGGGGAGGGCAGGGTGGGGGGCTTCCCGGATAGCCCAAGAGGGCGCAGCATGCTGCGCCCCTACACCCTGAGCGGATCTCCCGACGTAGGGGCTCGATTCATCGAGCTCTCATCATCCGTATTCGTCATTCCCGCGAAAGCGGGAATCCATCAAGAGGCTTGCTAATGACAATTACAATAAACTACCAATGGTGACGCAGTAGATTTTACGACCGCATAGCATCCAAATGCGGTCTTGTCGCCCGACAAGATAATTTGGCTTCAGCGGATCACCCTTGCCATCTATAAAAATATAACTAGAAATCCTCTTTGCTTGTTTTGTCCTTTGCAATCTCAAGAAGGGAGTATGACTGCTCACCATACGCCCCAGACATAAGTGCGAAATCCTTGTAAATGGCAAAGGCCTTGCTTCCACCATTTGGAATATCCCAGTGCGCTTCAATTTTGAAATCCCGGATCTTTACCAGTGGGAATTCAGTGTAGTAGTGAATCCATGTTACATCGTCCGACTCAACATTCATCGAATAACAGTCGCTAATGTAGTCGAGTGTTCCTGGAATGTAATCATAGAGCTTTTCGCCAGTCTGGGTCCATGCAACTAAGCCAGAGGAGCCGATTGGAGACTCCCATCCAAAATTCCCGAATATGCCCTCATCGAAGTAGCTTGTCCAAACGATTCCCTTTGATGTAGTTTGGATGTCTTGGATTCCATCTCCAATCAAGATGGCATTAAGCTTCTTTCCATTCGAATCAATAATTTCGCCATTTAAATCCCAGTCATCAAGTCCTCTATACCGGCACCGAGAGCAGGCCAATAAGAACCGGCGATTTGGAAGAGTTTGGATCAAATGAAAATTCATGTGCCATTGAGGCAAATCTAACAGTGAGATGTTGTTGTTCGAATCGATAGAGACAATAGTATAGTCTTGTGATTTGCTGGGAATGATCTTAGTAAACGAAACACCGTTGAGCACTTCGCGGTAATCGGTGGGTTTAAGCGCAAAAACCACATGGATATCATGTGCATGACCAACATTGAACGAGACAATCTCGCTGTTGAGGCAGTATCTCGAGAGATCAGCTATTTCACGTACTTGAACTTGTTTTTTTTCCACGCTATGAAATTATCACAAAAAATTAAACGCATTGAGATGGATTCCTGCTTTCGCGGGAATGACAGATGATGGGTGTGTCTCTGAATGTAGGGGCGCAGCATGCTGCGCCCTCTTGGGTGATGAAGAAGCCCCCCACCCTGCCCTCCCCCCAAGAGGGGGAGGGGGAAATAGAGGCTTATTCGAATAATTGAGGCGTTAAAATACAACCTTTATGCCCCGCAAATCCACTGGTTCCGAGGCCCCTGCCCAAGCCGACATCACGGCGGATCTGCTGAAGTTCATTGATGCCTCCCCCTCGCCCTTTCACACGGTGAACGAGGCTGCACGCAGGTTGACAGCGGCGGGCTTCAAGGAGCTCAAGGAGGAGGACGCCTGGACATCCCTGCCCGGCCAATTTTTTGTGCGCCGCAACGGTTCCACCCTTGCAGCGTTTCGCATCCCCCCCAAGGCCCGGGTTGAGGAGGGCTTCATGTTGGTGGGGGCCCACACGGATTCCCCCTGCCTCAAGCTCCGCAGTGGCGGAGCCTTCAAGGCCCACGGCTACGCACAATGGGGAATCGAGGTGTACGGTGGCGTGCTCCAGCACACCTGGCTAGACCGCGACCTGGGTGTGGCCGGACGCCTTGTGCTGAGGGATGGCAAGGGTCAGCGGAGTGTGACGGTGGCCTCCACCAAGCCGCTGATGAGGGTGGCGAACCTGGCCATCCATCTCAACCGCAATGCCAACGAGGGCATCAAATTCAATCCCCAGACGGAGCTCGCGCCCATTCTCGGCTTGGAATTCAGCCATGTCGATCTTCATTCCATCCTCGCCAAGGAGGCGGGTCTTAGCGGTGCCGAGGTGCTGGCCTCCGAACTGTGCCTCTATCCCACGCAACCCGCCGGGCTGTGGGGGGGGTCCTCGGAATTCATCGCCGCCCCCCGGCTCGACAACCTGGGGATGAGCCATGCCGCCTTGACGGCCCTGATCACGTCGACCCCTGAGAGAAGGGTTTCGGGCATCTTCCTGTTCGACAACGAGGAGTGTGGCAGTGAGAGTCCGCAGGGGGCCCACTCCAACTTCATGGAGGCGGTGCTCTCCAGAGTGGGCTTGTCCCTTGGCGCCGGGACCGAGGAGACCCTCCGGGGTCTTTCCAGGAGCTTCTTTGTCAGTGCCGACATGGCCCATGCCGTGCACCCGAACTACGCCGACAGGCATGATCCCCGCCATATGCCCCGCATCAACCAGGGGCCGGTGATCAAGAGCAACAGCTCCTACCGCTATGCCACCGATGCCGAAAGTTCCGCGGCCTTCCAACGGGTCTGCGAGCGCGCCGGGGTCCCCGTCCAGCGCTTCATCAACCGCGCGGATCTTGGATGCGGCTCCACCATCGGTCCCATGACAGCGGCGAAGCTCGGCCTCAAGACGGTGGATGTGGGCTCGCCCCAGTTAAGCATGCATTCGGCCCGCGAGTGTGCGGGTGCCCTGGACCCGGCGCTGACCACGGCCGCCTTCTCCGAATTGCTTTCGCGCGGGATCTGATCCTATCTGGATGCCGGGTAGGCCAGCAGGCCGCTCTTCTCGGACAGCACCCAGAGTTCACCCGTCCCGCACTGCATGACGTCAAGGGCTTCGGGCACCTTGAGCTTGTCCAGGGGTTTCCAATCCAGGTCGAAAATCGTGACACCATCTTTGTCGATCATGGCAAAGCCGCCCTCAATCCTGCGGATTCTGGTACCCTTGCCGATCTCGAGTGTGGTGGGCTCCCCGCCTGGATCGCCCCATCGATGCAGACGGCCATCCTCGGCCAGCACCGCCAAGCCCTCCCCGTCGGGGCAGAAACTGAGGGCATCCTTGAAGGGTCGCTCCTTGTCGAGGGTGCCATCCTCCCGGAACAGAAGGACCTTCTCGTTTCCCCTGTCGAGGACCGCGATCAGGGAACGCCACCGGAGGATCTCCTCGGGTTCGTCCATCATGCCAAGGCCGTCCCCCCTCTGGCCGAACCGGTGGTTGCCGATCACCACACGGCAGGACCGGGAATCAAGCATGATGCCGGGTCCGGACGCGGTGGGGATGAAGTCGCCCAGCTCGTCGACCTTCAGGTCCATGGGGAGGCGCTTTCTCCAGCCCAGGGTGTCGAGGGTTTCTCGGAGTCCCGTTTCCCTGTCGAACATATGGGGTTCGCCTCCGGGCCCTTCGGCCAGGCGACGGCCCCTCGCTCGAAATTCCCAACGCAACACGCGGTCGGCGCTGGCTGTTTCGGTGAAGCTCAGAAGTGTGCTTCCCTTGGCATCAAGGGCCAGAAACTCGCCGGATCCTGTGCGGGTGATACTGCGGCATCCGGAGGGTTGAAGCCCCTCGGGCCAGCGGGTGGGGATCCCGGTGCCGGGGCCCACGATCGACAGGGTGTTCTCTCCCAGGGGACGGGACTCCCTGTAGGTCATGGTGGCATCAAAGACATGCCTGAGATGCTGGCCGGCATCGATCACCGCAAATCCAGAGCCTGCGGGTTCCAGTGCAATGGCCCGGATGAATCCGGGCGGCGTGCTTCCCGGGTGGCCGATGGCGCAACGGAAAAGACCCGCAGGGGTGTGGACAACCACAGTCTGTCTTTCGCCATCCAGGACGCAAAGAGTGCCATCAGGGAGCAGGAGGACATCCACCGCCTCTTCCCATTCATGGACTCCGCGGCCTTCGAGGCCCACCTGGGCGATGGGTTTGAGGGAGCGGTCCCAAAGGTGCACAGAGGATGATCGCCCGTCGAGCACTGCGATCCTGTCACCAGCCACACTGAAGGCCAGGGGATCAAGATCCTCAAGATCAAGGAAGGCCACTTGGCGAAGGCTGGGGCCCAGCCCCGTCAGGGTGCGGGAATTTCTGTCGAGAATCCACAGGAGGCCCCGGTCGTCGACCTGGATCCTGTCGGCTGTCTCGAAGGTGAAGCGTCCTTCGCCCAGGAGGACCCTGGCCTCGGGGCTAAAGCGGGGATGGGGATTCAGGGTGTGTTCCAGGACCAGGACTTCGTTCACCGAGGCGATGCCGTCAGTGGCATCGATGGTGACGTGGGCGGTACCCTGTCGCTTGGGCGGGTGCCAGAGCCAGGATCCCGGGCGGAGGTTTTCCAGGCTGCCGGCGCTGACATGGGCCTGCAGTTGAACCTCATTGCCATCGGTGTCCGCTCCCCTGGCCGAGATGACCATTTCTCGACCCCAGACACCCTGCGGTGAATCCCAGGTCACGCCCTCGATTTTCGGGGGGCTGTTGCCTTGGGCCACGGCCGGACGACCCAAAACAAGGAGTCCGGTTGAAAGGGCGGCTCCTTGGGGGATGTGGGCCCTGCAGAAACGTTCGGCCACATGGGTGACGCGCAGTTCTGCCAGCACCCGGCCCTCACGGACCACTTCCTCCTGGCTGAAGGGAAGGAGGTAAACTTTGTCCGGTTCATAGACCCGGAAGAGCATGCCCTCAACCACGCCATTGCGCGAACCGATGTTCAAGGTGGCTTCCTGACCGTCGAGAGCCTGGATCTCGCCCCTGAGCAAAGGGGTCTCCCCAGAACCGGCCGCCAGGAAGAAGGCCAAGGTCAGCAGCAGGAATCTCATGGTGCCCACATCAGTCCGGACACGGGGATTCCGTCTGGAGCATTCTCGGAAAGATTGACTTCAAGAGTCAGCTTTTTCACCAGGCGGCGCGGGGTGGGGTCAACGGGCCAGGATCCCTCGGCCTTGAGCTCGAAGGTGGCCAGAAAGGATCGACCCTCTCGCTTCCAGGAGAGGGGGTTGACCTTGAAGGATGTCCACTGCCAACCCAGTTCCGCCAGGTCCCTCAAGCGGTCCAGGTGTTCGTCAAGGATTCCTGCGGATGCCGGGCCTGCCCCACGGGAGGCCTCGACGATGTCATGCGCGATTTTTGTGGCCAACCTTTCCTCGGTGCGGTGGAGAAGGGGAGGGATCCAGGGTCCTGCACTGGATTCTGCGGCCAGGAGACGCAGGTAAAAGATCCAGGGGTCGGATGAGGGTTCCTCCCTTTCCAGCTCCTCCCGGGTTGCCAGGATGGCAGGAGTCCGGTGAGAAAGTTCCAGTTCCAGTCGATCGCCATAAGCCTTCATCAGGGGATCGTCGGGCGCCAGGGCCGCCCAGGATTTCAGGCGGGCGGGGATTTCCTCGAAACATCCGTTGGCCAGGAAGCCCTGCACCGTTCGTCTGAGGAAAACGATCTCGTCCAAGGATCGTTCAAAGTCGGCCACAACGGAGGATGTCGGCCGGAGGGTGGCCAACCGGGCGAGTTCCCGGCGGGCTTCCTCCACGGAGCCCTTCCTGATCAGGTTCCTCACCAGGGAGAGGGACTGCTTGATCTCGTCGTCGGGGAGAAGGTAGGCCCGGCACAGTTCCAGGGCCTTGAGGGTCTGGGGATGCAGGCGATCCTTGGGCAGGGTGTCCAGGAGGGTGAAGGCGTGGGCTGGATCCCCTCCAGCCAGGGCCAACCGCGCCAGGCTGAGTCGCTCAATCTGGCGCCTGAGGGACTGGAGCTCCTCGGGGATGGGAGTCGAGGGAAACTGGTTCTCCAGCCAGTCCCTATCGACCTCCGATTGGAAGGCGGCTTCAAGGTCGGCTTCCAGTCTTGCGCGGATCCGGGCTGGATCGGGGCGGTACGGAGGTTGGATTGTCAGCGGTGGAGTTACGGGGTCGTCAGGCTCGGCCAGGTTCCAGCTCAGGATGCCGGCCAGCACCACCAGTCCCAGGGCCGCCCAACGGCCCCATGATTTCCGGGGGGACCACCCGGCCAGCTGGCCTGTGGCTGTTTCAAGCATTTCAAGTTCCAGGCGGCGCGAGTGGAAATGGGAGGACTTGAATTCGGGGTGGGTCAGGCAGGCCAGGCGCACCATCTCGATGTCCTTCACGGCCTGGGAGGCCCGTTGGGGACGCTTGGCGGGATCCTTGTCCATCAAGGTGGCGACTAGGCCGGCCAAGGGTCCGGGGATGGAGGAGTCCGTCAGGACGGGAACATCCTCCTCGACATGGGCCTTGGCAAGACTGGCCGCATGGGAGGCCCGGTAGGGTGGAAAACCGGCCAGCAGTTCGAAGAGCACAATGCCCAGGGAATACAGGTCGCCGCGGATGTCTGTGGTCCGACCCAGGGCTTGTTCCGGGCTCATGTATTGGGCTGTGCCTAGGATCACTCCGGTGCGGGTGATGGAGGGATCCCCGAGCATGCGCGCCAGACCGAAGTCCAGAACCGTCAGATGCCCCTCATCATCGAGCATCAGGTTACCGGGCTTGATGTCGCGGTGCACCACGCCCTCGCGTTCCGCCGCAGCAAGGGCTTTGGCCGTCTGCAGGGCAATGGAAAGGATACGTTCCATGGAGAATCCTTCACCCGTCTTCAGACGGTCCCGCACGGTGCGGCCTCGGACTTCCTCCATGATCACGGCATTGCGTCCGAGGAATTCCGTCACACCGAAGATTTTCACTGCATTCGGATGGGCGATCCTTGCAGCACTGCGGGCCTCCTGGTCGAGGCGGTCCCTGAGCTCCTGCCTTCCGGTCATCCCGGCGACGAATTTCAAGGCCACCGAGCGTTGGAGCGACAGTTGCCTGGCCCTCCATACCTCGCCCATTCCCCCGCGCCCCAGGAGGGTTTCCAGTTCGAAATCCCCATCCTTCATGCCGGCGGACAGGGGACTTTGAGGGCCTGCTTCCATAGGGAGGAGTTTAATGGAAATCACCCCCGGTGGAGAAGAGAACGAGGATTAGAATAGGGTGATGGACAGGATCCCCCACTCCCGGCCGACCGTGGGCCGTGACGAGGCCGAGGCAGCCTCTCGGGCTGTGCTCTCGGGCATCCTTGCCGGCGGGCCGGAAGCTATGGCCTTCGAACGGGAGCTCGCCGAGGCTGTGGGTCGCCGTCATGCGGTGCTGGTTTCCAGCGGGCACCAGGCTCTGGAACTTTGGCTCGAGACTTTGGGGTTGGCGCCCGGAGCGGCCGTACGGATTCCCAGTTACGCCTGCGCGGCCCTTCTCAATGCCGTGGAACGTTGCGGCCTGAAGCCACAAATTGAGGATGTGGAGAATTTGACGTTGGGTCTGGCCCCTGGGCCCGGTACGGCCATAGGGGCCAATATGCTGTCTATCCCCTGCGCCGCTGCGGCGCCATCGGGCGAGACGGTGCTCGAGGATTGCGCCATGGGTTTTGTTCCTGGTCACACGCCACGGAAGGGCAGGGATGTCCTCCTGAGTTTCTACGCCACCAAGATGCTCACCACGGGGCAGGGGGCGGCCCTGCTCACGGATTCCGATGACAGAGCCTCACGCTGGCGCGACCGCCTGACCTATGACAATCGAGACAAGCACCTCAAGGTCACCAACCGTTCGATGACGGCAATCCAGGCGGCGATGGGGAGGGTGCAACTCGGGCGCTACGGTGCATTCCTGGAGCGGCGCAAGGCTCTCCTGGCCCATTACGAGGGGCACCTGAAGGCCCAGGGCTGGAGTCTGCACCCGGCTGTACGCCAGGCATCAGATGGTGTCCTGTTCCGCCTTCCGCTCCTGGTGGCGGAGGGAGCCGTTGACTCCCTGATCTCCAAGCTTGGGGAGAGAGGGATTGAGGCCAAGCGCCCGGTCTGGAGGCCCCTGCATCGGTTCCTGGGTCTAGCTGACAAGGACTATCCTGTGAGTGTCCGCCTGCACAACACCGTGCTCAGCCTGCCTTTTTATCCCTCGCTCACGGATGCAGACGTGGCCCGCATCGTGGAGGCGCTGGGCGCCCCTAGCGCTTGACGAGGTCCAGGAGGTCCCAGAAATTCTGGATGTGGTGATGGGCCTCGGGCACGCGCTCGCCCGGCTCAAGACCCCGGCAGTTCTGCACGGCCGTCATGCCCAGGGCTCTGGAGGGCAGGATGTCGGTTTCGAGGCTGTCACCCACCATCCAGGCCTGGCCAGGTTCGACACCCAGCTGGAGACAGGCCCGGAGGAAGATTTCGGGATTGGGCTTGGCAATCCCGATCTGCTCCGAGATGAGAATGGCATCCCGCCGCAGGAAGGGAAGCACACCCAGGCGCACCAGTTTTTCGGCCTGCTTGAGTGTCCGGCCGTTCGAAATGATGCCCATGGGCATTTCCATGGCATGGAGCTCGCGGAGTACGCTGATGACATCCTCGTGGGCCTTGTAGAGGCGGAACTTTGTCTGGGAGTAGCCCACGATCCCCGCGGCCTCGAGGACACCGGGGTTGTGGCCATCAAGGGATTCTGGCGCCAGGCGCATCAGAAGCTTGCGGAAGTGCTCGCTGTCATTGCTGCCAAATTCCCTGACCACCTCGGAAAGCTGCCTCATCAGGTCGTCGAGTTGGCCACGGAGTCCGACGTCCATCATGGACTTGAGCCCATTAAGCCGGGCCTGGCTGGCGAAGTCCCGGGTGGGGAACAGGGTGTTGTCGATGTCGAGGAAGATGGCTCCGGGTTTCATCGGGTCTCCGGGTTCCAGTGGAAGGGTCCCGCCCCGCCACCTTCATGGGCCAGGACCTCGCCGGTGGTCATCAAGACATGGGCCCCATCGGGATGTCGGGCATCCACCATGGTCCAGGTTCCCTTGGGTGTCGATCGCAGGCCCCGGGGTTCCACTTTGGCGTCAAACAGCAGGACAAGGGGTGAGGGGCGCAGGCGCGACAGGTCGGCAAAAGGGTGGGTCTCGTCCTCCAATAGGGAATTCATCTTGTAGCTGAAAGCTCCGGGGTCCTCACAGGTGGGGCACTGTGTGGCGATCCTCTGTTTGCCATGGAAAGGGAGGTGTTGGTACCACGCGCAGTCCTTGGGTGGAAGAGTGTCTCCCGCGTCCTCATGTGGCAGGCAGTGCCAGCGGATCGCATACATGTGAAGCCCTGTGCCCAGTTGCCGGAGCCGGCCACGGCACTCGGCGCTCCGGGCATGGTCACGAGCGGACAGGGCGACCGGCATCACAAGCCCGGAAAGAATGGCGACAAGTCCCAGACACACGGTGAGCTCAAGTAGGGAGAAGCCCTTCCTGGATGTCTCAGGGAACGACGCGTCCGTCATTGATTTTCGAAAGACGGGTCTTCTGGGCCGAGAATTTCACATTCTCGCTTTTGATGGCCATGCACGCGTTCATCGATTCCACGGCGAAGATGTAGGGCACATCGGGATCAATGTCGATCACGATCTTTGTCTTGGAGCTGCCCGCCACGCTTTTGAGCTTGGGGATCAGCTTGGTCTTGAAGTCGTTGGAGATGGTCTCCATCATTGTTTCAAGGCGCTTGGGATCGTATTTCCCGCTTCCCTTGACACCCCAGTCGCGCATTTCCATGGGATAGGTTCCCACGAGATAGGTATCCAGTTTGAGTTGGATGTCCTTGTTACCGTTGCGCTGCAGGGCAAAGATGCGCATGTCCTTGAGCTCCTCAGCCGTCACGGGGCGGCTGGCTGATTGGCCCTCATCTTTGGGCAGGAAAACGTCCAGGTGGCCTTCGGATGTTTTGAACTTGCAGGACACAACGAAGAAGATCAGCAGGAGGAAGACGCAGTCAATCATCGGGGTCATGTCCCCTTCGGTTTTCTTTGTCTTTGGCTTGACCATGGTTTCTCCTACTTCGCCATGACAGCGGCAAATTCGCTGCGGTAGATCTTGACTTCGGGATCCTGGCAGATGGACAGGACTTCCTGAACCAGCTTCCATTGGGCGATCATGTCTCCCCGGATATAGAGGTCAAGCTTGCTGGCCTTGATGGCATCATTCTCATATCCGGCCCTCTTGGCTCTTTCCTTCAGGTAAAGCTTCACATCCCTCCAAAGGTCGCAACGTTTGCTCCCGATGTGCACGGTGCCCTGGCTGGTGATGTTCACAATGGTGTAGCCGGGGGGCAGGTCCTCGTCGTTGGCATGGACGGCCTTGGGGGGGGTCAGGGGGACAATATCGTTGACCACCTGTGTGCTCACCACAAAGAAGATAATGAGCAGGAAGGTGCAATCGATCATCGGCGTGAGGTCCAGGACGGTGGCAACCCCAGCTCGACGGCGGGCCATCTCAGGCGTTCCCGCCGCGGAACCTCAGGAGAAGATCCTCGACGTCGGCCGTCAGCTTCATGATCATCTTGTCGGTGTTGTCGCGGAACACGGCGTAGATGAACAGGAAGGGGATGGCGACGAACAACCCGATGTAGGTGGTGGCCAAGGCTTCCTGAATACCGCCGGCCATGTCGCTGGCCGAGGGGGCACCCAGAGTGGCGATCAGGGCGAAGGTGTCGATCATTCCCGACACCGTGCCGAACAGCCCGAGCATCGGGGCACTGGCCTGCACCACGCTCAGCCAGGTCACAACCTGGTGTTCGAGGGTGGCGATGTTGTCGATGGAAGCGTTGGCACTCGACATCATGGAGTCGTAGCCCAGCTCCACATCGCGGATGGCCGGGGCCATGGCCTTGGCCAGGTAGCTTTCATCCACCGAACACAGTTGGAGGGCATCTTCATACTCGCCATTCTCAAGAAGCTGGTCGAGCTGGGCCTTGAGACCCTCGGGGACCAACTTGTCCTTGCTGTGATAGAGCATGAGGAAGACCATCAGCACCATTCCGGCAAAACCGACGATGATGGTGAACACGCCAATGAAACCGCCGTCCTTGATCAGGTCGAAGGCGCTTCTGACAGGGGCCTCAGTGGCCGGAGCTTCCTCCGCCTCTTGGGCCCATGCCATGACGGGCATGGCCACAAACATGAACAGGGCCAACAGAGTAGCAAGGCGATTGTTCAGAAACTTCATGGACTCTCCTTCGGTCACTTGGCTTGACGCCTATAGCTCGGAAAACGGCGTGACATTTCGGCAGTGAGCATAACCGCCGTGTCTTTGTATTGCAATTTCTCGCTCAGAAAGAGGGCCCAATCCATGGAATGCGCCTGCAAATCGCGGTCCGTAGGATGCTGGACAACCACGCGCATATAGGCATATAGGGCATCGGGATCCTTGGCTTCCGACCTCAGAATATCGCCCATGAGGCAGTAATACGCGCCCTTACCCCTGTCGTCGAGCTTGGGAAGCCTTTCTTCAATGAGCTTGGCCTGTTCGCGCGCAGCATCCAACTTTTTGGCGATCACCATTTGTTGGCCATATCGGCAACTGGCATCCAGCCACAATTCGCGGCCCTGGGGGGAGTCATTATTTTTCATTTGGTTAAAGGCCAGCCTATATTTGCTTTCCGCTTCCGTAGGATTGCTGGTCCGGCTCATTTCACCTTCGTAATAAGCTGCTAATGCAGCACTTAAAGTTCCGCCCTGGCCTTTGAGTGAACCCACCAATTTTTTCACCACAGCTCCATTGCCGACAATCACCCCCAGTCGGCAGGCATTATTTGTCAAATCGTAAATATATCGACTTTGTTTGGCGAGAGTGTTCATTTCGTCCAAGGCTTTCACGGCCTCATCCAGCATGTTGTTGGCCAGGAACATGGACACCTTGAAACGAGCGGCATATTCCTTGTGCCATTCCTTGGAACTGGATTGGATCACCTTGTCCAACAGGCTGGCAGCGGCCTTGCATTCCTCGGCGCTGCCTGCGGCGTCGGCCGACTCTTTAGCATCCATCAGGGCCTTGGGCAGGGAATCCCTTTCCACCGACACCACGGAGTCTCCAGCGATCTTCTCGATCTTGCCATCATCGCCCCCGATCTTGATGGAAACCTCTTTGATGCTTTCATCCACAACAGTGCCCTTGAGCTCCTCACGCTCACCACCCTTCATGCGGATCACGGTATCGGCACTCAACACGACCGGTGCGCACAGAAGCAGGAAACAGGCTGTGAATCTGTTCATTGGGGGTCCTTTGTCTCGGGATCTTCGGTGGGTGTGGCAGGTTCTTCCGGTGTGGGAACGGCGGATTCAAATTCCGCCTTGTCTTGGGCAAGGCCCTCTCGAAGCTTGGCGCAACGCTCAGCCAAGGATCCGTCAAGCTTCTCAAGCCTGTCCAAACGCCCCAGCAACCATGCTCTGCGGGCCTGGGTGTCGGTGACGCTCAGGCGGAGACTTTCCAGAATGCCGAAGGCCCGCTCATATTCCTCCGTGCCTTCCAGGGCATCGATGTTCATTTCATAGGTCGACCACCAACGGTCGTTGAGGGGAGTGCAGTACTTCTTGCGGATCTCCAAGCTCAGAGTCACCACCGCACCGTAGTACTTCTCCTTGGCCTTGGCCTTGTCCGGGCACAGAGCGCCGGCCTTCAGAAGGGCCTCAGCCTTGCTGACAAGGTAGGTCGGACGGTACTGAGGCGGGTTCTTGGCGCGTCCACGCTCAAAATAGGCTCCTTGGCATTCGGCAGCCTGGGCCCAGCCTTCTTCGGTGTTCAGGGCTTCGAGGTGCTTGAGTTGGAGCCTGTAGACATCATTGATGTATTTGGAGGATTCCGCCGCGTTGCTTCCCGAGGCCCATTGTGTGTTGGCCAATTCCAGATACTGAGCAGCAAAATCCACCACACTCTGGTGCTGGGAAGCCTTGTCGTCGTTGTACATCAACTGCAGAAGGAGCAGAGGCGTGACCTGGACGTTTTTGGTGATCCAGGTGGTCAGCTGGGTGTTGAGCTTCTGGAAGGTTTCCGTTTCGGCATGCCCAGGATTCCGGCGCAACCAATCCTTGATTCCCTTGTTGGAAAGGTTTTGCGTGGACTGGATGACATGGCTGTTGAGCTTGGCCTTGGGATCCTTGGCTCGATCGGCCTCGAACTCCCTGAGGGCCTTAGCCTGCCAGGTCTCCCAGATGCCCATGGCCTTCTTCAGGGATTCCACGGAACCGACCTTGTAAAGACCTTCAATCTGCCATTTGGGAAGCTGGTCCAGAAATTCCTTGTCGAGGAAGGAACCGTATTTCTTCTCGAAATCGCCTTCCAAGAGTTCGACTGCCGCCTGGGCCCTGCCATCCTGGAGAAGGTTCAATTGCACGACTTCACAACGTGTTTGGGCCGATTGCTTCAGGAGATCAATCACTTTCCTGTCGGTGGACTTCACATCAAGCTTGGAGGTGAGCTCGAGGAATTTTTCACTTTCAGCGATGCAGGCGTTGAACAGCTCGTCACGTGTCTTGGGATCCGCCGAGGCGGCCCCCACAAATTTTTTGAAAGCGCATTTGAATCTGTAGAACAATGAGGAGGCATATTGGGGATGGCCTTCCGGCACCTTGCTCAGGGTGGCCAGTGCCAGGTCCAGGTTCCTCTCGATCCACGGGGAGAAGAAGTAGTCGCGGCCCATGTAATACATGGCCTCGATGGCATCCTTGTCATTGGGATAGGCGGACGAGAATCTGGAGCGGATGTCCTGGATGAAGGCCCTGTTGGCCTTGAGCTGGGATTCCGACGGTCTGACATCGGTTCTGCGCAGGGAGTGCAGCTTGGCGGCGTTGTACATCAACTTGTAAGCTCTTTGGGCCGACATGTCAGCGCCAAGGCTCCAGGTGGGGAGGGTGTCGTGGCTGCGCTCAAATGCGTAACACGCCTCGAGGAATCTCTTTTCCTGATAATAACCCTGGCCGATGTAGAACCACACTTGGGCCCTGGTGGCCGAACCCTGTTCAGTGGAAGCCAGAAGGTTTTCAAGGATGCGGATGCCCTTGGAAAATTGGGACAGTCCATAGAGCTTGCGAGCTGGAAGGGTCAGGCTGGCCATGCCAGCACCTGTGTTGGCGCTTTCCATGCCCAAGAGGCCGGCGATGCGCTGGACCTCGGTGGCATAGGCGGAAACCTTGGGATCGGCGGGGATCGGTCTGAGGAAGTTTTTGGCATCCTCCTTGAGGCTGTCTCCGGCTCTGGCTGGCAGTTCCTCCTGGGACACATCGATGCAGAACTGGGCCAGAAGGGTGCCCAGTTGGTGCTTCATGTAGAACTCGGGGGTGGTATCGATCGGAAGCTTTTTCAGCTTGCCCACAAGTTCCTTGGCCACCTTCAGCTTGTCGGCAGGAGCGGGGGCTCGGCGCACAAGATAGAGGGCCACATCAAAAATATTTTTGATGGAATCCGGATTGACCTCAACTTTGAACAGGGGCACCACGGCACCATCGGCCTGCTCAGTGGCCAGCAGCGATTTGAAGAATTCATCCGCTTCTTCCTTGCGGCCTTCCGTGCCCAGGTAATCCCACAGCTCGCACAGGTGCGAGTAAGCCTTGACCGCATAGGAGGAATAATCATTGAGGGACCAGACATAGTTTTCAAGGTGTTCCAGTGCCGAATCGGCAGCACTCAGTTTGTCTTCTTTCTTGTCAGCCGAAATTTGTTTGGTACGACCCAGGTAGGCGCGGCCCAGGAACAGGTCGGCGTCGTAGTTTTTTTCCGTCAACCTTCTTCGGGCGCTCTCGGAAGGCGGGGTTTCGAGCACGGCATTGACGCTTTGGGAGAACGCGACAAAACGTTTGATGGCCTCTTCAAACTGGCCCCGCTCAAAAAGATACTCGCCATAGTCATAGAGGAGATCGGCCGCTTCGGCCGTGGGGGCCTTGGGATCGACAAGCTTCTCACCCTCGGCAAAGAGGGCCTCAAGTTCCTTGCCCAGCGTGTCCGCGGAACCCTTGCCACTCTTGATGCTGGCCTGCTTCAACTTGATGTCGAGCAACTTGGAGGCCAACCCAGTGCCCTTGCCGTAACTGGGGTGTTTTTGCACCAACTCCAGGTAGCCTTTTTCCAGGAGGGCTTCGAGAAAGGCTCCGTCATCTTCGGAGGCCACAAGGTGAACGGGGGCCAGGGCAAGGATGGGTCCTATTCCCCAGGCCACAAACCGCATGCAACCTCCACTTCCTCTAGTTCAGACGTCCCCGGGGGACATTGGTTCACTGACGAAGGAATTTTAGAAGGACAGGAGGGTCATTTCAAGAAAAAGAAACGCCGCAAACCTTGGGGCTCCAATGGTTTGCGGCGTGACAAATCGTGGAAAAAAGCTTACTCGATTGTGCCGAACAAGTCCTTTTCAATTTCGGCCTGATCGACAATCACGGCCTTCACCATCATGTAGTGAGTGGTGTGCTCCCTGTTACGCAAGGAGGCCCCGGTTAGGAAGTTGAGGATCGGGATCTTGCTGAGGAAGGGGATACCCGTGTAATCATCAATTTCCTGGCCCACGGCATAGCCGCCCATCAGCAGGGTGCCACCGTCTGGAACACTGACCGTGGTGCGGATGGCACGCAGAGTCATTTCCGGGGCTTCAATACTGGCGGAGCCCGAGGCCGTGGAAGGCACCGGGATGGAGCGGAGGTCCACCAGTTCGGCCACGGTGGGCTTGAGTTCCAGCGTGATGTATTTGCGGTCGTGGCTGACGATGGGGCGGACGTCCAGGGTGGTGCCCGACTGGATGTAGCCGATATCGGGATCGAACAGACCGATCTGCACGTTCACCACAGCGGTCAAGTCGCGGATATAGGCTTGTTGCTGGAGCACAGAGAGGTTGGCCCTCTGGGTGTTGAAGCAGGTGACCATAGGAGCGACAAGGACCGTGCCTTTCTGCTGAAGTGTCATAGCCTTGATGATGGCCGACACCTGGAAGTCGTTGAGGAAGGTCCAGTTCAAGAGACCGCCCGTTGAGAGCATGCTGGCCGAACCTTGATCGAGGATGCGGTATCCCCGGCCGAGGTTCTGCAGCAAACGGCCGCGCAGGAAGGCATTGCTTTGCATGGGGCCCACGTAACCGGGGACACTCATGTTGGTCAGAGCGGTCGTGTCACCCGAGCCACCGTTGTCGAGCACGACAAAGTCGCCAGGTGTCGAGGTGGCCAGGTTGTCGACGGCATTGAGACCCGTCCAATCGATCCCCATATGGGTGATGTCGTTGTCCATCACACGCAGGAAGCGGGTTTGCACGGAGACCTGCAGGGCCCTTTGCTTACGCATGTGAGACAAAAGTTCCTGGATTTGCTCGTGAACCTTGGGCTCGTGGAGCACGACAATGGAACCGTTGCGGATCTCGATGCTGTGTCCCTTGCTGTCCCAGGATTCGGGTTCCACAGTGGTCTTGATCAATTCCTTCAGGCCGTCGCCGGTGATCGGCTCGTCGCCCTCGTTGTCGGCTTCCTCGATGGTGATGCCGCCGCCTTCTTCGCCGCCGGCCAGGGAGATTTCAGGGCCCTTGAAGTCGCGCAGTTCGCCGATCAAGTCACGCACGTCATAGTAAAGGTGGTGGCTTTCCTCGGTGAACTTTGACTTGTCATCGATGATGATGGCGCCATCGCGCAGGGTCCAGCCCAGGTTTTTGTCTGCGCCGATCTTGTTGACCAAGATGTTGAGAGCCTGCTCGAAGGTCATGTTCCTTGCGGGCAGGTCGATCACGGCGTTCTTGTCGACGACCTCCTCGTTCACGATGATGGTCACCTCGTACACACTCTCCAGTGCGCTCAAGATCTGGCCCACGGGTTGGGAGTCATAAGGGTCCTTGGCCGGCGACTTGAGGCGGGCCTTCAGGTCGGTCTTCCAGTTGGCTTCCTCTTCAATGGACCCCGAAAACAGCTCGGTCTTCCTTTGAAGGGCCACTTCTTGGTAGTTGTCGGGATAGTGCATAAAGGTCGAGGGGTCATAGATGGTGTAGACCTCGTCGGCATACAGCTGACTGTCGACAATGCCCTTGACCTTGTTCCGTGACACGCGCTCATTGCCGGCCTTGTCGAGGTTGAACTCGGACTGCTCCAGCATCACCTTGGCATCACGATTGTCCGGATCCAGGAGCAGGACCTCCTTCAGGAGCTTCGAGGCTTTGTCGTATTCATGGCCCTCGTAACGGATTTTGGCCCGCTCAAAGAGCTGGGAGATGCGCTTGTAATGAAGTTCGCGCTGGTTGACGAGATCTTCCCTGGCGAGCTCCTCGGCTTGGGTGCGCCGCATTTGGGCCAGTTCCTTCTGGGCTTCCATCCGTTGACTTTCAGCCTTCTTGATGTGGCCCACAATCTGGGTCCTGAGGGCCGTGAAGTCATAGTTGTAGGGCAGGAATTCAATGGCATCCAGGATTCCCTCGAATTCCTTGATCGCGTTGTCGAAATTCTTGTCGTTGAAGAGTTTCACCGCATGGTCGTAGCGGTTCTGGATTTCGGCGATCTGCTGTTCGTAATAAGCTTGGCGCTCATCCGTGAAGCGCTGGGTGTAATCCTCATACTTGTCATCAGGCACGCCCAGTGAGGAGTTGACAATGGTCAACAGCTTACGGGCCTCGGCATGGTCGGCCATGTAACCGAGCGCTGTTTCAAGCTGGCTCTTGGCTTCGCGCAAATCGCGGAGACGAGGCTTATCTTCGACACCGTCTTCCAGGGAGCGGTCATAAAGGTTTTTTGCCGTCGAGTAGTGATGGTCTGCGGCAAGTTGGCGTTGCTCGCGATCCTTGGCACGTTTCTCGGCAGACTCCCTCAGGAGCTTCTGGATCTGGTCTTCCTTGGCAGAGGAACCTTCGTTGGCACTGTCAGCGGCATCCTGAGCCCAAAGCTGAAGGGGCTGGAAGCTGGCGGCACTGGCAAGAAGACTGGCATAGAGGAAGGGTTTGATGCGCATGAAAAACTCCCGATTTTTAACCCACAGTGGGTCCACTGGGTTTCCCGCAAATGCAGGACCAGAATTAAAGCTGTTGCCCCCCTCAATTGCAAGCAATTTCAAGGCGGATTAAGCGGCATTCGATGACCCAGGACCATTTCGATCGTAAGCCATTGGCATTTAATGACTTACGATTGCATTAAAGCGTCAACAAAATGTGACGGCTATCGAGTTCTGTTGGTTGAGGGTGGGGTTGCGGGGGCGTCTTCGGTGACAGAGGGGGAATTTGAGGGTGATTCTGGAATGGAGGGGGCATCTTCCGTCACCGATGGAGTGCTGGGTTTGGGGGGGGTGGGCTCCGGCTTTTCCGCTCCCTTGTTGACGATGTTGATCTCGTTGTGGAGTTCCTTGTTTTCGTGGAGGACGCGGCGTGTTTTGGGAAGATTGACACTGGGGTCTGAAAAGTAGGGGTCATTGGCATCGATGATCCAGAAACTGCGGGTATCGGCCTTGTAGGTTTTTCCGTCGTCGCTGATCCTCTTGAGCTCTTCATCATCGATGAATAGCTTGCCTTGAACGGAATCACCAGCCTTATGGACCTGGACGTTGAACAGCAACCATGAGGTCGCGACGTCCATATGGAGTTTGTCGGAGGGGTTGCCCATCAGCTGATTTTTCTTGGCCACCATCACCAGCCGGTCCTTGAGTTTGCGCTCGGGTTTTTGGATGCATTCCACCGTCAGTCTGTCGAGATTGATGGCTCCGGCGATCCACTTCGATTCCCCGCTGGGCAATTTGTGCCAGATCTTGATGGCGGCCTTGGCCTGCTTGTTTTTTCCCTCTTCACCCTGTTCTCCCTGATCCTGGACGCCGACAAAGCCCATCAATTGGACGCCGCTTGAAACAGTGATCACAGGCGTGGGCAGGTAGTCTCTCGTTCCTTCCGCTGTCAGGGCTGTTGCTGTGTCAGGTAGCGTTTGAGAAGGGTAGACTTTTTCCTCAATTTCCTTCGAAAGTGTGAAGGACACGGTGACCTTGTATCGGTAGCTCATTCCAGGCATCACTTGGGTGTCGTCATAGGCGCCCTTGTTGGCTGGGCCATCCCAGGTCTGCAAGGTTTCCCAAGGGGTGGACTCGGAGGGTTCAGCAGTCTTGAGGGATTGGCGCAGGAGAGTGTAGGAGCCAATGCCCGCCAGATCCGTGTGCGACACCATGGCCGCGTTCCACGTCACCCGAATCAGGTTCAGGT
>JBFWNO010000023.1:0-28336 GCA_050251015.1 Planctomycetota bacterium
AATTTTGTAACGGCATCCACCATGTTGAGCTCAAAGCGATTACAGAAGATTTTCGGTTGCCATGACGGAAGGTACTTTTTGATGAAGCTGGATAAATAGGCAATGCCTAACGGGGGTATGCTTCCGTCAAAGTTATAGATCAAAGCTAACTTCTTCAAATCATTTGACATGGTTCGATATTATATCAGTAGTGGGACATCGGGCCATTCCATGGAAGAGCTAACAAGCATAAAATCCAGTAAAAGAGACTTGTTGTGGAATAGCGAGGTTTTTTAGGTTTTTTACCACTGAATGATTTCATGATGATAGTTAAATTGGCGTCGAGTTTCGGAAGGAATGAACGGCAACCCTCATGAAAATTGCTGTGCTATCAGATTGCATGGATGCCACAGACGAGGTAGCCGAGATTGTTCATGCTTGCGCATTGAAGTACTTGCAAAGTGGTCATGAAGTAAAGGTGTTTACCACCCATGATCCTAAGGGGGAACCTAGGGGAACACTTGATGGAATTCCTCTGCAAAGTTTTCCAGTTCGCTTGGGAGTGGATGAGCTCCTGAGTGGCTTTGAAAATCCAAAAATCACAAGGGTCTTGCTTGAGTCTTTACGCACCTACAAGCCTGATGTTATTCACGCACATAACATCCACAGTGCCCTAGGATGGGCATGGATCCCCCGCATAAAGGCAGAGGGGGCCCAAGTGGGATTAACCTTTCACGATCACATGGCCATCACCCGTGGCAAGTTAGTCCCCCCATCCTCGGCCCAGCCGGGGGGTCGTCATAAACACAATGTGGTGCGGGAGCTGATGCGCTACCGCACCAAGAGTTCGCCAATGAGAAGCATGAAAATCCGTCGAATAGCGGCCATCGCTGATTGGCGGACGGCAGTCAGTGATAGCCTGGTTGATCTCCTTGAGGAGCACGGGATTGGGGGAGTCCGACGCATCTACAATGGAATCGATATAAGTACCCATGCCCTAGTGCCCCCTCCCCAGAACCCGGGGCTCATCTTTCTGGGCCGGCCCACCCATGAAAAGGGCGTCGAAGCCCTTCTTCAGGGTGCCAGGCTCTCCACGCTTTCGATGCGCATCGTTATCTGCTCACCCCTGTCGGACCCTCTCATGAAGCTGGCTAAGAAGATCGCCGGTGGCAAGGTGACGCTGGAGTTTCCCGGATGGGTCACCGGCGACTCCAAGCGACAGTTGATCGAGGGTTGCACGGCGGTAGCCAATCTCTCCATCTATCCCGATCCCTTCAACCTCACCAACCTCGAAGGCATGGAGCGTGCCCGGCCCATTCTCGGCACCCTGTGGGGCGGCACGCCGGAGGTGGTGCGCCAGGGCGTCGATGGATGGCTTGTGGATCCCCGGCATCCCAGCGATGTGGCCCAGGCCATCCGCGCCATCCTGAAGGATCCTGCCGAGTGCGCCCGCCGGGGTGGCGAGGGACGTCAACGGGTGGTGGACAGCTTCCAGTGGAAGGACATCCTGCCGCAGTATCTCAGGCTGGTGGAGGGTGGAGCTTCACCAGGTTCTCCGTGACCCTGACCGCACTATCCAGTGTGGCGAGCCGCGGATCGGGAATGCTGTGCAGGGCGTGGGCCACAGCCAACAGGACATCCTTGTCCCGCACGGGATAGCCTTTGGGGCGCAGGTCAAGGAGAAGATGGTGGAGGGGACCCCTGACCAAGCGGCCATTGGCCCACAAGTACCGGCCCCGTTCCGTGGTGATCTCCAATTCAAAGCGGGGACGACCCGGTGCGGCGTCGTTGATCTCGATGTGGAGAGGGAAACGAGAGACCGGTGTAGCTAGGCTTTCGACCTCGGCTTGAAAGGTAGATACATTAAATAGGGGGAAGGGTAGCCCAACAGTCCGATGTTTCCCCACAGCAGAAACAACCCGGAAGGGCAACACAAAGTCCAAAAGATCCAGAAGGTGCACTCCCATATCCCATAACGGCCCAGGCCCCACACAGCACGGATCGCGGCGGTCGGGATGGGAATAGCGCGAAGAGTGTCGGAAGCGACGACTGGTGAGACGTACTGATTTGACAGCGGATGCGTGAGCAAAGTCGCAAAGTTCCATGAGGCCATCCTGAAATCTGTGTGGATGAAAGACAAAGGCCTTTCGATTGAAGCGAAGGGTCTCATTGCGGAGGCTGGTGACGTCAATAGACTTCAAACAAACGGGTTTTTCTACAATCAAATGACAACCAGCTTTCAAGGCTTCAATAGACCACTTGAGATGAGTGTCGGGCAGCCCCGCAATTAAAGCAAGATTTGATGCCCTGCACATTGATTGCGCATCATCCCACCCCATTCCCAAACGCAAGAGTTCGATTTCATTGCTCCGCTTTGAGTCCGCAGTGAAAAATCCTGTAATCGTGAATTCAGGTAGAGTCTGGAGAAGTTTCATGATCTGACGTGCTCTAGAGCCAGATCCAATTATTGCGATTGAAGTGTTATTTTTATTAATACATTGCACATTCATGTGGTTATTTTAAAATCAATTCCTATGAATTTACTTTATAGAACCGCCAAGATGCGACGTTATTTTTACAGGCATGTTGAAATGCGAATAATCTTCAATCAATTGACAAAAACACATGCCAAATGTGTATTTATGTGCAACAGCATGAAAATGCATGTGTAGAAGAACCTGGATGAGTAGTAAAATTATAAATAATTTATGAAGGACATTAAATTTCTTAAGAATTCATCATAATGGCGTTCTGGCGTCATATTAACAATGTTGCATCTAAAGCGGCCATGGTCCTCGGCCAGCAAAAACTCTGGAGCTCGCCCACGCATGCCCAGGTGGAGCCCACCAGCCGCTGCAACCAGGATTGCGTGATGTGCTCGCGGCTGGAGATGCTCAAGAAGGTCGGCGAGGCCGACATGACGAGTGATCAGTTTGATCGTGTGCTCCGCGAGATGCCCCAGCTCATTGACCTGCAGCTCAACGGGCTAGGCGAGCCCCTGATGAATCCCCTCACGCCGGAATTCATCAAGAGGGCCAGTTTGAAGGGTATCAAGACCTCGATGAACTGCAACGCGGCCTTTATCACAGAGAAGAAGGCCCAGGAACTGCTGGACAGCGGCCTGAACATCCTGAAGATCAGCATGGATGGCGCAGAACCGGAGCTTTATAGAAGAATTCGCCGCGCTGAGTATACGCCCGTCTTGAAGGGTATCGAGCGCATCTGCGCCGCCCGCCGTGAACGTCCCGGGCACCCCATGAGGATCTGGTTCAACACCGTGATCCAGAAGGAAAACCGGGAGCATCTGCTCCCTATTGTGGAGCTGGCCGCCCTGCACGGTGTGGATCAGGTGCGCTTCAAGGTGGTGGGGATGTTCGATTTGTTTGATCCCAAGGATCTTGGGGTGCCCCAGGCTGATATCCCCGTGATCGCCCGCAATTTACGCGACACCATCTTTGCCAAAGACATCAAGGTCAAAACCAATCTGCACGAATTGATCGACCATCCCGAGCGCCTCTTCCGCCGCCACGAGAAGCATCCCTGCTACTCGCCCTTCTACGAGGTCTATGTGCAGGCCTACGGCGGTGTGAGGCTCTGCTGCGAGTTTTATGACTCCGACAGCGACATCGGCAACCTCTACACCCACTCGATGGAGGAAATCTGGAACGGCCCCAAGATGCTCGAGATCCGACGCCGCTATTGGGAGGGCGACACCTTCTTCAAGAACTGCGAAGGTTGCAACCGCTTCTACTGGAACGAGGACAAGCTTGCCAAGATCAAGAAGGCTCGGGGGCCCTTGGATGCCATCCTCAAGCCGCTTCCCGAGGTGACGCTCAAGAAGCGTCCATGACCTTCCCCCATCCGATCACTCCGAACGTCTTCATCCCCCGCCATGCCGTCGAGGTGCACTCGGCTCGTTCGTCGGGCAAGGGCGGCCAGCACGTCAACAAGACCTCGAGTAAGGCCGAGCTTCATGTGTCGATGGAGGGGATCGAGGGTCTGTCCCCTCGGGCCCTCGAGAGATTGAGGTCCCTGGCCCAGCATCGCCTGGACGCCGAAGGGCGCCTTCTTTTGGTCTGCGACCTGCATCGCGAGTTCCGCCGCAATCTCGACGAGACGCTGGAGAAGGCCGCGCGTCTCATCCGCCAATCGCTCAAGGAGCCTAAGATCCGCCGGGCCACCAAGGCGACACGGTCATCGAAGCTCAGGCGACTCGAGTCCAAGGGGCGCCGCAGCGAAATCAAAAAGCGGAGACGCTCACTCGACGATTGAGGGCAGGCGGTAGGACTGGCCCTTGCGGTCCAGCACTTTCAGGCGGTCCACCCAAATCAGGTCCCAAAGACCGGGCTTCAATGGGAGGGCCCTCAGGGCTGGGGGGGCTCCTTCCAGTGTCATGTCCGGATGCCCCCTGAGTTCCAGGTCCCCGGCCTTCCAGCGGTTCTCGCCCAGGGGCTCCAGCCGCGCGCGCCGGACACGCTGGACAAGGAGAGGGTTTTGCACCAGCGAATCCCCATCCTGCTCCGGATCCCAGGAAGCCAACTCATCCTCGCTCATGGGAGCAGGGAGATTCTGCATCATGTAGCAGGTCTTGGCGGCGCTCATGATGAGGATGTCGCCGTCCAGCAGTTTGGGAGCGATAAAGCTCTCGAGCCAACCCTTTGCTGGATGCAGGCTGGCCCATTCCATGCCCCTTTCGGGATGCAGGTTGATCACCCTGAGGTCCGAGATCATGTTGAACCCTGTCGAGGCCAGGCTGACAATATTCCAGGAACGGTCCCCCGGCACATCGGGGGCCTCGTCGGTGAGGGTGGTGAAGAGTTGGCCTCTCCAGAACACGCGGCCGCGGCGTGGTTCCCACTCTCTGATGTCATCAAGGATCTTTCGGGCCAGCAGGGGCCTGGACGCGGACTGGGTGTGGTGCAGGATCTCGCACCCCAGTGAAACTCCTTGGGTCACGCACAGCAGGGCCACCAGCCAGGGGCGCAGCTTGCCGGCTCTGCTGAGGGCAAGAGCCGCCCCCCAGGCGAGCGGCAGGCCGAGGGTGAGTAGGTACCTGAGTTCAAAGGCCCTGATCAACACGACATGCACCGCCACCAGACAGACCACAGGAACAAGACCCATCCTGGCCCAGGATTCCTTTCGCGATTTCAACAGGGCCCAGAGCCCCACAAGGGGCACCAAGGGCCCCGGTCCCCAAAGGAGCATGGTGAAGAAGCCACCCCAGGGATCCCTCACGGAATCCTTCAGGTGCCAGACCGATTGCCCCAGGTTGGCCGTCAGGAAGGAGGTCCAGCCGTATTCCCTGCCCCTGAGGGCCACCAGCACAGTAAGCTGGATGCCGAGATACAGTCCGCACCCTGCCAGGCCCACAGCAACAGCCTTGCGGAAGCGTGGCCAGCTTGGCTGGGAGGCCAGCAACATCAGGGGGATGATGGGTAGGTAGGTCGGCCTCACGGACGTGATGAACAAGGTGCACAGGATCAGGAGCCACATCGTGCCCTTGGAAGAAGGTCTTGTGAGCACGAGGAGGGCCAGGGCAAAAGGTGGCAGGGCGAACATGTCGCTGGTGCCCACGGGGGCCCAGTGCAGCAGGGGCCGGAGCGTGGCCAGGATCACCAGCGTGGTGAGTGCCACGATGGAACCGTGAAGAGCCAAGGCCGCCCGGTAGAGACAGCCCGCCGAAAAAATCAGACCGAGCAGCGAGGCCAGATGAATGGTGAACGGCAACCGGCTTTCGCCTCCAATCCAGGCCAGGATGGCGAAGATGAGGTTGTGCCCCATCGGCCTCCAACTCTGGAAGGTGTAGAGGTCGTCATCCATGTGCAGGATGGCCTTGGCGTTCTCCATGGTGACCTGGTTGTCATAGGTGTCGTGGGGGCTGTTGCAGGCCGCCCAAAGGAGACCGAAGGCGATCAACACAAGAAAGATCCAGGCGGCTTTTCTCATTGGCGTTGTGCCTTAAAGACGCGGAGCCGCCCGAAATCGGCCGCATCCCCGGCCTGCGACTTCCAGGGATCCACGAGCTGCTCGCGGGAGACAAAGGACCAGGTCACCAGCCAATCGCCCTGGCCACTGTCACGCACCGCAAGGCCTTCATTGAGGTTCCTAAGACCGTGGCACATCAGCAATTCCGCATCCAGGGACCGGCCTGCAGCCATGGATCCGGCCGGATTGCGCGGGATGTACACGCGGTATTCGTTTTCCACGGCGGCATAGTTGCCATGGGAGAAATCGTAGTCCACGTTAACAGTTGTACTTTCTGATCTAGCCAGGAAGGCCGACGCTCGCCGCAGATCCTCCAAAGGGGCCCCGGCTGGCGAGATTCTTTCACCCTTGTATTCCAGATGATCGGCTGTCACGCGGTGCGCCAGCCACAGGCCGCTGAGGATGGTGGCGGAACCCAGGAGGGTCATGATCCGTCTTGGCCAGGCGCCCAGGATCCAGGCTGCGGCGAGTCCGGGTGCCAGCAAGAGGATCCACACGAAGGCGGCATAGGGCACGCCCTGCTGGACCTTGGTGAAGACTTGGGATGGAAGGATGAGGAACAGACCCAAGAGGATGACATAGAAAAGGCCCAGAGTGCGCGTGAAGGGGCAGGGGGCCAGTTTTTTGCGGGCCAGGATCCAGAGGAGGATGGAGGCGGACAGTAGGAGAAGGTGAAGGCCCGTTTGCGCATGGAAGGATCCGAAAACGGCCTTCTCGGTCTGCTCCGAGATGATGCGCGAATCTCCATAGAGAATGTGGCTGCGGGGCAGGCATAGAAGACGGAAGGGATGGGTGAGGGCCCTTTGCACATGGTCGGCACTGCGCTGGGCGACATGGGCCTGGTTGAAGAGAAGGTCACGGGACTCGGGATTGGCTTCAAGGTAGGCGGCGTAGGGGATAAGGGACAGGGCTAGGGCCGGGAGGGCTCCCAAGACAATTGCGTAGACGGGATGGAAGGGCGGGGACGTTATCACGAGGGGTGGCGCCGGCAGGCTTCGGTGCGTGAGCACCGAAGTAGACACGCGGAGCGGAGCGTCTTCGCGAGCACGTCTTGGACAGCCGGCGACAGGACCCCGAGACAAAATCCTATAACACGTACAAGACAGGCCCAGCACGAACAGGGCCATCACCGCCGCCACATTGCCCAGATACAGGGCCGGCAACCCGCTGATGCAGAACCCCGAGGCCAGCCACCAGAAACGGCTCCCGTTGGTGCGGATCATGTCCAGGCAACAGGCCGTCAGGCACAGGAGTGTGAGGGTGGGGTAGAGATTCCAGATGTCCAGGGAATGCATGACCATGAAGGGATCCAGCAGGATCACCGCGGCCATCAGGAGCCTCGCCCCCTCCGGAAGTCGGGGTTTGGTGCAGAGCCAGGCGATGGCCAGCATCTGAGAGAGGGACAGTACCAGACTCATGGTGAGCAGGCCTCCCGGCAAGAGGGACAGGGCCGCACCCAGAAGCGGGACCCCATTGGGGGTCATGGCTCCCGTCGAGGAATTGATGCCTGTCAGGGGAAAGGTCCCGCCCTGCATCCAGTCGAGCCCGATCCAGAGTCCGGCTGCGGCATCGCGGTTCCAGGCGGCCATCCTCACCATGTCCACCCGCAGGAGGGTGGAAGCTGCAAGCACCAGGAACCACCCCACTCGGGTGGGGTTCATGCCTTCAGGGCCGCAGGCAGGGCCTCGCGGGGATTGAAGACCAGGCTGGCGGACACGGCGCACTCGAAGGTGCAGGTGCAGCGTTCCTTCCTGATGAAATCGCGGGCCTTGGCGGCAGCCGCTGAGCGGAGGATCTCGCCCACGGGCTTGTCGCGGGCGTTGCCCAGCACGAAGTTTCCGTGCTCCTCAAGGTGGGGGGCCACCCAGTCGAGGGTGGTGATCACTTCGCAGGGGGAGACGCGGCCATCCTCCCAGAGCACAACCAACCGGGTGCCGGCCACGCAGCCGAAATAGTCCTCCTTGCGGGAGCCATGGCGGGCGAGGGTGGACACAGCACGGCGCGTGAGGTTGGAGACCTTCCCCAACACCACCCGACCAAAGAAGGATCCGACCTTGTTCCTGGCGGCAATGCGCCTGTCGAGATCGGCGGTGAGCTCGTCGAACACGGAAGCTTTGGTGGCGGCCGAGGCCTCGTCGAGCTTGCCTCTGGCGAGCAGGAGGCTTTGCATGTGCACCTCCACATTCTCGTCGAGCCATGGCAGGAGCTCTCTCATGTCCTTTTCGTTGTGCCCGCTGTATACGCTGATCACGCTGGTGACCAGATTCGGGAGGCTCCGGGAGAGCACGTGAGTCTGCCGCAAGAGGCGCACGGCCTTGTCGAAGGTTCCCGGCAGCCTGCGCAGTTCATTGTGCCGCTCGCCCACGGCATCGAGCGACACGCTCACGCGCACCGTCAACTCCGGAAAGCGGAGGGCCATATCGCGGAGCCTGGCCAGGGAGAGGTCGGTGAGGGAGCCGTTGGTCGGGATCGTAAGGTTGCGCACGCCGGAATAGGTGTAGAAAAGGCCGACAAGATCCACGATATCCTGCCTCATGAAGGGCTCACCGCCGCTGAGCGTGAGTTGGACAAGGTGGGGGAGGCTTTTGGCCGTGCGCTCGATCTCCTCAAGGGTCAGGTCGGTGTCGGGGGGGTTCATCACCGTCTCAAGATTGAAGCAGAAAGGGCAACGGGCGTTGCAACGCCCTGTGATGAAGAAGATGAGGTAGACGGGGGAGCGGGTGTGGAGCCAGCACCAGGCAAAACGCGTCAACCGCTTCACTGACCTCATCTGCCGCAGCAGGATGCGGCCGGCGTTTTCCAGGTGACCCGTGATCAACCCGAGGCCCGCCAACAGCATCAGGTGGTGGAAATGCAGGGTCATGAGGCTGCCCATGACAGGACCTTCCCGGCGCAGGAGGGATGACAGCCACCTCTTCTGGGATATCACGCTGGCCACCAGTCCTGCCAGGCCCAGTCCCAGGGCCTCGACTTTCCAGGCTAGGCCGGGAATCAGGAAAAGGAGCAGGCTGGCCGCAAAGGTCAGGGTTCCCAACACGCTCACACCGCTGGACCCCGAGGTGGCTCCCATGTCGCTTGGCCGCCGGAACATCAGGGGAGCGTAGAGGCGGGCCCGGCGGAAATAGTTGGACCTTTGCTTCCCGGCCTCTGGAAAACGGTGGGTGAAGAGGAAGTTTCTGAGATTTTTCACGCGCGTGTGGCGCGAGAGCCGCACCGAGAACTCATAGTCCTCCACGTCGGCCCTTTCATAGGCCACCGAGAATTCACCGATCCTGAGAAACAGCTCCCGTTTCACCAAGGCATGGCGGGTCCCGAAGAAGGTGCTATCCTCCAGAGGGATGTCCGTGAGGGTCTTGTGCACCCAGAGGGCCATCATGCGGGCCGCTGGACTCCGTCCGATGAGGTCACCATCACTGTCCACCCCGCAGGCCGAATGATAGGAACCGGGATTGGCCAGGAATTCCTCCAGGGCCCGGAGGCTTCCGTGCTCCATCCGGAGGTCGCTGTCGAGGAAGACCAGCCATTCGGAGGTGGATTTTTGGGCGCCGAGATTGCGGGCGGCGGCGGGGCCGTACAGGTGCTTGGTCTCGAAGAGCCGGATCCCTATTTCCGTCCGCAGGCGGGCGAGGAAGTCCGCGCTACAGCGGTCGGCCACCACGATGATATCGGGGTTTTGGCCCGAGGCCTCCCTCCGGATCGAGGGCAAAAGGTGACTCAGCAGGATGTTGTCGTCGTGTACGGGGATGATGAAGCTATAGGAAGATGAAGGCATTTCCCATTATAGGCACAGCGCCATGGGGGTCCTCAGCGGCGGGATTGCCAGGAGCAGGCCACGCTGAGGCACCAGAGTTCCTTGCGCCAATCCCTGGAGCCCGAGAGGTGCTGGTCCCGGAGCCTAAGAAGGGGTGCCGGCTCAAGGCCAAGGTTGCGGAGCGCCGGCTCGGAAACCGTGTCAAGAATCCAGGGCTTCAGGGCTCCCGCCATCCAGGCCGCGATGGGCATGCCGAATCCCTTTTTCGGGCGGTTCAGGATGGAGGCCGGCAGTCGCTGGGTGGCCCAGCGACGCAACGGAAGCTTGCCGCGTCGTCCATCATGAAGCTCGGCAAACGGGAGCCTGGCAAGAGCCTCCACCAGATCGAGATCCAGGAGGGGGGAGCGCAGTTCGACGCCATGGGCCATCGAGGTGCGGTCGGCCTTGGTGAGGATCTGGTCGTGGAGGTAGCGCCGGCGGAACCATTCCAGGGCGTCCTGTTTATCGTTGGTATGGAGTCGGTTCCACAGCCTGAGTGGAGGAATGAGCCCGGCGGAGTGCAGGGATTCCACCGACAGAGCACTCATCCAGTGGGCCACGGCCTCCCCGCCCCTGAAGGGCAGTCCCCGGAGAAAGCGCTGGATCTTGAAGGGCAGGCTGAGGTTGCCATGGCGCAGGGGCAACAGATCGGCAAGAAACCTGGCGGAAGCCAGGAGGGGGCCCCTCAACACCGGGCGCAGGAAAGACGCCGGCCCCAGTGCTTGAAGGGGATCGTAACCGGCCATCAGGTCATCGCCACCATCGCCGGTGAGGGCCACGGTGACATGGCGTTTGGCGATCTTGTTCAGGAGGAAGGTGGGCACCACGGATCCATCGGCCAGCGGTTGGTCAAGCGATGTGAGGGCTTCGGGAATGAGTCCCATCAACCTGTTGCTGGTGATGACCTCGTGGTGGTGTTCGGTGCCCAGAAGGCGCGATGCCGCCAGGGCGTGGGTGCCCTCGTCATAGGTGGGATCCTCGAAACCGATGGAGAGGGTCAGAGGGGGCCTGCCCAGCACCCGGGTCGCCTCAAAGGCCACGCTGGTGGAATCGAGGCCGCCACTGAGGTAGACCCCCAGAGGCGCATCGCTCTCCAGTCGCCGCGACACGGCCTGGGTGAAGAGGGAGGCCAAGGAGTCATCCGTGAGCTTGGAGGAGGGTTCGGTCTCGGGCCAGTTCCAGTGGCGCCCCTCCTCAAGCCAACCGTCCTTCCAGCGGATCCAGCAGCCGGGCTCCACGGCGCGGATGTCACGGTAGGCCGTGAGGGGGGGAGGGGCGGCCTCACCCGCCAGGATCCAGGCGAGGGCGTGGCGGTCGATCTCACCGGAAACCCCGGGATGCCGGCGCAGGGCCCTGCAGGTGCTGGCAAAGGCCAGTTCCGTGCCGAGCCGCGAGTAGAACAGGGGTTTTTTCCCCAGGGGGTCACGGGCCAGGAGGAGGGAGCCGTCGGCCCGATCCAGCCAGGCCAAGGAGAAGAAGCCCCGGAGTTTCGGCAGGGCCTCAAGGCCCCAGGTCTCGAGCGCCCTTTGCAGGACCTCGGTGTCGCTGCGTCCCTTCCAGGGAGTGCTGTCGCCGAGGCTCTTCCGCAGATCGCGGTGGTTGTAGATCATCCCGTTGAACACCAGCACACTGCGCTCGGTGACCATGGGCTGGGTGCCGCCCGCGGCGTCGATGATGGTCAGGCGGCGGTGCCCCAGGTGAAATCCCTGATCCTCCCAGGCTCCACCTGCATCGGGGCCCCTGTCCTTCAGGGTCTCCAGCATGCGCTCGAGCACCCCGGGCCTGTCGCCACCGACCCAGCCCGCAAGGCCGCACATCCTAGGAACGCAGGCGGTAGGGCTTCTTGCCCTGGCTCTCGTAGTAGGTGCGCATGGTGAGGTCGGTCAGCAAACCCATCAGGAGAGTGAGCACACCCAGCACCACAAGGAACATCCCCATGTTCGGCAGGGGGGTTGAGACGAAATCGTACAACCCGAGGAACTTGAAGAGGATGGAAGTGAGCACGAAGGTGGAGCCGAGAATGAATTCGATGAGGCCCACGGTACCGAAGAGATAGATGGGCTTGTCGCGCACACCGGTGAAAAACATCAGCACCGCGAGGTCCATGAGTACCTTGAGGGTGCGGCCGAGGCCGTACTTCGAGACGCCCCCCGTGCGGGGACGGTGGTTGACCTCGATCTCGGCGATCCTTCCCCCGGCATCCTTGACGAAGACGGGAATGAAGCGGTGCATCTCCCCGTAAAGGCGGAAGGAATCGAGGAACTCGCGGCGGTAGAGTTTGAGAGTGCAGCCGAAGTCGTGGAGGGGAATGCCCGTGGCCAGGCGGATGATGCGGTTGGCGACCTGGCTGGGCCAGCGGCGACTGAGGGCGGTCTCCGAACGCCTGCGGCGCCATCCGCTGACAAGATCGATGTCGGATGTGAGGGCGGCCACCAGGCGTGGGATATCGGCGGGATCGTTCTGCCCGTCCCCGTCCATGGCCAGGATCAGCGCGCCTCGGCTCGCGTCAAACCCGGCGGAGAGAGCGGCTGTCTGGCCGTAATTGCGCGCGAGGGCTAGCACATGGATGCGGTGATGCTTCCCGGCCTGGGCTTTCAAGATGCTGAGGGTGCCGTCCGAGCTTCCGTCGTCCACCGCCACCACCTCGCTGGCGATCTCCAGGCGGGCCAACACGGCGTCGAGCTCCTCCAGGAGGGGACCGGCACAGGTTTCCTCGTTGAAGAAGGGGATGACAACACTCAAATCGGGTCCGCTCATCGCTTCATCTTACTATTCCGGCTCGCCGCGTCCCAAAGGGCGTCTGAAGCTGTCCCCGCGGGGTGTAATCTTGGTTTGAGCCCCGATCCGGGGCCCAAGGAGGCCCTATGTTTGCCAAGCTCCACAGCGTGACCGTCTGCGGGATCGACGCCAAGTTGGTGGATGTGGAGGTGGACATCACCGCCGGCATTCCCGGCACCACCATTGTGGGGCTTCCCGATGCCGCGGTGCGCGAGGCCAAGGACAGGGTCAAGGCGGCCCTGCAGAACTCGGGGTTCACCTATCCCTTCCGCCGGGTCACGGTGAACCTGGCGCCGGCGGACGTCCGCAAGGAGGGGCCCTGCTTCGATCTGCCCATCGCCCTGGGCACCCTCCAGGCCTCCGAGGTCCTTCCCCCCGAGAAGCTCCAGGACTATGCAACGGTCGGGGAGCTTTCCCTGCAGGGCCAACTGCGGGCCGTGCGGGGGGCCCTGAGCATGGCCATCACGGCAAGGCTCTCGGGGAAAAGGGGGCTCCTGCTCCCAAGCGCCAACACCCGGGAGGCCAGTGTGGTGGAAGGGCTCGAAGTGGTGGGGGTGGACACCTTGGCCGAAGCCGTGGAATTTCTTTCGGGGACCCGCGAGATCACACCTGCCCGGGCCCCCGACACTTCCGCTACGGTCTTCGGTTCCCCCGACTTCGCCGATGTCGCCGGCCAGGAATTGGTGCGCCGGGCCCTTCTGGTGGCGGCCGCGGGGGGCCACAACATTCTGCTGGTGGGTCCACCTGGAAGCGGGAAAACCATGATGGCCCAGCGCCTCCCGGGCATCCTCCCGCCCCTGACACGCGAGGAATCCCTGGAGACCACAAGGGTGCATTCCGTTGCGGGCCTCCTGCCTGCCGGTGCCGGTCTGATGATGGGTCGTCCCTTCCGTGCCCCGCACCACACTGTGAGCGACTGTGGCCTCATTGGCGGGGGGGCCCATCCCCGCCCTGGAGAGATCTCGTTGGCGCACCATGGGGTGCTCTTTCTTGACGAATTGCCGGAGTTCCAGAGGCGGACACTGGAGGTCTTAAGGCAACCCCTGGAGGAAGGCACCGTGACCATCGGCCGGGCCCAGGGCAGTGTCACGTATCCTTCAAGCTTCATGCTGGTGGCCAGCATGAACCCCTGCCCCTGCGGGCACTTCGGCGATGAGCGCCGGCGTTGCCAGTGTTCGGCGGGGCAGGTCGAGCGCTACATGAGCCGGCTGAGCGGCCCCCTGCTTGACCGCATCGACCTCCATGTCGAGGTGGATCCGGTATCACCCTCGGATCTCGGGGGCCGGCGCACGGGGTCACCCAGCGCCACCCTGCGCGCCGAGGTGCTCAAGGCCCGGGGGATCCAATCCCGGCGGCTGGGGGCGGGACGTGCCAACGCCCGCATGCTTTCGGGGGAGATGGAAAAGCATTGCACCCTGGCCGAGGCTCCCCGCCGACTGTTGCTGACCGCCATGGAAGCCATGGGGCTCTCGGCCCGGGGTTATCACCGCATCCTCAAGGTGGCCCGCACCATTGCCGATCTGGCATGTTCCATAGACATCGACGAGGCCCATGTGGCCGAGGCTGTGGGCTACCGCTCGCTGGACAGGAAATTCTGGAGGATGTGAAGATGTTTGACTTACTTTTAATTTACAGTAAGCTAAAGGCCATGGCGTCGAAGGCATCGTCCCCACCCTCTTGCGAGCTGGTCACCTTTTCCACCAAAGGACAGATTGTGATCCCACGATGGATGCGAGAGGCCATGGGACTCAAATCCGGCATCAAGGCCATGGTTCGCCGTCAAGGTGACGAGGTTGTGATCACTCCGATCACGCCGCGTCGCATAGCCAGCCTCAGGGGCATTCTCAAGGGCACGGGTGTTCTTGAGTCACTGATGGAGGATCGTCGCAAGGAACGTAAGAGGCCATGAAGAATACCCGTGGCTTCGTGCTGGATTCCTGGCCCTTGCTGGCCTTCTTGCAGGATGAGCCCTGCGGTGTGGATGTCGAGGCCATGTTCAAGGAGGCCTTGAAACATGAGCGGCGACTCTTGATCTGCGTGGTGAACTGGGGGGAGGTGTTTTATACCCTCCATCGACGTCTGGGCCCCTCCAAGATGGAAGAGATTCTCATGAGCATCATGGAGTTGCCTCTTGAGATTGTGGGAGTGGACGCAGCGGATCTCACCCTGACAAGACAGGCAGGTCTCTTCAAGAGTCGGCATTCCATGTCTTATGCAGACTGTTTTGCCGCGGCCCTGGCCAAGGTCAAGGGAGCTGTTCTTGTGACGGGAGACCGGGAGTTTAAGGCTGTTGAAGGTGAAGTGCGCATTCATTGGCTCAAGGCGGCCTAGGTCGTCCTTTATAATGCCTCCATGAGTTTCGCGACAGGGTTCCATGTGCTCTTGGTGGGAGGGGCCGAGGCCGAAAGGGCTGAGCTCAGGCGCCTTATCGGCGAAGCCAGCGTGCAGGTGGATGCCGTGCACGAGGCCGCGGACGCGCCTGCGGCCCTGGCCGGGTTGGCCGAGACCACGCCCTCCCTGGTGTTCTTCGATACCGATGCCGCGGGCGCCGACATGGCGGCCTTTGCCAAGAGCCTCTGCCAGCATGAATCCTGCTCCGAAGCCGGCCTGGTGGCAGTGAGCGCCGATGCCATGATCGAGAAGGTCAAATTGGCCCGCAGTGTGGGTGCCCGGGGTTATCTCTTGAAACCCCTCAATGCGGACAAGCTCGACAAGTGCCTGGCCTCGGCCGTGGAAAGCCTTTTTTGGAGCCGTTTGGGGACATAGGTCATAAAAATAGTGAAACTTTCCTCCGGTGAGAAGCCTCTCATGGGTAAGGAAGGTTTCCCATGCTCGCTGATTGCATTATCGATCCCGACAACATCCAGATCCACAAGGTCTCAATCGAGGACCAGTTGAACGCCCAGTTTTATCCGGACATGATCGTCGATCATCACCCTGTCGTACAAATGGCCAATGACCAGGGATATTTCATGCTGGTCTCCATCTTGGCGATATTGCTTGTTGAGTTTGCCGTGTTCAGGAGAGTGGATCAGGGAAAGATGACGTCCTTCCGGCTGGTCGTCTTCACCTCGCTGGCGAACATTGTGTCGTGGTTGCCCGGTGCGGTGATATCGGCAGTCAATCCGACGTTTTTCGAATCGATCGGATGGAAGTTCCTGAGCCAATTGAGGGCCTTGCGCCATGGTGTCGACGGAGAGGTGGCCATGAACCTTGTCATCGCCTGCCTTTTGAGCTTTCTCCTCGAATTCGGCTTTCTCGGGATGTTCAGGAAACAGTTCCCCCTGAGAAAGTTGTGTATGTCCGTGGGGGCGGCCAATATCTGCAGCTACGTTGTCCTGGGTCTTCTTCTTCTCTACTGGCCTCTGGCCTGATCGAAAAACCAGCCTTGCCAATTTACGGAGACTTCGGCTGTGCAGCCGCAGGATTGCCCTCAAGCTTGCGGTAGAGGGTCCGCAGGCCGATGCCCAGGAGACGTGCGGCCTCGGTCTTGTTGCCGCCGGTGGTGTCGAGGGCCTTCTGGATGAGGATTGTTTCAGCAGCGTCCAGGGACATCAGGGGGATGTCGCCGGCAAGCAGGGCGGTGGGCCGCTTCGGCAGGGGCTGGAGAAGCTCGCCGGGAAGGTCGCGGATCCCGATCTCGGGGCCCTGGCAGAATACGGTGATGGTCTGGCAGACACTCCGGAGCTGCCTGACGTTCCCTGGCCAGGCATGGGCCTGGAGGATCTTCAGGGCCTCAGGCGAGATGGTCAGGTCGGGGCGTCCAGCCTCCTTGAGGAAGTGCCGCAGGAGCAGGGGGATGTCACCCGGTCGGTTCCTGAGGGGCGGGATGCTGAGGGTGATGCCCTTGATGCGGTAGTAGAAGTCCTCGCGCATCCGACCCTCCTGCAAAGCCTTCTGGAGGTCCACATGCGTGGCCGTGATCAATCGGAGGTTGCTGCGGAGTGTCCGGCTGTCGCCCACTCTTTCAAAGGTGCCGTCTTGCAGGAACCGGAGGAGCTTGACCTGCATGGACGGGGGAAGGTCGCCGATCTCGTCGAGGAAGAGGGTGCCGCCATCGGCCTCCTCGAATCGGCCCTGGCGGGTGGCCAGGGCCCCGGTGAAGGCGCCCTTCACATGGCCGAAGAGCTCGCTCTGGAGGAGTTCCTCGGGCAGGGCGGCGCAGTTGATCTTGACAAATGGCTTAGCCTTACGATTACTGAGCTCGTGCAGGGCGTTGGCCACCAGCTCCTTGCCTGTGCCGCTCTCGCCGAGGATGAGCACCGTGGCATCCGTGGGCGCCACCTGCCGGACCTTCTGGGCCAGGGTCCGCATCTCGCGGTCTTCCCCGAGGATGCGGTCGAGTCCGAAGGCTTCGTCGATCCGGCGCCTGAGCTGGCGGTTCTCGCGCTCCAATCCCGAACGCTCAAGTGCTTTTTTCACCTGCAGGCGCACGCGCTGGATGTCGAGGGGCTTCTCGAGGAAGTCGGCAGCCCCCTCACGCATGGCCTCCACCGCCATCTGGATGCTCCCGTGGGCCGTCATGATGATCACCGGGATTTCGGGCCTGTTTCGGGAAAGCTGGCGGAAGACCTCCATGCCGTCCATGCGGGGCATGACGATGTCGGAGATCACCAGGTCGAAGGGGTGCTCCAGGGCCGTGCGTAGACCGGCCTCGCCATCCCGTTCCAACTGCACCTCGAGTCCCTCCCGCTCCAGGAGGGACTTCAGGGCCGGGCCGGCATTGGTGTCGTCTTCAAGGATGAGGATCTTCGGTTTTGTCATGGCGTCCGGTCATGATACCCCTCGGAAGGCGGATGGTGAAGGTGCTCCCATGGCCCACCTGGCTGGACACGGTGAGGGTGCCGTTGTGGGCCTTGACGATGCTGTCGGCGTAGGGGAGCCCTAGTCCCGTGCCGTGACCCTCCTCTTTGGTCGAGAAATAGAGCTCAAAGATCTTCTCGCGGATTTCCTCAGGGATCCCCGGGCCGTTGTCGGTGACCTCGATGCACACGGCGTCCTTTTCGGTGCGGGTCCGGAGGATCACCTGGCCGCCCTGATCAAGCACCTGTACGGCATTCTGGGCAAGGTTGTAGACGGCCTCCACCAGGCGGTCCTTGTCCATGGGGACCTCGGGCACCGCGGCGCAATCCAGGGAAAGTTCCACCCCCTTCTTGCGGGCCATCTCACGGATCATGTCGTGCACGGTCTGAACGGCGCGGTTGGGATTGTCGAGTCGGAGGGCCGTGCGAGGGGGCCTGGCAAACTGCAGGAACTGGGCCACGATGGAGTCGATGCGCCGGATCTCGTCGAGGATGAGGTCAAGGGGGGGTGTGGCCCCTGGAGCCGACCCCGCCACGGTTTCCTTCACCAGCTGGATGTTCAGGGCCATGGCGTTGAGGGGGTTGCGGATCTCGTGGGCGATGCTGGCGCCGAGATTCGCCAGCGACTGCGTGCGGGCCTGCCGAACCAACTCTTCCTCAAGGGCGGTTCGCTCGCTCACATCCAGGCTGACAAGTACGGCCCCCGTGATGGCTCCCTCCCGGCCGTCCTCGCCTTCCTCGCGCAGGGGGTAGAGGTGGATGTCGAACCAGCGCGTCACACCGCCGACCTGCCTGGGTTGACGACGGATCTCCAGCTCGCGCCCCTCCTTGAGGACATGGCTGAAGATCTCCAGGCGCCAGTCGATCTGGCCGGAGGTGCCCAGGTTGGGGAAAACCTCCAGGAGTTTGCGGCCCACCACGCCCGGGGCCGTTTGCTTGTTGGCACCCCGGCGTACAAGGTGCACCACCGTACCCTCGCTGTCGATCACGATCACCTCGCTGCCGAGCTTCCGGAGGAGGCTGTGGAAGAGTTTCTCAAAATCCAGGGGACCCATGGATGGCTATTTTAAGGCAGGTCCAAGGCCTCCGATCGCCGCCGCGACCTGGGCACTGTAGGCGTCGTTTCCCGTGCTGTTGAGGTGGACGGTGTCGCAGAA
This sequence comes from Planctomycetota bacterium, assembly GCA_050251015.1. Classification (GTDB taxonomy): domain Bacteria; phylum Planctomycetota; class JBFWNO01; order JBFWNO01; family JBFWNO01; genus JBFWNO01. Next base: position 18,492 of record JBFWNO010000023.1, read on the forward strand.
TGCCTCGTCGGGAAACACGGGGATTGCGGGGTCGAAGAGCGCCTCCGGGGGAAGCAGCCCGGCCACCTCGCGCAGTTGGGACTCAGCCGTTGTCATGACGCCAACCTCCCTGAGGATCCTGTCGGCCGTGATGGAGATGGGCGTCATCACGACCAAGACCTGCAGGCCTTTCTCCTGGGCCATCCGGCAGAGGGCCGCAAGCTGGGGCCCGCGTTCCGCCTGGGCGGGCCGGTTGAACTCCCTGAGGATGTCCCCACGTGTGGGGTGGTGGACGTCCGGAAGCCGTAGGCTCCCGCGGCCTTCCTCGCACAGGGCCTGCCATTGACGGAAACTATACCGTCCGAAATAGATCCTGTCGGTGTCGAAGAACATCAGGCGCGTGACTTCGCCGCTGAGGTGCATGGAGGGTATCCAGGCCGTATTCCCCAGGTTCCTCTCCCTGTCATGGATCTTGTGGGCCTTGAGAAAGCGGTCCAGGTAACCACCTCTCAGGGCCTCTTCGTCGCTGGATGTGAAGAGGCGCTGGCTGAGCGGCATCACTACGAGGCGGACATCGGGATGACTCTTCAAGGCCTCCTCCAGAACTTTCTGAAGACCGACAAGACCGTAATGGATGGTGCGACTGATATTTTCAACGGGGGCATTCACAATCTTTTCCACGGTATCCGGATGCACCCCATAAATGGCGGTGGAGTCGCCCAGGATGAGGATGCGGGCCCTTGAGGTCCTGATGGTGCGTTCATCAGCGGAGGCGTTGAGGAGGTCGCCGAGATCGGGCTGGGCCCCCAAGCAGGTGATGGTCGGTGGCGCGAGAGTCAGGAGGGATTCCACCCCCAGGATGACAACCGCCGCCAGCCACAGAGCCTTAAAACTGGAAGTAGATAAAGTCATTGGGTTGTGGGCAGTGGAGGAGTGTCATGGAGAAGTAGGCCAGAACAAAGAGGATCACCCTCGCCGCCAGGGGCCAGGATTGGATGTTCAGGTTGCCATCGGGGCGCCTACGCACCGCCAGAAGACTCAGGGCCGCAAACAGGATCCAGCGACCCTCCGTCGAAGCCAGATCGGCCCATCTCCATTCGCCGGCCAAGAGGCGGAGATTCCGGAGGATGCGATCGACACTGTCGGAACGGAAGACCATGAAACCCAGTGCCACGGCATGGAATGTGATGAACACCTTGATGGCCCTGGGAACACGCGTGAGAAGGGTCAGATGCGATCCCATAAGACGGTGAAGGGCGAGAAGGAGTCCGTGGTACAGACCCCAGATCACAAAGGGCCAGCTGGCCCCGTGCCACAGGCCCCCGAGCGCCATCACCAGCAGGAGGTTGCGTGAGGAGGCCCAGACTCCACCCCGGTTTCCACCCAGGGGAATATAGAGGTAGTCCCGGAGCCAGGTGGACAGGCTGATATGCCAACGCCTCCAGAAATCCCGGGGACTGGTGGCGCCATACGGAGCCCTGAAGTTCTCCATCAGGTTGAATCCCAGGGCCCAGGCTGTGCCCCGGGCGATGTCGCTGTAGGCCGAGAAATCGCAGTAGATCTGCAGGGTAAAGGCGTAGCAACCCAGCAGCATGAGAGTCCCGGACACATGGTCCATGCCCCCGGGGTCGAAAATAGTTCCCACAAGGATGCCAAGATTGTCGGCCAGCACCAGCTTGCGGAACAGGCCCCAGAACACAAGGAAGGCGCCATCGCGCAGGCGCACGGGATCGAGGCGCCGGGGGCCTTCCACCTGCGGGAGCAGGGTGGTGGATCGCTCGATGGGGCCGGCCACCAGTTGCGGAAAGAAGCTGACATACAGGAGAAAGTCCGTCAGCTTCCGGCAGGGTTGGACGGAGCCGCGGTACACATCGATGGTGTAGCTGAGGGTCTGGAAGGTGTAGAACGAGATGCCCACGGGCAGGATGATCTCCACGCCGCCAAACACATCGCCAAGTCCCAGGTGCCTTAGCAGGGCATTGAACTCGTCGGTGAAGAAATTCCAGTATTTGAAATAACCCAGGAGTCCCATGTTGGACAGGACACTCGTGAGGAGCCAGAGTTTTTTCCCGGGGCCCCCCTTCTCGATCCTGAGCGCGCACAGGAAGTCGATCAGTGAGGAAAGGAGCATCAGCCATAAGAGATCCCATCGCCACCAACCATAGAACACATAACTGGCAGCCACCAGGAGAAGGTTTTGTGCCCGGTGCCCGAGGCGCCAATACAGGGCCATCACCAGGGCGAAGAAGACGGCAAAATCCCAGCTGTGAAAAAGCACCGATGGCTCTCAGCGGGTCTTCAGGGCCGGGAGCAGGACCCTGACGATTTCGGCGGCGGCCAGGCGGGCTCCCTCGGCCGTGAGGTGGACATCATCATGGAAATGGCGGGTGTCGCGCGGGATGATGGCATCCAGGTCGGCCAGGGGGACAGAGCGGCTCGAACAGACTTCGCGTGTGGCCCCATTGAAGAGATCGAAGGCCCTGGCCGCCTCATCCACATCAGGACCCTTGTCGGTCTGGCGCATCAATCCCTCATGGATCACAAGGAGGCCCTGTTCGGACTGGGGCATCCCCTGGCGCAGAAGATGGGCTTGGGTCCCCAGCACGAGAGGAATGCCGTCGGCCTGGGTGAGAGACGCCAGGGCCTCGAGGTTGCGGCGGAACACCGGAAGACTGGGCCAGGGCCAGGAGCCCGGTTCTCTCAGGGCCGGGCGCTTCTCAAAGGGCAGGGTGAAGAGGACTTCGGTACACAGGAACCGGAGGTTGCTATGCGTCCAGGCCCCGCTGTTGGCCCTCTTAAAAAGATCGATCTGGGGTCCGAGGAAGTGGCTGTAATCCTCACGGAAGGGGCCCTGGGCCGCGTCGGGGGGCGAGAAGCTCCGGTACATATCGTTGACGGCCTCGAAGGCCACCACGGCATCGGGTTCCAGAGCCCGGGCCCTCTGGAGGTAGTTGATCAGGGTGTGGTGGGTGGAAAACCAGACATTGGCCGCATTCACCACCCTCACCGAGCGTCCGGGCAGGGCCTCCTGCAGATGGCGTTCCATCAAGGTGGCAATGGATTCCTCGGGTTTGAGTTCCAGATTGAGCGCGGTGGAGCCTCCCATCAGTACGACACGGCATTCGCTAGCGTCCTTGGTGAGGGGCAGTGAGCCCGTGCGGTAACCGGTGGGGAGAGGAGCCGGCGCGTCGGGACTGCGTCCGAAAATGATTTGCAGGTGCGGATGGAAGCGTCCGTCGCGCTCACCCACCCAGGGCCTTAGAGGAAGGCCTTCCACCACCAGCACCAGCACCCCGAGGCCCAGTACGATGGAGGACGTGTTGGGCCCTGGCTTGGTGCGCCAGCGCCGGAAAGCAAAGGGCCAAAGGGAAAGCAGGAGGGCCAGGAAAACAATCAGGATGATGGCGCTCCAGGAATAAAGCCCAAGAACGGATGGCTGGTGCGAACGACGCAGGGCCAGTCCGGCGATGAGCCCAAGATGCAGGAGGGGAAGCAGGGCCCTTGCCATGGAATCGAGAAATCTCATCGAAGGGGCAGGAATTCAAGGATCTCGGTGGGCGGAGAAACGCCAGAACCGGGAAGTCGAACAACCATCCTGACACCTCCCTGGTCGCGCAACCTGGCCACCAGATGCATCATCGCAAGGGCTCCCTGTTCGGTGGGGGGGTAATAGGGCGGGGCCGCCACAATCCACCTCACTCCCATTCTACGCAGGGCTGCCACCATGGAGTCATGGCCTTCAAGGTCCTCGTCTCCCATCAGGTAGATGGCGTTGTCGGCGCGAAGGCCCGGAAGGTTGCAATGGTATGAGGGGTTCATTGGCCATAGGACAGTCCCGGCCTCCTGGGTGTTGAGCCACCGTGCGGCAGGCCAGAGCCTGACCCTTTCCTCCAGGAGGACATCCCGGCCATGGCGGGCATCGGCCAACAGTCTCAAGGCGGTGTGGAGACGGCCCTGAAGGGAAGGAAGAGCTGCGAGGGCCAAGAGGGCGAGGAGGCTATTCCAAGCCCATCGACCATTCAGGCGGGGAGTCGAAGACACCACCAGGCTCCCGAGCATCACCAAGACAGGGAACTGGAACCGCACCTGCGAGGTGGTAGCCATCGCAGTTAGGCCCAGAAACCAGGCCGCGGCGAACAGGGCTTGGCCGGGGGGGGGGATGCGAATCATGAGACTCAGGACATACAGCAAGAAGGAAAGTCCCATCCCCTGGGCGTAACCACGGAGCGCCTCGGGAGAGTTCACGCCTTCCACATGGCGGGCACTCATCCCGGATGGCGAGAAGTCGGCATCCAGGATGGCCTGGCTGGGATGGTTCGAGAACAGGCCACTATCGTGGGGGTAAAAGGGATTGCCATGAGCCCGCCAGCAGGCTCCATACCATGGCAAGGCCAGCAGGAGTCCGCCCAACAAGGAGAGGACCACCGTTCTGCGCGGTTCCCCTGATGAGATGAAAGACCAGAGACCGAAGAAGAACAGGAAGGGGATGGCGCTCCAGCGGGTGACCAAAAGTGCTCCCACAAGAAGGATGGAGGGCAGAGGGGCCAGCGGCCTGAACATCTCGATGAATCCGAGTATCAGGAGGAGCGGAAGAAAGTCATTGCCGCCGCGCCCGGGAAATGAGGGTAGGAGGGGTTCTGTCCAGGTCCAGCCATTGGAGGTGGCCGTCACCAGGGCCCCTGAGGCCAGTAGCAGGCTCAGGAAAATCCGGCCATTCCCCATGCCCAAGCGCTGGCCCAGCCACCCCAGTCCGGCCATGAAGAAAGCCAGATCCAGAACCTGGCAGGTGGTCTCGTTACCCCACATCAACCCCCAGGTGTAGACCACACTCACCAGCTGGGGGCGACGGGCATACACATGGTGGAGGCCTTCAGGGTCGAAGGCGAGGACATGGGCCCAATGCTTGGCAAATCCCACATAGCTTTCCTGGGCATCCCAGTCCCACAAGGGCTGGAAGGCATTCGAGACAAGAAGGAGACTTGCAATCAGGACAAGGGCGGGGGTTCGTCCCCCGAAAAATTGCCGGATGCTTTCCAGGGATTCTTCGGGTCTATTAATAAGGAAGAATAGAGCGAGTGCATTGAAGGGGATAAGGCGCCCGAGGCCCAGCGCCAGCTCTAGGGCGTTGAGGAGGCCGAAGGCCGCCACTCCGAGGGCCCATTGCGTGGCCAGTGTGGGGGCCTGTCCGGCCCACCGGCGCCCCAATTCCCTGCCCAGGGCCCACTGGCAGCCGATGACCGCCAGTGCTGCCAGGATTCCTTCCAGCCAAATGCTCAGATGTTCATTCACCCCCCCAGTTTACGGGCTGGCAGTTAGAACGAGTATCCATGCTGTCAGTTGTTGGGAAGGGAGGTCAGCGTGTAGCCCTTCTCGATCAACAGGAATCTTTCGTTCTTGCCTTCATGATCGTTGGAAATCACCTGGGCCTTGAAGATGATGGAGCGGTTCTTGCCGGCATCCCACTTGCCTTCAATGGCCTCCAAGTGCTTGTTGGGCACAGCCTCCAGGGTTTGTCCCTTGAATTCGCCATCCATGATCTGGAATTTTCCATCCTGAAAGACAGCCTCGAACTTCATGATGGTGGCCTTGTCAGATCCGCCGCACTGGCCGCCATGGCTATGTTTGATCTGGTACTTGCGTAACACGGCAACGTTCTCCCCCTTGTAGGTATGGATGCTGATAGAGGCATTGAATGTGGCGTCGGGGTTCTTGCTGAGGGCCTCGGCGACGGCCTTGAGCATGCTGGAGTTGAAGATCCGGAATTCCCGGCCCTTGGCATCCTTGGGGGCCTTAGAAAAATGAAGGGGCCTGTCCTCCAGGACCTCGGAGCCCGGTTTGCGGATGTAATCCACAACAAATTTTTCCTCATTGGCAGGGTCCCCCAACACGACAAGGGATTCCTTGTTCACGGAGGATTGGAATTCGATCAGAGTCCCATCCTCAAACAGCGCGACGGCGGCGCACAAGGTCAGGGAAAGGAGGCTGGAGAGGACAAACAGGAAAAGCGTGGATTTCATGGGGGACTCCAATGGTTGATGTGTCTGAATTACGCAAAGGTCGTGCCAGGAAAATCCCCCACCCCGCTGCGCTTAAAGCATCGATTCCAGCCGGATCGATAGGTTTTCAGCCACATATACAGTGTGGCGTTGATGAGGGATGGGTCAAAGTCAATTCGTTTTGAATCGAAGGGGGCTATTTTTGTTCAATAGGCTCCACCAGGATGCTGAAGGGATGTCGAGTTTTGTCATGCCCATATGGATCACTTACCAGGGGTCCCTTGCCATCGATCTCGAACATAACCCGGATATTGGGGGATGAAATGGATATGCCGTTGCCTATCGGCTCCACTCGAATCCAATTCTCAAGATGTTCCGTTGGGACCCCAAGGCGGGCTCTCAACGCTGTCACGACAATCATCCACTGGGCGACGTCGATGTTGATAAAGCGTTCACGCATGACCTTGTAGTCATAAACGATCATAGGCTCAGAGCACAAAGCAAACCAAGGTTGATCCTGAAAATGCGACAGGGGAATGGTGGCTTGGCCCACAGCATCGTGGATTCTCGACCGATCCATATCATCGAGACTGGCATTGCAACTGGCAATAAAGTGGGCCTTGTCCAATTCAAGGGTGATCAGATACTTGTGAAGACGACTAAGAAGCTGAGCCCCGATGGAGTGTGTGCTTTCCATGGTGGGTCCATAGAGACTTTGGGTGACATCATCCTGTTCCCAATAAAAGGCGTGGTGCGACGCTTGGCGCCTCATGCATTCCTTCCATTCATTCCACGGATCTCTGGCGGCGAACGCCGCAAGAAGATCCTCAAGATCATGGGGTTGGAAAAGGAGCAGGTTCTTCAAGATGAAATTTTCGATCAGTGTGATGCACTGGAATTTGACAACCGAATGAATATGCAGAGGCTCGCTGAGCCCCCTATCCAAAATAGTGAGAGACATCGTCAGTAGTCGGGATGCTTCAGATGAGTTGCCCACAGAAAGCTCGTGAGCTGCTGCAGGTAGCGTGACATTGAGAATGTTGCCAGCTTGCAGTGATAAATATTCTGTCATCCTCGTTATCTCCCAGGGGAGCGCGAAGCGGGTCATGGGAGGGCGTGAGTATTTTTTGGTTTCAGCAAAGGCCGCCAAAGCATTGATTCGCTTGAGGAGCTCTTCTATGTCGGGGCAGTGTTCGCTCCAGACTTTAAGGTAGTTTCCCTCATCAAATGTGGTGGTTTTGTGACAATCCATGCTCCAAGTCAGGCATTCCGAAAAAATCGACTGGTATAGGGGCCAGGCGTTATCTGCGGACCTGTTGCGGGTTTCTTGAAAGCTTGGGGTTGTGGTGGATTTTGCACCCAAGCGAGTCAGCAGATTTGAAAAGTCGGCGTTGTTCTTCTTCACGAGCCAAGACATTCCAATGTAATGGGCAACCGCCACCAAGATGATGATGAGTGCGATGACCCTTAGGATAGATCGCAGTTTTGACTTTGGCTCATGATTCATGTTCGATTCTCCTCATATCGAGATAGGGCAGGGGGGACTGATGGCTGTTCAGTCTTGAATCCATGCGGTACAGGATCCAGTCGCCATGGTGGCGAGGGGAGGATCCCGTAATCGTGAAGTGCAGCCCCAACACAATCAAGAGTGAGGCCGCAATGAGGGGATCAGCGAATGAAAGCCACGGCTTCCGTCGCTTTCCAAGGAAGATGCGTGCATGCAATGAAGTGGAAGGGGCCCGAAGATTGCGGGAGGCAAGTCTGTCGATAATCCGATCTTCGTTGTGAGGGTTCTTCTGGTTCATGCCAGTAGCCGTTCCAATTTCTCAAGGGCGTATCTCCAGCGGCCGGCCACCGTGTTGGCATTGCATTCTAGGCAGTCGGAGATCTCCTCGAATGTCATGGAATGCCATACCTTCAACACCACAACCTCTCTTTGTTCGGGTGGCAGGCTTTCAAGGCAATCATGGATCTCTTGCGCTGTTCTGTCATCGCGACCCTCATGCAAGACAAAGTTCCTGTCTAGGGGCAGGGTTTTTTGCTTGGCCAAATTCCTACGCAAAGACGAGAAAAGATAGGCCTTGGGATTGGATGGAGCGGCACGGGCATGCATGGCGGATGCAAAGACATCGTGAATGGCATCTTCAGCGATGGCGGGGCTGTAACCTCGAGCCAGACACCAATGGAACATCATGGGCGCAACATCTCCATAACAGGTCTCCCAGTTCATTCTTTGAAGTGTAGAGGCGTGAACAGCCCACTTTTGTATTGAGCCAAGAAAAATTACACTAAGTCAATGTAATAGACCCATGTATGGGCACTAAATCAAAGCATCGTCACCGGATCCACATCAATCACCATTTTGGCCTCGGCCACCTTGGGGGGGGATTCGGCCAGGGGTCGGAGGGAGGAAAGCAATGGCGCGTGGACCGGCGCCTTGAGCAGGAGGTGCATCCGGCTTTCCCCGTCGATGCGCGCAAGGGGGCAGGGGGCCGGGCCGAGGACCACCACATTGGCCGGGGCGCCGAGGCGCTCGCGGACTTTTCCGGCCAGAAGTTGGGCTGTATCGTCGTCGGGGGCGCTACAGACCACCCGGGCCAGACGGCCGTGGGGGGGGTACATGAGGGGGCGCCGCAGGGCGGATTCCCTTTCCAGGTAGCCGTCGACATCGTGGCGACTGGCGCAGTCAATGGCGGGGTTCCGGGGATGCTGGGTCTGCACGATCACGCGGCCATCGCCTTCCTTGCGTCCGGCCCGTCCGGCCACCTGGGTGATGAGGGAGAACGTTCTTTCCCCTGCGCGGAAATCGGGGAGGTTGAGGCCCACATCAGCATCGAGAACAATCACGAGGGACACACGAGGGAAATCGTGGCCCTTGGCGATCATCTGCGTCCCCAGAAGGGCATCGGCTTCGCCACGGCGGAAGGCGTCGAGGATCTCCTGGTGGCTGCCCCGCCGTCGGGTGCTGTCGGCATCCATCCTCAGGACGCGGAGGCCGGGGACGGCATTCGCCAGCACCTCCTCCAGTCTTTCCGTGCCCGACCCCAGGGGCCGCACAGGTCCTCCCCCGCAGGTACTGCAGGTGTCCGACAACACCTGCGCATGGGCGCAGTAATGGCACATCAGCCGTCGGAGTCCCTTGTGCACCGTGAGGGCGATGTCGCAACCCGGACAACGGGGGATGGCCCGACACTTGAGGCAGGAGAGCGCGCTGGAGAATCCCCGACGGTTCATCAAGAGCATCGCCTGGCGACCTTCCTTGAGACACTCGGCCAGCAGGATAACCGCCTTCCTGGAGACAAGGGGAGGATCCTCGCCCGGGCGGGCCTCGAGGCTCATGTCCAGCACGCTCACCGGTGGCAGGGGCAGGGCGCCGGCCCTACGCGGGAGCGAAAGCAGGTGAAGCTTACCCTTACCGGCGTTCCACCAGGATTCGAGCTGGGGCGTGGCACTACCGAGGATGGCGCGGGCGCCCTCGAACTTGGCCCGCACCAGGGCGAGGTCGCGGGCGCTGTAGCGCGGCGTGCTCTGTTGCTTGAAGCTGGCGTCATGCTCCTCGTCAACAACAATGAGCCCCAGCCTCGACAGGGGGGCGAAGATGGCACTGCGGGCGCCGATCACCACATCCGCTTCACCCCGGTTGATCTTCTCCCACTGGCGGGAGCGCTGGGCGTCGGTGAGGGCGCTGTGGAGGACGGCCAGGCGGTTGAATCTCGAGCGGAAGCGCCGCAGAGTCTGCGGGGTCAGTGAAATTTCGGGGACCAGCACCAAGGCTTGGCGGCCGGCTTCCACCTCCCGGGCGATGGCCCGAAGATAGATCTCAGTCTTGCCGCTGCCGGTCACGCCCTTGAGTAGGAAGGCTGAGGAGGT
>JBFWNO010000024.1:0-27529 GCA_050251015.1 Planctomycetota bacterium
ATGATTGCCGATATCTTTGGTGGGCGCTTGTTAGGGGGTTTCTTTGATTCAGGCCGCGAAACGGCTACGAACGTTGAAGGCTTCGCTGTTTATGTGCCCAATGACACTCCAATTAATTCTCTAGAGGATGTGACTCGGTCGAAAGCGACAGTTTCGCTTCGCGCTTCTACAGTCGATGCGTATGTGGCGGGGGTGTGTGCGGAGAATGACAGCGATGCAAGTGGCTCTGCGGATATTGCGATTGGAAATCCGGATAAGCCACAAATTTATGGCGATGATTTAATTTCAGCATTTGCTAGGTTTGTATCAGAGTTAATTGGCCATCCTATTACCATTAAAGAAATCAGAGAGCGCGGCAAATTGTTAATGTTCGAATATAACCGCATTGAAAGCGCGACAATTGACGCAAGGGCTTCAGGCAATGATGATACCGAAATTAGATTTAGAACGAGACGCGTTAGAGAGACGGTTGAATATTCACAATACTTTTACCGCACTTTTTTCGATCACGGCGGATTTGATTGGGAGCGTGCATTAATAAACAGATCATTAAATGACCTTCAGGCCATTGTTGTTCGCGCTTATGGTGCTTTGCATATTGGCAGTGCAGAAACTTTAACGTTGCAAGCGGGATTGCGCTCCGGGTTCCCAATATTGCAATATATTTCAAGAGCCATTGATGCCGCTAAAAAATCAACTAGTATTTCTGAATTCCTACTTAGCAATAACGCTAGCGATAGTGAACAGTTTTCTAGGGTAGGCATTAGAGATCAATTGAGGATGTTGTTTACAACGCCAGTTAGAGAAATTATGCAATGGGAAAATGATAAAGACTCTGTTTTTGGCAGGGAATATATCCAAGAGTTTTCAGTGATCCTGCCCTTTAAAATCACGCCAACCTATAAGCCAAACTTTCTTGGTTGGTGGAATATCTGGGCAAGTGGATCGACTCGGACTGATGTCGAATACACAAGGAGGAAGTAATGCACCGTTCTTTTTTTGCAGTAGCGTTTGTATTTATTTCCGGTATCGGATGTAGTTTTAACTCAATCGCCCAGGAACAATCTAATCAAAATGACAAGGATGCAACTAACAATGGTCAGCCTGGATTGAATGGCGATAGGTCACCCCAATTATCTCGCGACGATATTTATAAAATCATTTATCAGAGTATTGCCACATCAAATATTGAAGAGGTTAATATCTCATCTAGAATCACAAATAAGTTTGATGGTGAGCAGTATCGGTTGAGATTTGAAATTAAGGCCATCAAATATGTTGAGATGTTTAGACTAATTCATATGCTGAATGATGTATGTGAAAAGTGTGATCAAATTGAAATATTGCCCATCGAGAATGTAACTCCAATGAAAAAAGATGGGCAAATCATTTATTCAAATGAAGGCAAAATCATTTATGAAATCCCATCTATTGCATTACTTGTACTAAAGTGATCTTGTGCGATGTGAAAGTCGTAAAATTCAATAATGATCGCGCCGAAAAACTCGTACCCGGTACACATTTAAGTCATTGATAATCAATTGGTTACAACGACTTTGCTTTCATTTCAAACTGAAGATGAAACTCGCGTAACGTTCAAAAATTATTGCCTAGCATCCAGAACAAAGGAGGCTACACCCGTAACGTTCAAAAATTGGTGTTCTAAATAGGGCCGGTAATGTGTTCTTATATGGAGGATCCTGGACTCATCCAAGACGCTCAGGAGGGGTAGAATTGCGGATTCATTTGTCAGGCCGCACCGCTCTCAGAGCCAAGGGGACCGCCATGATTGAAAAAAACCGACGCAACTTCCTCAAGGCCGGGGCCTTGTTCTCGCTGGTGGCCTGGATGTCCAAGGCCCGGGCGGGTGACTACGGCTCGAAGCTTTCCCCCACACCCACGGAGATCAAGGGCCCGTTTTATCCCATCACCGCCCAGAAAGACAAGGACTTTGACCTGACCCAGGTCGAGGACAGCAAGGAAACGGCCAAGGGCACTTTCATCGTGATCGAGGGTCATGTTGTGGACACGGATGGTGCGCCTGTAGAAGACGCCACCGTGGAAATCTGGCAGGCCAATGCTGCGGGGCGCTATGCGCATCCCCATGATTCAAACACGGCGCCCCTGGATCCACATTTCCAGGGCTGGGCGATCGTGCCCAGCGGCAAAGATGGGGGGTTCCGCTTCAAGTCCGTGATGCCCGGCAGCTATCCTGCGGCCGAGGGGTGGGACAGGCCTCCGCACATCCACTTCAAGGTGGCCAAGAAGGGCTACGTGGAATTGGTCACCCAGATGTACTTTCCCGGGCACCCCCTCAATGAAAAAGACAACCTCATCCTCCGCAAATCCCCCGAGCAGAGGGCGATGATGGTGGCTGAGAAACCCAGGGCCACCGAAGAAACCTACCGCTATCGGATTGTGATCGAAAAGGCCTGAAAGCCATGGGCGGGCAAAAGATGCCCCACCCCATCCCTTATAGTGTCCCCAATGCCTGACACCCCAATCCCATCGCACCACCTCACCATTCCCCGCCTTTTCATCGCCATCTTCTTTATCCTTCCTTCTTGCTCCACCCTCGAAAGAATGCCCCCTGAAGTGGTGGAGGCCGGCTTGGCGCGGGCCAGAGCGCAGGGCGATCTGATGCCGTTGGAAGAGAAGGCCCGTGAATTCCGCGAGCGCATTGCGGCGCATCACATCACCAGGGAAGGGCTCCTGAATTTCCGCACACCCTTTCCTTACGCAATCGAGGTGCCCCCTTCACCCTATGCCGACACCGGCGCCTGGACATCGTTGTGGGTGGCGTCCTTGGTCTATGAATACCGCGTCACGGCCAACCCCGACATCAGGCCCCTGTTGGAGCGCTCGCTCCGGGGCCTGAGCCACCTGGCACGCGTCAGCGGAGAGCCCGGGCTCCTGGCGCGCGCCATGGTGCCCGCCGCGCTCAACCCGGCGGCCAGCGACGATGTGCGGGTGTGGCGCAGGGGAAGGGGGGGTCATGACGGCCTCAACTACGACGACTACCTTTGGAAGACCGACAACGCCAAGGCCCAACTGGTCTGCTGGCTTTTGGCCGTGCACCTGGGGCTCGAGGAACTTCCCGATGGGCCCCTGCGCAATGACCTCAGGGAAGACCTCCGCGAGGTGAGTTACAGGATCTTCAAGGAAGATCTCAACCTCACCGATGCCAAGGGCCGCCCCGAACGCTATGGCGACCTGCACCCCGCGTTCAGGCCGCCTTTCACTCACTTCGCTTCCTGCTGTTGGACCCTCTTTTCCGATCAGTGGCCCGTCTGGGACCTGGCCATCGCCCCCAATGCCCTGGTGAGCCTTTCCCTGGCGCGGGTGCACGACAGCCATGTGCCGGGACGCTCCCGCGAGGCCGGGCTGAAGGACGAGGGTTTCGACCGCGTGGTGGCCGAGGGCTTCTATGAGGTGCCGGGACTGCCCAAGTACGGCAACGACAACCTTTCGATGCTGGGCATCCTGACCCTCCTTGAATCGTATCCGCCCCGCCACTTGGGCGATGCCCTGGAGCAGGGCGCCCGCCGGGTCTGGGAGCGCCACCGCTACGACCGCAACAGCTTCTTCACCCTGGTGGCCCTGCGTGCCGGCGCCATCGACCGCCATGAAATCGCCCGGCGCCTGGCAGAGGCCCTCTACAGCCTTCAGGTCTTCCCCCGCGACAGGCGCATCAGGGAAACCGATGCCCGCGATCTGCCGGGACTGCAACGCCGCTTCTGGAGCCGGGGCCGCGCCCAGCATCCCCTGCCTTTGAATTACCTGAGCTCCTCATCCTTTGTCTGGAAGGCCGAGCCATCCGAACTGAGGGATTATCCCGGGGCCGATGGCAGTACTGCGCATGCGCCCATGGATTACCTGTTGGCCTATTGGCTCTATCGCTCCCTCCAGCGCGACGGCCTGATTCCGGAAACTCCATGAGCGCCCCCCGGACCATTGTCATTCTTACGGGAGCCGGCATCTCTGCCGAATCGGGCCTCAAGACGTTCCGGGCGGCCGACGGCCTCTGGGAAAACCACCGGGTCGAGGATGTGGCCACCCCGGAGGCTTTTGAAAGAAACCCCGCCCTGGTCCTGCGCTTCTACAACGAGAGGCGCCGCCAGGTGCTCTCCAGCGCCATCCAGCCCAACCCGGCCCATGAGGCCCTGGCCCGTTGGGAGAGGGAACACCCGGGCGATTTTCTGTTGGTGACCCAGAACATCGACAACCTTCATGAAAGAGCGGGAAGCCAACGCATCCTGCACATGCATGGCGAGATCCTCAAGATGCGCTGCAGCCACAGCGGGCGCGTTGATCCCATCGAGGGCGACATGGATTCCAAGGACCTCTGCGCCTGCTGCAAGAGGCCTGGCACCCTCAGGCCCCATATCGTGTGGTTTGGCGAGATGCCCTTTGGCATGGACAGCATCCATGCGGCCCTATCGCGTTGCGATCTCTTTGTGTCCATCGGCACCTCGGGGAACGTTTATCCCGCTGCGGGACTGGTGCAGGTGGCCAGGGCTGCAGGTGCCCGCACCGTGGAACTCAATCTTGAGCCCTCGCTGGGGGCCTCAAAATTCCATGAGGCCCTATACGGTCCGGCCAGCCAGGTGGTGCCCGCTTTCGTGCAAAAAACCTTGTCTTAATACTTTTTCTTCGGTCCCTTGGATTTCACACCCTCATCCACTCCCATGGCATAGGCCCTGGAGAGGACCATCTGCAGGGCTTCCGTGACAATGGTGGAACTGACATAAAGTGGCGAGCCTGTGCCTTCCAAGACCACATGGCGGATGGCCAGTCGCGACATGGTGATGGCGGCTTCGGCCACGCTAGCGTCTCCCGGCATTTTCACCACAGGGTGGGTCATCACGGAGGAGAGCACGGTGACGGCAGGGTCGAGCTTTTTCGCCACCACACGGCGGACAATGTCGCGTTCGGTGATCACACCTTCCACCTGTGTTTCACCGACACCCAGGATGGCTGTGTTGGATTCCAAAAGGATCTGGCAAGCCGTGGCCACACTGCGGAGCTTGCCGGTCATGGGGAGTGGTCGCGCCAGATCGATGACCCGGAGGTTCATCTTCTGGCAGAGGGCCTTGTGCTTTTCAAAGGCCATCTCCATCACGCAGAGCCGGCAGTAGGAGGAATCCGCTTTGGGTGGATAGGCCTCACCCTTGGCCAGGTCCCTCCAAACCCCGCCCACAAAGACCTTGTTGCATCCCTTGCAGATGAGTTCCATGCCCACAATGTAGCACTGAGGCCGCTACAATCAAATGATGGCAGTCATTCAATGGCTTGACAATAGAGGTGAGGGAGTGGCTTTCGCGCCGATTTTCCTGTTCTATCCCATACCTGGTTATCGTAGGTTTGGCCTTGAAAAGCGGCGCGGAGGGCACTCCCTCACATATAGGATTCGGATCTGATGAACGATCCCAAGAACTTGAATGTCGATTCCCCCGAATCACTTTCCGTGGTGATGCCCAACTGGCTGGGCGACTTTGTGATGGCCCTTCCAGCCCTCAAGGCTGTCCGCCGTGACCACCCCGGCGTTCCCATGAGGCTATGGGCCCCTCGCAAACTCGCATCCATGGGCAGTCTTGTACCCTGGGCCGGGCCCATCACAGCCCATGACGGCATGCGCTCGGCGGCTTCCTGGATGGCCTTCCTGGAATGGCTCAGGAAAGGCGGCAGGAATTCCGCGGCATTGTTGTTTGTGAACCATTTCAGGGCCGCCCTGATCTCCAGGATGGCCGGTGTGCCCCAACGCCTGGGCTTGGCTACCGAGGGTCGGGGTTGGTTGCTCACTCACCCTGTAAAACTCAGTGAGTCGCTCCGCCGGGCTCACCGGTCGCGCTGGTACGAGGCCGTCTGCCAGCCCCTGATCCAAACTCCCATGGATCCCTTGGTGAAGACCCTGGAAGTTCCCCAGGCTCCCGGCGAACCCAGCCAGGTGGTGGCCTTGGCCGTGGGGGCCGCCTATGGCCCGGCCAAGGAGTATGGGGTGGAGGGGTTCCGTTCCATTGCCCAACAGTTGGCGGACAAGGGCCTGAGGCCTGTGGTGGTGGGTTCGGCTTCGGAATGGGCCCTGGCCTCCAAGGTCGTGGAGGGCATCACGGGTGCCGAGAACATGGCCGGAGCCACGTCCATGGAGGGTCTGGTCACTTTTCTGGCGGGAGCCCGGGGTTTCATAGGCAACGACAGCGGGCCCATGCACCTGGCTGCCGCCCTGGGGGTGCCCACCGTGGGTCTTTTCGGTTCCACGGATCCCACATGGACAGGCCCCCAGGGCCCCAAGGCCGGTTTTCTGGCCTCGCCCCCTCCCTGCGCCCCCTGTTTCCAAAAGACCTGCTCCAAAACCGCGGCGGAGCACATGCTGTGCATGAGGGCCATCAAGCCGGATTCCGCCGTGCAATCCCTCCTGAGTTTGATCCAGTAGCCGGGGTCAAAAAGACCTAAAATAGGAGCTATGGACTTCCTCACGGGTCGCACCCATTTCTGCCATGCCCTGAGACCCACCGATGTGGGCCAATCTGTGCGCCTTTCAGGCTGGGCCAACGCCATCCGCGACATGGGGGGGGTGCTGTTTGTGGATGTGCGGGACCGCCATGGCCTGACCCAGCTGGTGTTCGAACCCGGAACCACACCCGTCGAGGCCCTCCAGGAAGGGGCCCGGCTCAAACCGGAATCCTCGCTCACCGTTGAAGGAGTGGTGCGCCAACGCTCCAACCCCAACCCCCAGATCCCCACCGGCCTCATCGAGGTGGTGGTGCGTCGACTGCAGGCCCACAACATTCCGGCCTCTTTGCCTTTCGAGGTGGGTGTGGACAAGGAGATCAGCCAGGAAACAAGGATGCGCTGGCGCTTCCTTGACCTCCGGCGCGCCCGGGTGCGCGACAGGCTCCCGTTCCGCCACCAGGTCATCCGGGCCATCCGCGAGCATTTCGATACCGAGGGTTTCATCGATGTCGAAACTCCCATCCTGTTCAAGAGCACTCCTGAAGGGGCCCGCGACTATCTGGTGCCCAGCCGCATCCACCGCGGTCAGTTTTATGCTTTGCCGCAGAGCCCCCAGACCCTCAAGCAGACCCTGATGAGCGCCGGCCTCGACCGCTACTACCAGATCGCCCGCTGTTTCCGCGATGAGGATCTCCGCGGCGACCGCCAACCCGAGTTCACCCAACTCGACATGGAGATGAGTTTCCCGGTGCAGGAGGATGTCCAGGCCCAGATCGAGGCCTGCATGAAGAATGTGTTCCGCCGGGCCATGAAGGATATTCCCCACAAGCTGGATCTCAACCAACCCTTCCCCCGGATGAGCTGGCGTGAGTCTCTCAGGCGCTTCGGTCATGATGCCCCCGACACCCGTTTCGGGCTGGAGCACCACACGGTGAACGGCCTTTTGGCCCAGACCGGCTTCCAGGTGGTCAAGGGCGCCCTCGACAAGGGGGGCGACTTCCGTGTCCTGGTGGTGCCCGGTGGGGCCGCCAAGGTCAGCCGCAAGGATCTCGACGCCCTGACGGAGGTGGCCAAGTCTGCGGGGGCGGGGGGGCTGTTGTGGCTCAAGCGTGCCGGCGAGCTTTCTGGCCCCCTCTCGAAGGCCCTCGACGGTGACCCCAAGGCCCCCGGACCCATGGCCCAGAAACTTTTCGAGCAGACAGGCTTCAAGGATGGGGACCTGATGGTGGGGGTGGCCGACAAGCCCCGGGTGGCGGCCACGGCTCTGCACAAGGTGCGCCTTGCCTTGGCGAATCTCCTCAAGCTCATCGACCCCATGGAATTCCATTTCCATTTCATCGTCGATTTCCCCCTCTTTGAACCCACAGACGAGGGTGGCATCACCTATTCCCACCACCCCTTCTGCTTCCCGCATCCCGACGACAGGCATCTCCTGGAAACAGACCCTCTGAAGGTCAGGGCCTGGAGTTATGACCTGGTGCTCAACGGCACGGAACTGGGCTCGGGGAGCATCCGCAACCATGAGGTGGAGCTCCAGCGCAAGATCTTCAACATCATCGGGGTCGACAACGCCCGGCAGGACGCCCAGTTCGGGTTCCTCTACCGGGCCCTAGAGCACGGCGCCCCGCCACACGGAGGCATGGCCCTGGGCATTGACCGCATCGTGGCCTTGCTGGCCGGGGAGACGGATATCCGCGAATACATCGCCTTCCCCAAAACGCACAAAGGCACCGATCTTTTCTCGGAGTGCCCTTCGCCGGTGGATGCGAAACAGATGAAGGAGCTGGGGCTGCTCGTTGAGGGTGAGAGTGAATGAGTGTGACTTACTGCGCGCGGCTTCGCCGTGCTCGTGACCCTTCATACGCCCTATCGGGCGCATTCGGGTGCCCCGTGACTCGTCACTGCGAAAAACCCGCCAACCCCTCCGAATATAAATCAGGCTCCCGAGTAGGTTGGCTTCTACTCATCATCGTTTTATTTCTCTTCCCTTCATCCCTGAAAGCCGAAGAAGTGAAAGCCCAGCCCCTCTTGGGCGTGGAGGGTGGCTTCGAGAATGTATCCGACGACACCCCGTCGGGCTTCCGTGTGGCCAGGGTCAATGCCCAAACCACGGCAGACGTCCTGGGGATCCGCATCGGCGACCTGATCACACACATGGGTGTCGTCAGTGACGACAAAGCCCAGTACAAGGCCATCGACAGCGCTGCGAGACTCAAGGAATTGGTGAAGGCCACACCGGTGGGGACGAAAATTTCCGTGCAGTTGATCCGTGGCAACAAGGATCTGACCGTGAAAGGTGTCATGAAGGCCCGGCCCGTGGTTCTCGACCTCCTTGGGCAGGCGCCCCAAGCTCAAATGTCGGGCATGGAAATCGCCTGGGAAGACGTCCACAGCGCCATCGACTCCGGCGATGTGGACGAGGGTACCCGGGCCCTCAGCGATTTCATTGTGGAGCATTACGACGGCACGTTGACGGGACGCAGTGTGGATGTGTCTGTGCTGGAACTGCTGGATGGAGCCACGCCCGATTTCGTGGAATCTTGGCGCCACCTGAACCAGGGGATCCTGCAGTCTTTCCGCCAGCGGGGAGTCGATGACCCGCGTGTGCTCTCTGCTGCCAGTATTGAGGAAGACTTTGAGACGGTGCTGACCATGGTTTTCACTCTCCAAATGGAAGCCGGTCGCCTGGCCCAGGCAGGCCGGACCCTGCGCACGGCCGCCTACAGAAAGTTGGATGTCCCTGATCTGCGGCTGGCGTATGTGGAAAGGCTGGCATCGCTGATAGACCCTCCCGCTTTGTCACGCGAGCTCGCGCAGGATTCCGACTCCCTACTGACCCCCGAGGAAAAGATCCGTCTCAAATCTCTGCTGGCGAAATACAGGGTTCATGGTTCTGTTCCGGAGCGAGGCTCCGGGTTCATCTCACCCATCCCCGTCTGGAACGCCCCTCGACACCCGGCCCGCGGTTTTGTGATCCCCAAGGACAACAGCTTCACTGGACATCGGATGTTCAAGCCATCCGTGATGGTCTTTGAAAGCCAGCCTCCTGTGGTGCATGACGGCACGATCCGGTGTGTCACTGACTATCCCGCCGAAAGTGCCACGGAGTGGGCCATTGAGTCGTCGACAGGGAGGGTGCTCTGGTCCAGGGAGTATGACTCACCCCAGGACTATTCCCGTGTTTTGCATTACCTATCCAGCGGTGAAGGGGTGTGTGCCAGCGTGATTGTCTGGCAAAGCGATGAGGACCAATCCTATGCGGTGGATGTGACCTGCCATTCGATGGACGGGCAACTCCTGTGGACCCGCCGACTGGATGACATCCTGCCCCACGGCGTCTACCTTCCCGTGATGCCTCCCGTGGTGTGGGGACCCCTGGTGGTCCTCCCTCTGCTGGAGACATCCTCCGGCGGAGCCCTGCGCCTGGTGGCCCTTCAGACCTCCTCATCCGAAGTCGAGTGGATCACCACGCCGGAATCCACTCACGACCAGCAGATGTTCCGCAATGTGTTCACCCGTTTCCTTGGTTGTATCTCGGGTGGGGCCCTTGTGGTTGCCCCCATGAACGGGACAGCCATCGGTTACGACCTCATGTCGGGTTGCCGGATCTGGAAGGCCCGACTCGACAATCCCAGGCCCATCCAACGTTTCCCCGACCAGTTTTTCACCCAGGGTTTTGTGATGGATATCAAGGGGAAGGTCCTTCTAAGGCAGGACAACCAGGATACGGTTTACTTGATGGATGGGGCCTCAGGTACCCCAATCGACAGTGCGAAGGGTGGGTGGCTGGTTCCCGCAGGGCATCTGGGTCCCGATCGACCCCTCTTCCTGGCCCCCGGACACTTGGCAACATTCACCAGTCTGGACCAATCCAAATTGGATATTGAAAGAAAGAATCTCCCTCCCCATGAGGCCCCCAAATGTGTGACACCTTGGGGGGGCGGCTGCCTGATCGACACGGGGACTCGTCTGATGCGCATGATGTGGGAGGGAGGGCTTATGGGATCCTTCTCTCACGATCCATCCCTCTTTGTGGTGTCTGAGGGAGACCATGTGGCCCTGTTCAACGGCACGGACCTTTCAGGATACCGTTCGCTGTCGGGTGAGCCTTCGGAGTGGGTCAACAGCCCCGAATTTGTCACGGATAAGAGCTTGCAGACGGCCTATGTCATGCACTGCCTGAACTCCGGTGAACTGGGAACCCTGGCCGACATGTCGCCCAGAATCGATCCCGCCATCATGTCGGATCCCGTAGTTGAGAGCCAAGCCTGCTCGTCTGTGGTGGCAGAGCTGGAACGTGGTGAAAGAACCAAGATCGAGTCCTTTTTGACACGCTTGACGGAAGGACGGCCACCCGAGTCTCCCTTGAAAGTCCTTCTCGCCGTGGTCAGGGGTGAAACACCAAAGGCCGAATGTCTTTACGACATGGGCTCAGGTCGTATCGTCACGGCCTTGGGACTGTCGAAATTCTTGGCCCGCAAATCTCCGGATGGCTCAGAGCACCCGACGCCTTTTGTTGCACCCACCCCTTCACGCAGTGTTTCACTGGAAATGGCGTATGCCAATGGCAAACGCTTCATGTTCGCCGTGGATGACGCCCATGTCATCCTTCAGGACAGGATCACGCTCTACAACCTGGACACCCAAACCGAAACGCGCCTCAAGGGCTCCTGTCTCTATGCCGCTGATGGAAGGATGCTGACCCTGAACAACAACATGCTCTCGATGCACACCGTGGCATCAGGGCTCTCCACGGCCTTGTGGACGGTACCCTACGGCAATGCCCCCCTTTCGGGGGATCCGGGCCAGGATTTCATGCGCCAGCTGCTCATCAATCAGCAGAGGGGGGCGATGCAGGTGCAGGCCAATTTCAACTTTCTCCTGATGCAAAAGCAGAGAGCCATGGCCATGCAACGCCAGCAAAACGGCATGCCGCAAGGGATCCGATTTGAGGGTCCCTTCTTCATCACCCAGGAACAGGAAATGTTCACCTGCCGCCTGACAGAAACCGGTGAAAAGCTGTGGATGGCCAATCCCGAGTTGCTGGTCGACATGTCCTCGTGCATCCGGAAGGGCTCCAGGTTCTATGAGGCCCGCTGGTCCCAGGATGAAGGCAAGGCCGAGATCCGCTGTCTTGATGCCTACACCGGGTTGGTGACCACCACCTCTGTCTTTGAAATGCCCGGTGATGAATACCCGCTCACCCTCCATGACCTTCCCTCGGGATGGCTTGTGGCCAGCCTGGGATATTGGGCCCGGGTGAGTGATGACGGCACCACCACACTGGTCAATGGTGGAGCGTCCATTGAAAGCGACCCCTTTTACCTGCTGGGCCGCACGGTCTCGGGTGACTTTGTCTTCCAATGCCAATCCGGCGGCGTTGGCGTCTTCTCGCCCGAGGGCAAGCGACTCAGGATGGTGGCCGGACCCCTATTCAGCCAGCCGGACCTGCGGACCCACATCCACGGCAACCATCTCCTCCTGTCCACCAACCAAAAAGTGGCTTTGGTGGACCTGGAGACTGGGTTGGGGCGCGGCGAATGGCCCATGCCGGGCAACCAGGCCCAGGAACCCATGATCGCCATGGCCTTCGGCGGGGACTCCTGCTTTGTGATGAAACTCAAGACAGGCATCCAGCGCATGAATGTGTACAGGTTCAGCGCCAACACCCGCAAATTCGAACTGATCACGAACAAGGACATGATGGTCCAGAGCCTGATGCCCATGGGCCCGCTTGTCTCGATGATGAACCCGACTGGCACCTGGTTCCTGAGGTTTCGTTGACCGGATGGGTGTTGGCCTTGCTGATGGCCCTGGGGCCATCCGACCTAGACGAAGCCGTGGCCCTTTCCGAATCGGGCCGGCATGACGAGGCCGTGCGCGAGATCCGGGATCTCATGGAGGCACAGCCCGGTGAGCTCTCCACCCTGGAAAGGGTGGCTGGTTTCATCGGACGCTCCACACCGGGTTTGCGCCAAGCCTGGTTTGAATGCAACCTGGGTTCGGTGTCGGCCGACATCGCCGAAGGGCGCCTGTCTGCCCTGACCCTGCTCAATTCCATCCACGGACCTCTGCAGGGAAGGGTGGAACTCTTGGCGGTGTCCCTTAGAAGCGAGGAGGGAGGTGTGGGGGACCTTCCTTTGTTGGTCGACATCAGCAGGCTTGCCGGTGCCCGCATGCCGACCTTGGAGGCCCTGGCCCGCCGACGCCTGTTGGAATCCGGTTCCAGGGCCCTTCTGGAGTTCGCCCTCACGCGCGAACTGATTCGTGAGGCCGAGGCGGCTGTCAGCCTCACACCCAAGTCGGTTGCACCCGTCCCGGGAAGGCCCTCGCCCCTGCCCCTCTGGCGTCGTCGTTCGGCAGTCCCCGCCGTTCATGACAGCTATGCACCCCTGTCTCCGGGAGAAAGGGTGGCCGTTTCGGACAATCATGTGGCCATGCTGGATCCCGCGGGTTCCATGGTCTCCATCCAAGTGCTTGACGTTGATGGAAAGGTGCTGCACAGGGCTGTGGTGGAAGTTCCCCAAGGTCTGACATTTTCTCAGGGACGCCTTGCCCTGGCCAACGACAGGGTTGCGGCCTTGCTTGAATGGCGAAGGAAGGGCTCCTTTCTTCCGGAACGATCGGATCTTGTGATCGTGGATGAAGGCGGAACCCTGCGCCATGAGGGTGTGTTGGGCCGTGGCGAACTCTCCGTGGCGGCCCCATTGATCGATGCCGAGAGGGTGATCCTGGCTTCCGCCGACATCCACAATCTCGGGCTTACCGGTGGCTCGATCTGGAGACGCCTCTCCTCCTATACAGTGCCTTCGGGTGAGCGGCAGTGGAGCCGGGTCATTGGAGAAAGTCCCACCCAGCTTCTGCAAACCCAGGAAGTTCCCCGCATGACCCTATCGGGAGGGGGATTGGATGTCCTATGGGGAGGTTCCTCCTGCCTGATTCAAGCCTCTTCGGGATGCTTGATTGAATCGGGGACCAGCCTTGAAAGAGAGGCTCCCTTACGTCTGGGGTCTGACGGCGGACTGATGCCGGCAGGACAGGGCACACTGCAATGGGGCCGTTCGGGGGTCAGTTTCATGCACTCCGGAAAACGGATGATCCTGACGGATGAACCCTGCCTGAGTCCTCCGGCTGTGGGTTCCAAGGTGGTGGCCCTGCTCACCTCAGGTGGACTGAGTATCCATCGCTGGGTGGAGGCTTCGGAATCGGATTTGAAGAAGGCCCTGGGTACTGAACCGGGGGATGCCTCACGCTGGGCGGCCCTGGCTCTTATGGAAGGCACCATGCCGTCATGGCCCACCGGGGCCGAGGCCTGGCACAATGAAACCTTTGCCCAATTCCTTGTGCCCCTCCTATTGGAAACGCTGAAGTCCGGAACTGCTGTGGTGCTTCCCAAGGAGGCCACCCAAGAGGGTTCCCATCCCATGTTCAAGGTGCTTCAGGCCTGGATCAGGGGTGAGACCCAGGTGGAGGGTGCCCTTGAACTCCCCGGGGGATACACCCTGACCTCCCGAGGCTTCCGCAGGGCCTTGAGTTCTTCACCGCGACCGGTCACCGAACCTGATGACCCTTCCCTCAAACGTGTCAGACAATTCGACACGTCTGTCTGGCCTGAAAGGTCGGCAGGTCAGGGGCTCTTGGTGGGTTCAGACCGCGTGCTTCGCTTGGCCGATGGCCGTGTGATGATGTTGCCTGCCAAGCCCCTGGCAGTGGGTGAGGGCTGTGTGCTCATCCAACAAGAGGGTCACCTGGTGTGCCTGGATCTCAGACCCGATGGTTCAGCCTCATCGCGCTGGAGCTGCCCCGACCCGACAACCCCTGTCTCTTCCCATATCAAGCTTTGGAACGTCTCCCAGGGTGAAACCCTTTTGTTTCCCGATCTTGTGGTGGTCAGGCGGGGGGCCATCCTGAGAGTCCTGGATTCCAAATCGGGGGATCTCTTGTGGAGCCGCAGGGTGAGGACACCGGCCACCCGTGTGGAGGGCATGGCTGTTTGGGTGGGTCCCGACGGATACGACCTGTATTGCGGACGCCGCCTGAACGCGGCGCCACCGACCCCAGTACTTCCATCCGTCGTGCCCGAGGTGCAGGTGGGTTCCCGCCGATTCAGAGCCGAGGGAACCGAGGGACGCATTGTTGAAGTGGCGGAAAACGGCAGCCTTGTTGCCACATTCCCCTTGGGGGTTCAAGGCCGCGTGAGGGCTCTCAAGGCCAAGGGGGACGATGTGATGGCTGTGGTTGAGGGCGAGGATGGCCGGGGGAAACTCTTGCATCTGGGCCTGCATTCAGGCCAGGTGACGGACCTGACGCCGGAAGGTCGGGATTTTGACGATCTGTCCTCCGGGCGACGCTTCATTGCCGCCCGGGCCCGCAGGGGCGAGAACGTCGTCTTCGTCTACGAGTAGGGCGGTCAGTCCTTGGGGGGCTCGAGCCCGCGGCTCATGCCCTCGATCAGGTCGCGTTCCTCGCTGTGGGCGTAGATGGCGCTGGTGATCTGCACGTTGGCGTGGTCCACAAGCTTGCTGACGGTCTGCAGGGGAACGCCATCGGCCAACTTGTGGCTGACAAAGGCGTGGCGGAGGCTGTGGGGAGTGTAACGGTGCTCTGTGAGTCCTGATTGGCGGATGGCCGACTGGAAAGCCACCCGGGCGCTGTCTTCGTTCCAGCGTTGGCCGGCCTGCGACAGGAACAGGGGCCCTTGGCCCTTGGGGCAACCCTTGAATTGGGGTCTCCAGGTTTCAAGATACTCGCCCAGATCGTTGATGAAATCCTTTGAGGCGGCAATCTCCAGGCCGTCGGTGTCACGGATCGGGAGGGTGCGCACGCGCTTCTTGTTGCCCTTGCCGAGGATGTCGAGGGTGAGCCCCGTGTCGGTGATGCTCAGACTGTCCACATCCAGGTCGAGGGACTCGCTGATCCGGAGGCCAAAGAGGCGGATCAGGTTGAAGCAGATGTAGTTGCGGAAATCGTTCTTGCTGCGCTTCCGGTTTTCGCGCAGATGGCTGATGAACTTGGCCATGTGGTCCTTGGTGACACTGGGCTTGCGTTCATAGCGGTAACGTGAGCGGGGGACTTCTGCGGTGACATCCTGGATCTTGGGATCGATCTTGGACAGTTCCTTGAGAAAACTGCGTATGGTGTAGAGCCTGGCGTTGAGGGTGGGGGCGGCAATACCGTCCTGTAGGCAGTCAAAGAGGTAGTTGCTGACCTCGTCGGCGGTGAGACTTTCGACCTCAAGTTCCATCAGGAGGGCCTCAAAGGCCACGGGGTCCTCGCGGGTGGCCTCGACCCCCTCGCCAAAGCCCCGGGTCTCCAGGATGTGGCGGGCGAAATCCTCCAGGCGGTAGCGGTAGGTTTCCATAGTGCCATCGGAGGCTCGGCCCTTCACAATGGCCATGTCCCGGCCCTTGCGGGTGATGAAGGCGTCCATGGCCTTGGAGAAGTTCACTTCAGGCGTCGCGGCCCACAACGCGCATGTCGGGCTGGATCAGGCCGGGCAAACGGATCTTGTGGACCCTCCGGCCCGCCACGGGTTGTGAGGGGGGGTGGACATCCCTTGGAGCCTTCACAATCTCTAGAATGGTCTTCTTCATAAACTCTCCAATTCGGTATCGATGTTGAGACCCCGAATATGCAGGGCAGGGGGGGCGCGTAGATTGACGCAACATGAAATTCCGCCGATAATTGGGTCACACTCCCGAGTAGCTCAGTTGGTTAGAGTAGGTGACTGTTAATCACTTGGTCGCTGGTTCGAGTCCAGCCTCGGGAGCCATTTGACCCTTATCTGATACGCATCCCGACAGACTGGCTATTTATGGGGTATGTTCTGATATGGGACTGCACATTGTTCACGAACTACTCAAAATATGCCATTCCATCGCAGATGATGGAAAACTCACCAAAAACGAGATCGTCAATCTGAGCAAGTGGCTGAGGGCCCATGAAAATTCCGGCCTTCCCACCATTGACGTTCTAGCCAAAAAACTGACAAAAATTCTGGATGATGGCTACGTCAGCAAGGAAGAGCAGAAGGCCTTGCTTATTGCTATTGAAGGCGCCATCGCAACATTGAACGAAAAAGTGCACGAAGCTGAACTTTCAAAAAAGGCCTTTGCCGAAGCCAGAAGCCATGCCGAGGTTGAAAAAGCCCGGTCCAGGCTGCTGCGCTATGGCCTGCCGGTGGTAGCCGTTGTTCTCATCGTTCTGGGCTTCAACATGGCCAGCACCTGGAACCAGGTTCCGGCCACCGTGGAAGACAGGGCCGTCTTCAACCACTATGTCCGTTTTCAGGATTCGGGATTTCCCTACAGAGAGGCCGTGGCCAAGACAGCCTCGCACTTTGCCATCACAAGGGAGGCCGTGGAGGCCATCATTGTGAAGGAAGGAAAATTACGGGGGGGCGCCACCGAACAGAAACCGGAGCCCAACCCCGGGCACACCATCCAGAAACAGGGTGTTACAGCCCGGTAAGGATTAAGGACTGACCCGGTAGAGTGTGCGGGGGAAGGGGATGCACTCGCGCACGTGCTCGGTCCCGGCGATCCAGCCCACAAAGCGCTCGAGCCCAAGGCCGAATCCGGCACTGGGCTGGCCACCGAAGCGGCGGAGGTCGAGGTACCACTTAAAGTCCTCGCGCTTGAGCCCGTGGTGGTCGATCTGGCTTTCCAGCCACGGCAGATCCCACGAACGAGCCCCGCCGCCGCAGATCTCCACACCGTTGCCGGCCATCAGGTCGACGCTTTCGCAGAACTTCTCGTCGCCCTTGGTGCGCTCCATATAGAAGGCCTTGATGGCCGTGGGGAAGTGGTGCACGAAGACAGGGCTCTTGAATTCCTTCATCAGGGCCTCTTCCTGGGGAGCCCCGAAATCGTCCATCTCCTTCATGTCCACCCCGGCCTTGAGGATGATCTCGCGGGCTTCCTTGTAGTGGAGGCGGGTGAAGGGGGCCTTGACCCCTTGCAGCATGGCGATGTCGGCCCCGAGGGTCTTGAGATCCTCGAGTCGGTGTTCCAGGCAGTCCTTCACCACGGAGCACACCATGGCTTCTTCCACCTTCATCACCTCGTCGATGCCGGCATAGGCCATCTCGGGCTCCAGCATCCAGAACTCCCTGAGGTGCTTGCGGGTCTTCGATTTCTCGGCCCTGAAGGTGGGTCCGAAGCAGTAACTTTTGCCGAAGGCCTGGGCCGTGGCCTCGTTGTAGAGCTGGCCGCTTTGCGAAAGGTACACCGTCTGGTCCTCGCCATAGTCCACACTGAAGAGCGTGCTGGTGCCCTCGCAGGCGTTGGGGGTGAAGATGGGGGTGTCGGCACAGATGAAGCCGTTGTCATCCAGCCAGTTCCGGAGGCGGTTGATCACATAGGCCCGGAGCCGCAGGAGAGCATGCTGTTTCTTGGAACGGATCCACAGGTGCCGGTGATCGAGCAGGAAGTCGGGATTCGACTGCACATCGGAAATCACGATGGGGTAATCCTTGGTGAGGGTGTGCACCGTGAGGCTGTCCACATGGATTTCAGCTCCCAAGGGACTGCGGTCATCCGCCACCACCATGCCAGACAAAGTGAGAGAGGTTTCCTGGGTCAGGGTGCCGGCCATGGCGAACAGCTCGGGAGAGGCCTTGTCTTTGAACACGCAGGCCTGCACCACACCGGTGCCGTCGCGAAACTGGAGGAAGTGGATGGCCTTCGAACTGCGGCGGTTATAGAGCCAGCCGTTCAAAGTGACAGCCTGACCGACCTGTGATTTGAGGGTGGCTACGGTGGGGGGGTTGTTCATGCCTCTATCATACAAAGGGCAGAAGCCCCTCACCCCAACCCTCTCCCCAAGAGGGAGAGGGAGTCAGACAAGCCCTCGTGGGCTTCTCTCTATTCCATCCCTCTCTTGGGAAGACGGTGACTCTGTACTACCCTCCCCCTCATGGAAAGACGGTGACTCTGTACTACCCTCCCCCTCTTGGGGGGAGGGCGAGGGTGGGGGGCTTATGGGTCAAGTACAATAAGTTCCATATGAAGCGCAACCTAGGGGAAGAACTGGCCGCCAAGCGCGTGCTGATCGTGGACGGAGCCATGGGCACCATGCTCTACTCCAAGGGTGTCTACATCAACCGCTGCTTCGAGGAACTCAACCTGTCACAGGGGGCCATGGTCCGCGAGGTCCACAGGGAATACCTCGAAGCCGGCGCCGACATCCTGATGACCAACACCTACGGCGCCAACCGCCTGAAACTGGCCGCCCACGGTCTCGAGAATCAGGTGACCGCCATCAACAAGGCTGCTGTGGACCTCTGCCGCAGTGTGGCCGGCGACAAAGCCTGGGTGGCCGGCAGTATCGGTCCGCTCAAGCGCGGCATGCAGGTTGATGGCATCACCGAAGCCGAGGCCAAGGCTGTGTTTGACGAGCATGCCAGCGGACTGGCCGCGGGCGGCATCGACCTGATGATCCTGGAAACCTTCACCGACCACAATGAACTGCGCATCGCCTTGGAAGCTGTCAAGCGCAAAGCGCCCGGAATCCCCATCGCGGCCTTCATGAGTTTTGGAGTGGACGGCACCACCCTCAAGGGCTTGCGGCCCGAAGAAGTGGCCGCCCACATGGCCGGCCTTGGGGCCGACATTGTGGGTGCGAACTGCTCCACAGGACCCCACGCCATGTTCGACACCATGCAGAGGATGTGCAAATCCACCTCCATCCCGGTGGGGGCCATGCCCAACGCCGGGGCACCCCGCGTGGTGGATGGCCGGACCATGTACATGGCCACCCCCGACTACATGTCGAAATTCGCCAAGCGCTACATCGTGGCCGGCGTGCAGTTGATCGGCGGCTGCTGCGGCACCACCCCGGCCATGATCCATGAGGTGGCCATGTCGGTGAAGGCCCTGAGCCCGTCGCGCATCAAGGTGGTGGCCCCGCAGGCGGCCGAAGCCGACAAACCCCTCGATCCCGTTCCCCGCGAGAAGCTGTCGCCCTTTGCGGCCAAGCTCAGCCGCGGCGAGTTCGCCGTGAGCATCGAAGTCCGCCCCCCGAAGGGCCTCAATGCCGATGCCATGCTCAAATCCCTCAAAAAGTTCCGCGAGATGGGCGTGGACACTGTCAACATCCCTGACAGCCCCCGGGCCACCGTGTCGATGTCGCCCATGGCCCTGGCTGCCCTCATCAAGCGCTCGGCCGGCCTGGAGGCCATCGTGCACTTCAGTTGCCGCGACAGGAATCTTTTGGGCATGCAGAGCGACCTGTTGGGCCTCCATGCCCTGGATGTCCGTGATGTCTTGATCGTCACAGGCGACCCGCCGCACATGGGCAACTACCCACATGCCACTGCGGTCTTCGACCTAGACGCCATCGGGCTCACTTCGATGGTGGCCAACCTCAACAGGGGCCTCGATCTGGCGGGCAAAAGCCTTGGTTCCGTGACGGGCTTCCACCACGGCGTGGGGGCCGATCCGGGGGCTGTGGATTTCGACCGTGAGGTCAATCGCTACATTGAGAAGGTCGAGTCGGGGGCCATGTACATGATGACCCAACCCGTCTTCGACGTGACCATCCTGGAAAAGTTCATGAAGGCGGTCAAAAGCCACCGTGTCAAAACCTTGGTGGGCATCATGCCCTTCATCAGCCACCGCAACTGCGAGTTCTTCCACCACGAAGTGCCGGGTGTGGTGGTGCCGGCCCATATCCGCGAGATCATGCGCGAGGCCGGTTCCGGCCCCAAAGCCATGCGCGAGGGTGTGGCCATCGCCCGGGAGGCCCTGGATGCGGCCCGTTCACTCTGTGATGGCGCCTATATAATGGCCCCTATGGGGAAATACAATCTGCCGTTGGCCGTGTTGGGCCATGTTCCCCCCGAGGAGATCGCTTGACGGACACCCGCAACGGAGTTTCAAAGCTGTTGCGGCTCACCTTCTGCCTCGGCCTTCTGTTGACCTGTATCCTGATTCCCAGGCCGGCCCTGTCGGCCGATTGGACACCCACCTGGTGGGTGGAGGACTGCGTTCTTGAAGGCAGCAAACACCAGATGCGCCTGGTCTGGTTGATGGGACGTGAAGCGGGTCAGGCCACCTTCCTGGTGGTCTACGGACACCACGGTGCGGCCTACCAGGTGACTTGCATCGAGAGTACAGGTGAAATCACCAAGACCAGCCGCGCCTGGGTGCAGTTCGCCTACAAGGGCATTGCCATGGGGGTCAGCGCCGACATGACCTGCCCCAAGGCCCGTCTTCTGAAAGTGGAATCCCCAACCTTCACCGCTCCTTTTTACCCGGCTATGTATCTGCCATCCTGCAAGCCTCCCCTGGAAAAATGTCCCGTGGTGGTGGCCCGAGAGGATGTCGGGACTGTTCCCTTCGAGATGGCCGATGATCCTGGGTATGTCTTCACCACAGCCTCCGACATGAGCTGGAGGGTGACCCTGGAACCCGGCAAAACCGTGGAGGTCATCACCAGACAGTGGGGCGAAAACCTGGCCGACGTGATGCAATTGGCGACCTCACCGACCAACAACAACAACAAAATCCTTGAGCCAGCGCATTGGCAGATGCATTCCGACATCCAACTGAACACCCTGACGCTGGAGGGTCTCAAAGTGACCGGCTCTGCCTGGAGACCGACGACGATCAGGGGAAGCAATGCCTACCACGCCGGCGATGTGCTGGCCCTCTCGGGTCGAACCCAGTTGATCAGCGCCAAGGAAGGCTCCAAATCAAGCCAGAAAGACGAGAAGACCATCATTCCTTGGGTGTCCTTCAACTTCCAGATGAGGGTGACAGGTGTCTTCACCAATGGCACCCAGCGGATTGCCATTCTGGCCTCCCAGGGAGGCGACACCTCGGTGGACCGCAACCTTCAGGTCCAACACCAGAATCCCTCCTACGGGTCGGGACCCAACATCCCCTTATTCACGGCCAAGGGATCCTGGTCCAAACCTGACCCCAACGCTCCGCCCATCTTCAACGACAACCGGTCCCAGCGTTTCACGGCCTCACTCAGGCCCCTGCCTTCCGACAAGATCGTGAAGCGCGACCCGGTTCTGTGGTGCTATGTGATCGATGCCGATACAGGAGCCCTGCTGGCCCTGCGCGGTCATTTTGAAGATTCCCTGGGCAGGATCTCCCCTGCGAACGCCGCCACCTTCGATGGCGGCCATGTGGCCCTGCTCCTGTCCAACAACTTCTTCCGCAACCAGGATTGCCTGCAGATCTCCTCGTTCATCGGTCAGAAGAAGGGCGATGCCCATCTGATGCTCAAGCCCATCGACCCCCGGGGTTACGAGTTCATGTCCCTGGGGAATTACGGCCTTAAACTCACGACACTCTCCACACCCATCACTCTGCAGATGCTGTATGCGGCCGGTTACGCGGTGAATTGGAATGCCAATCCCACGGTGTTCACGGCGAAGCCCATCGATCTCAAGGCCCTCTTGGATCTTTCGCGCGGATCGGGATTCGATTTCCGCCAGAAGCATCTTTCACAGATCAACAACAACGATTATGGATCCTGGTCCACCCAGCGCGGCATCAATCCCTTCAACCTGATGCTCCACGATGGGGAGCGCTATTTCAGCATCCAATCCTGGGGCCAGTCCGCCACACCGATTTGGAACCGTATGCTGACTCTGGATCTGGGTTCCAACACAGTCACAGAAATCACACTCTCCGTCATCAGCCGTGTGGGCATCAGCAGTCCCGTTCCCATCACCACACTGAACCTCCCCGAGAAGCCCAATTACGATGTCAAGCCCGGCCCACCCGGAAAGCCCGTGACCCCACCGCCTCAGCCGCCCCAGGTCAAGATCCCCAGCCAATACTGATAGGAGACCCCATGAGCCAGTCCTCCGCAGCCCTGAGTCCTGTCCACAAGTCGGGTACGAACATAGCCCGCGCCCAATTCGATGTCGCTGCCAAGATCATTGGCCTCAGCGATGAATACTCTAATCTTCTTGCGAACCCTTATCGTGAAATCAGTGTCCAGATCCCAGTCAAGATGGACAGCGGCAAGTTGGTCACCTTCCAGGGTTACCGCGTCCAGCACAACGCCGCGCGCGGGCCGTACAAGGGCGGCATCCGATACCACCATGATGTGGATATCGACGAAGTGCGCACCCTGGCCGCCCTTATGACCTGGAAAACCGCCCTCCTCGACGTGCCCTTCGGTGGCGCGAAGGGGGGGATCACTTGCGACCCCACGACCATGAGCGAGCGTGAACTCCAGGGCATGACCCGCAGTTTTGCCAGCAAGATTGACCTGGTGATCGGGCCTTTCCGCGACATCCCGGCACCCGACATGAATACCAGTGCCAAAACCATGGGCTGGTTCATGGATGAGTACGGTAAGAAGCACGGGCACACGCCGGCCATTGTCACGGGCAAACCTCTTTCCCTGGGTGGGAGTCTGGGCCGCGAACAGGCCACAGGACAGGGCGTGATCGTGACGGCCCTTGAAGCCTGCCGGGCCACCAAGATCCCCATGAAGGGGGCCCGCGTGGTGATCCAGGGCTTTGGCAATGTCGGCTCATTCGCCGCCCGGTTCGCCCATGAAGCCGGCATGATGGTGGTGGCCGTGAGCGATGTGTCGGGTGGAATCGCCAACCCTGCAGGGCTCAATATTCCGGCCCTCCTCAAACAGGTGGCCGAGACCAAGAGCATCAAGGGTTTCCCCGGCTCCACACCTGTCAGCAATGACGACCTGCTGTGCACGGAATGCGATATTCTCATTCCTGCCGCCCTGGGTGGCGTGATCCACGAGCGCAATGCCGAGAAGATCCGGTGCCGCATGCTGGTGGAAGCGGCCAACGCTCCCACGACGCCCCAGGCGGACCTGATTCTCGACAAGCGGGGAATCCCTGTGGTTCCCGACATCCTGGCCAATGCAGGCGGCGTGACAGCCTCTTATTTCGAGTGGACCCAGAATGTGCAGATGCTGCATTGGACCCTCGAGGAGGTGGAGGAAAGGCTGAAGAAGAAGTTGATCTCAGCCTGGAAAACCACCTATGAGAAGGCGGTGCAACTCAAGCAGACCCTGCGCACCGCGGCGTACTGCGTGGCCATTGAAAGGGTCATGCAAGCCGACAAGGACAGGGGGTACTGAGTGGAATCGGCCGATCTCAAGCGTCTGGCTGCCGAGAAGGCGGCCTCGATGGTGGTGGATGGGATGGCAGTGGGACTTAGTACGGGTTCCACGGCCGATTACGCCACGCGCTGGCTGGCCCAGAACAGAAAAAATCTGCGCTGTCTGGCTACTTCACGCCAGACTGAAACCCTTGCCAGCGAACTGGGCCTGACACTCATGTCTCCCGCCACGCTGGGTGGCCTCGATATCCTTATTGACGGGGCGGACGAGTGCACCAAGGACGGGGACATGATCAAGGGTGGTGGGGGAGCTCTCCTCCGGGAAAAATTGGTGGCCCGGCGTGCCAAGAGGCGCATCTACGTGATGGATCCATCCAAAATTGTTTCAACCCTCGGAAAATTTCCCCTTCCGGTTGAAGTGGTCACTTTTGGCTGGGAGTGGGCCCAGGAGGCCCTTGCGGCCCTGGGGGCCGGTGTCACCAGAAGACGGGCCAAGGGTGGGGGGGACTACCTTACGGACAATGGCAATGTCATCCTTGACTGTGCCTTTGGCACCATACCGGATCCCAAGATTTTGGAAAAATCCATCCGAAACATCCCTGGCATTGTGGAAACAGGCCTATTTCTGGGGATTGCCACGGATGTCATTGTGGGCGACACTGCAGGAGTGCAGACGTACCTGAAGGCTAGCTGAAGGTGTCCCCCGAGGGTGTAAGCTGAGAGAGATGAAACGAAGGAGAAAAGCATGAGTTACAACAAGATCATTGTAATGGGGCGCTTGACCAAGACTCCGGAACTGAGGAGCACCCCCAGTGGCACACCGGTCTGCGAATGCCGCCTGGCCTTCGACAATGGCTGGGGCGAGAACAAGAAGTCCTGCTTCATCGACGTGACGGTGTGGGGCAAACAGGCCGAATTTGTGGCCAAGTATTTCACCAAGGGTGCCGGCATCCTGATCGATGGAAGGCTGGAAATGGACACCTGGAAGGATAAGACCGACGGCAAGGACAGGTCGAAGCACTACATCGTGGCTGAAAGGGCGACATTCCCGATCAGCGCCGGCAAGGGTGGTGGAGCTTCTCCCGAGGAGGATTACGCCCCGGCATCTGCTTCGCGTGGTGCCTCCGCGGGATCCCACGTCGACACTTCCGACGACATCCCCTTCTAAGAACCGCAGATGCCGATCAAGGTCTTCCAGGACGTGGCCTCGTTCAGGAACTGGCGCGAGGGGGTGAATGGGGCTGTGTCTTTTGTACCCACCATGGGAGCCCTCCACCAGGGGCATGTGTCGCTGTGTCACCGCGGACGGGAATTGGCGCCCACCGTGGTGGCCAGCATCTATGTGAACCCTCTTCAATTCGGTCCTCAAGAGGATTTTGCCAACTACCCGAGAACCTTTGCGGAGGATGTGAAACAGCTGGACAGGGCGGGTGTGGCTGCCGTCTTGGCCCCGAAAGAATTGGGTGAAGCCCACGCTGAAGTGAAGGTGGTGGCAGGATCTTTGGCCCGGGAACTCTGCGGGGCCAAGCGTCCGGGCCACTTCGATGGTGTCTTGACGGTGTTGACGAAACTCTTCAACATCATCAAACCCTCTGTGGCTGTCTTTGGTGAAAAGGATTACCAACAATGCGCTGTGGTGGCTCAATGGTGCCGGGACACCTACCAAAGTTGCACTCTCGATATCCACACAATTGTTCGGGAATCAACGGGACTGGCCATGTCCAGCCGCAATCGTCGGTTGAGCCCTTCGGGGCTGAAAACAGCCTCTGCCCTTTATCAATCCCTTCAGGAGACCCGCAGAGATTTTTTAGCCGGAGAGACCGAAATTCCAGCCTTGGAAGCCTGTGCCCGTAGGGCCCTCGAAGGGTTGGATATTGAATATTGTGAAATAAGGGACCCCGTGAATCTTTCTAGAGTCGCTCTGGCCGGACCCACGGAGAGGCTCTTTATGGCGGCCAGGGTCGAGGGAGTCCGTTTGATCGACAACGGGGCTCTCGGCAATCTGACTCCAGTCTTGGGGTAAAATTAGGACATGTTCCGCACCATGTGTCACGCCAAGATCCACCTGGCCACCGTCACCGAGACGAGGCTGGATTATGTGGGTTCGATCACTGTCGATCCCGTATTCCTCGAGATGGTGGATCTTCTGCCTTATGAAAAAGTGGCCGTCGTCAACCGGAACAACGGCTACCGTGCCGAAACCTACATCATCGAAGGCCGGCGCGGTTCGGGGATCATCGGGATCAACGGAGCGCTCGCGAGGCATGCCGCCATCGGCGACAGGCTGATCGTTATCGGCTACAAGATGATCGCCGATGACAAGCTCTCTAGGCATTTTGAACCCAAGGTCGTCTATCTCGATGAACACAACCGCATCTGTAACGAACCCCAAAGCGCCCTCATCTGACACGCGCAAGGTCTTCCTGCACACCTTCGGCTGCCAGATGAATGTTCTGGACAGCGAGTTGATGCTGGGGAAATTGCAGAACAAGGGTTGGCGCGCCACGGAGACTCCGCGCGAGGCCGATGTGATTCTGTACAACACCTGCGCCGTGCGCGAAATGGCCGAACACAAACTGCTCTCGATGGTGGGGGAGCATGGCTTGCTGAAGAAGGCCAACCCCTCCCTGATGATCGGAGTCCTGGGTTGCATGAGCCAGCTTCGGGGTGAGGAACTGGCCCGCCTCTCCTCGCATGTCGACTTCATTGTCGGAACGGACCACATGGACCGCATCGATGAGATCATCGACGAGGCCTCGGCCAGCTCTTCTTTGGTGTCGCACCTTTCAAGGCGCGACAGGATGGATTACGAGCGCGATGTCACCACGCGGGCCAACCGCGCCAGTGCCTATGTGAATGTGATGCGCGGATGCGACCTCCACTGCACCTACTGCGTGGTGCCCACCACACGCGGCAAGGAGCGCAGCCGGACGATGCCCGAGATCCTCGGCGAGGTTCGCACCCTGGTGAATGACGGCTGCACCGAGATCACCTACCTTGGCCAGACGGTCAATGCCTATGGCCGCAAGGACGGTGTGGGCACCTTTGCCCAGCTCCTGAGGGCCACTCAGGCCATCGAAGGTCTCCGGCGGATCCGCTTCGTCACCAGCCATCCCCGATTCATGACCGATGACCTGATCGAAGCCATGGCCGAATGCGACAAGGTTTGCCCCTCACTGCCCCTGCCTCCCCAAAGCGGTTCGGACGCGGTCCTCAAGCGCATGAAGCGGCAGTACACCCGTACGGAATACATGGAGACCATCGGCAAGCTCAAGAGACGCATTCCCGGCATCAGCCTCACCGGCGACTTCATCGTGGGTTTCTGCGGCGAGACTGAGGAGGATTTCCGGGAGACGGAATCCCTCATGCGCGAGGTGGAGTTTCAGACCGCGTACATCTTCAAGTATTCCGTACGCGACGGCACCTTCGCGGCCGGCAAGCTGGCCGACGATGTCCCCTGGGAAGTCAAACGTGAGCGCAACCAGCGCTTGTTGGACCTCCAGATGGGTGTGATGGACAAACTCAACCGGGCCCGGATCGGACAGACGGTGGAAGTCCTTCTGGAGAGGGAGGACAAGAGGCACGGTGTGGTCATGGGCCGCGATGCACACCACTTGAACATCGCCGTCAAGACCACTCCCGACCTCATCGGCACCTATGTGCCCTGCGTGATCACGTCGACCACCCCTCTGACCCTCACTGCTTCACCCCTGACACAGGAGTCCATTCATGCTTGATCTCAAATGGGTGAGGGCCAATCCTGAGGCCTTGCGTGAAGCCATCCGCAAGAAGCGCTCGTCCTTCGATCTGGATGCGTTCCTGGCCCTTGATGAAAGAAGCCGTGAATTGCGGACGCGTTGGGAGGCCCTGAGGGCCCGCCAGAAGAAGGAGGGGGGGGAGGCCCACAAACTGCCAGCCGACAAGAAGGAAACCGCCCTGGCGGCCCTGGCGGGAATCAAGAACGAGATCAAGGCTCTCGAGGAGGAACTCCCCGCGCTGGAAAAAAAGCGCGACGA